>NZ_JANPCD010000170.1:0-70038 GCF_031430775.1 Sandarakinorhabdus sp. | reverse complement strand
GCGGGCCACCCCGCGCGCCCCCGCCTGATCGCCGGCGCCCGCGCCCGCCGGGCCCAGGCGGGCGCGCTCGCCGGCGATCAGCAGCCGGTCGCGTTCCTGCGCTGTCAGTTCGCGGCCCACGGCGCGTTCGGCGCGGCGGATGGCCAGCAGTTGTTCGGCGGCGTCCTTGGTCTTGAACGCCAGGCTGGCCTGAAATTCGGCATCGGCGATCAGGTCGCGCAGCGCCTTTTCCTGCGCCAGCACGGCCTTGCCGGCGCGTTCCTGTTCGTCGGCGACTTTCTTGGCGGCGGCCGCCAACGCTTCGGTGGCGCGGGCGGCATCGCCTTCGGCCCGTGCCGTGTCGGCAGCGGCGCGGGCGGCGATATCATCGACACCGCCCAGACCCACGCGCGCCCGGTCGCTGGCGGTGAACGGCTTTGCCGCTGCCACGCGCGGCGCATCGGCGCCCACGGGCAGGCCGGCCAGCTCGCGCAGTTCGCGCACGAATTCGGTGCCGATGCCATCGCGGCGGATGCGCTCCAGCGCGTTCAGGTTGCGCTCGACCGCGCTGGTCATGCCATCCAGCGCGCCGATCGCGCCCTCATAGGCGCCGGTGTCGGTGGCCAGCTGGCGCGCTCCATCGCCGAACGCATCCTTCAACCTGAAGAACGCACCCGACAGCCCGCCGGCATTTGCTTCACCCGCGCCGCCGACTGTGTTTTTCAGGGCATCGAGCAGCGCGCGCTGCGCCTCATAGGTCTGGCCGGACTTGGCCAGCGCCTCGATGGCCTCGATCTGGGCGACACCAAGAAACTTGAAGCCCTTGGACAGCCCGTCGACGCTGCCCTGCGCCAGATTTTGCAGCACCGTGCCCAGCTTTTCGGAATTGCTGGACAAATCGCCGCCATAAACTGCCGACAGATCCCCAGCGAGGCGGATGGCATCGGTGAAGGTGGACCCGGCCACGCCGCCAAACGATGACAGCACCTGTTCGGCCTTCAGGATTTCTTCGGCGCCGATGGCGAAACTGCCCTCGAGTTCGTCGGCAAAGTCGCGCAGCTGCTGCGATGTCAGGCCGGTGGTGTTGCCGGTGGCCTTGAGCACGGCGTCAAGCTGGCGGGTGGCATCGCCATAGCTTTCCGCCTCGGTGATGCCCAGCGCGAACGCAGCCGACACGGCGCCGACACCGGCGGCCACACCCAGCAACGGCCCCGACAGGGCGGTCAGGCTGGAGCCGATGACGGGGATGTTGCCGGCCAGGTTGCGCAGGCCGGCGCCGGCTTCCTCACCCAGCGCCGCGCCGATCTGCCGGCCACCGTCACGGGCGCGCGCCGTCGCCTGGTCGATGGTGCCACTGAACTGCGACAGGAACTGCCGGCTGTTCAGGGTCATGCGGGCGCCGATTTCGGCCGATGATGCCATTGGGGCTCCTGATGACACGAAAAACCCCGGCAGTTTCCTGCCAGGGCCATGGGTGCCGGTTAAGGTTTGGTGCTAAGGTTTCCGGTGCAGCGCGATCAGGCGCCGCTCGAGAATGTGCAGATAACCGATGATCTGCCCGATCAGGGCGACCATGCCGGACGCGCCCAGAAAGGCCAGCCCGGCAGACACATCGATAAAAAGACAGGCAAGGCCGACGAACGCCAGCGCCTGCGCGCCGTGGCGGTAGCCGGACCCATCGGGGATCTGGGCCACATTTGCTGGGAACGCATCACCGTTCATTCCCATGGTCATAATGCAATCCGTCACGCCCCGCCAGCCCCTTCCAGCGCATCGACGCGCGCCTGAAACCGATTGAGGAACGTGCGGGGCAGCGATGCCTGTGCGGCGGCGTTCAGGCCATCCAGATTGACGCGCTGGGCAAAATCGAACGGCGGCAGCAGGATGAAAATCAGCAGCCGCTTGACCGCGCGGCCCTGCGCCAGGCGGCGCTGCGTGGCGGCGACCGCGACCCGCCCCGTCTTGCGGCCCGCGATGCCATCGGTGGCCAGATACAGCTTGCCCTTGAGCTTGACCGGGTACAGTTCCAGCCCGGTGCGCTGTTCCCATTCGCGCGGCGACAGCGGCACCTTGCCGCGCCCGGCGAACCGCCGGCCCGCCGCGCGCAGCGGAATCGCCAGCAGATCGCCGCTGCGGCTTTTGATGCGGGCGCCGCCGGCAAAGGCCTGCACCGCGCCGCGCGTGCGCGCCTTGCCCTTGGGAAACACCGTGCCGGTCGGCGCCTCGGACAGGCCGGTCTTGGGGAACACAGCGCTGGCCCAGGCGCGCGACAGCTTGCCGGCGCCCGCTGCCTCAAAGGCGTTTTCATATTGCCGTTCAAGGCTGCGCGCTTCGTCGCGCACCGTGTCGCGGGCGACCTCGAGCACAGCCCGCTCGAGCCGGCCGGCGAAACGCCGCAGATCGGCGGTATCGAACACCAGTTCGGCAAGGCCTGTCATGCGTCGTCCTTTGGCGGGTTGATGAGGCCGTCGACCATATCGAGCGCGTCCATCAGCGCGGCGGGCTGTTCACCGGCAGCGCCGCCGCAGGGCAACAGTTTCATCATGCCGCCCATCGGGCCGGGGGTGCGCGCCACCATCCAGATATCGATGACCGGCCACACCCATGGCGGCAGGGTCAGGCGGGGGTTTTCGGTCCAGATGCGCCCGCCGATGTCCCAGCCTTCGCCGCCAAACGGCGCCTTGCGCCCGCCCTGGAAACTGGCCGGTTCCCGCCGGACGGCGACGGCGGCTGCAAGAAAGGGCGATGCTGTTCCGCATACAGCATCTGATAGACCTGCCAGCCCAGCCATGTCAGATCGATGCTGCTGATCTTGGCCATGCACGCATCGGTGACCAGCCCGTAACGGTCACGTTCAAACGCGTCGTCGATACCCTCCCACCCGACCAGGAACCGCTGCACCGCCACGACGGGCAACAGGGTCTGGCGGCGGGCCTCGGCCTGAAGCAGCGCGGCATAATCCGGCCACAGGCGCAGGCCCGGTTCCAGCGCGGTGATCAACTGCTGATGGTCATCATCCAGCGTGTCCTTGGCCTCGCCGGCGACATAGGCGGCACGCACGGCCTGCAACGCCTCGGCGGCCTGATCGCGGGCTTCGCCGTCGAGCAGCTTGTGCACCGCCGCCAGCGCCGTATCGAGCCGTTCGTGGCGCATCACCGACGGCGCATTGTACGGCGGGCCAGCCAGATCAGCCTCAAGCGTGGCGCGTTCGATAACCGTGCCGGGCCGCACCAGAAAGGTGACGGCACCGGGCAACGGCGCCCCGTCATCGCCGCAACGCCAGGGCGGCGTGCGGCGAATCGGGGCCAGACTGGACGGGATCACGAGAAGTTCAGGACGAAGTCATTGTCCCGGCCCTGCGCATCCTTGCCGGGGTTGAGCACGCGCAGCTGCGTGTTTTCGCTGCGCGCTTCGCCCCGGTCGGCCTCGGCACGGCTGACGGGCTGCATCAGCGGCATGGTCAGGCCCCAGCGGTTGCCGGCGGTATAGCCGCCCCGGATCGCGCCGGTGTAGCGGTTGCCAGCCACGATATCGGCCAGCGTGTTGCGCGTGGCGACCTGCGATTGCAGCGGGTCGCAGCTGAACAGCGGCGTGCGCCCGCCGATGATCGCTTCGCCAAAGCCATTGGCCGTGTTCGGATCGTCTGGGGTTTCGATGGTGGCCGACATGGCCAGGCTGAACTGGCTGATGGCCAGCGGGCGGCGGTTGATCAGGAACGCCTCGGACACGTTGTTGCCCTGCAAGATCAGCGGCGCGCTATGGCCGGCGATGGCCAGCGTGGTCGGGAACGCCGCATCGGTTTCATCGACGAACGTGCCGGTGCCCTGGAACGTGGCGGTGCCGACGTTCGAGCTATTGCCGTTGATGGTGATCTGGCCGCGCACATCGATGAACTTGCGCAGCTTGCCGCCGACATAACGGTACAGCGTCGCGCCGGGATGGTCGGTGGCGCGGGCGGCGGCATCGGCCGGCGACGTGGGCGCATAGGTCCAGTTGGCCGGCACAGCGATGCTGGAGGCCGCTGTCATGGCCGTGCCGAGCAGATCGGCAAAGGTCGCAACACGGCCCACGGTATAATCGGAACACAGCAGCGCCTCGCCGGAATTCGGCCCGGCGGTCACATTCATCGGCATGCCGCGATACGCCTGCGCCGTGGCGACATAGGGCGTCTGCAACGTGGCGGCGGTGGTGGTGCCGGCGGTGGCCAGCGTCGTGGCCACAGCCGCCTGAAAAAACGGCTTGAGGCCGCAGGCGGCATAAACGGCATGATGCGGCGGGCGGATCACCGAGGTGTAGGTGGTGCCGGCGCCGGCGCCCTTGAGCTGGAACGTGAAGCTGATCGGCACGGACTGGCCGGCGATGACCGGCGCGCCGGCGGCAAGGCCATCGCTCGCTTCCACGGCCTCGATCAGCCGCGTGGCTTCACCGTCGGAATAGGTGCCCCGGTTGAACGGGACCGCATCGAGCGTCGGCACTGGCGCGGCATCGGTGCCGGGCGATGCCTGCAATTTGAACAGGATTGCCTCCTGCCGGCCAAGAATGATGGGACCGTCAGCCATGATGATGTCTCCTTAAATCAGATCGGGGTTGTGGGTGCGGGTGCGGAATTCGATAAACAGCATCAGGTCCATGGCGCCGGTGGAACGGGACGACAGCGCCGACACTTCGCGCTCGAGATCGCCTTCGTCGATCAGGTCGCACAGGCCGCCGAGTTGCGGATCGACCATCACGGCGCGCACCACATCGCCATAAAGTTCGTTCAGGGCCGCATCGGTCGCCGCCTCGGTGCCGCCCTGGACATAGCCGGACACCATCAGGCGCAGGCGGTACAGGCTGTGCGTGGCGTCGCTTTCCAGCTTGGTGTGGCCCAGATCGTCGATCTTGAGCGCCGGGTAGCTGGTCGGGTCGGCATTGGGCTGGCGCAGCGGCGGCAGCGCCAGGCCGGGCACAGCGGCCAGCGCCGCCAGCACGCCCTGAATGATCAATTCGCGCCGGGCCGTCATTGCTGGATCACCACGCAGACGAAGCTGTTGGTGAAGTCCTGATTGGTCACTTGCGTGATGCGATAGACCGTGCCGGCGGTGTCGGTGATCGCGCCGGTTTGCAGCGGCGCAGCCGGCAACACGCCGCGGGGTATTTCAAAACTGATGCCGGTCAGGGGGTTGCCCTGACCGGACAGGCTGCCGGCCATGTCCCCGCTGCGCACCATGCGGACCGATATTGCCGTGGGATTGGGGTCCGACGGCGTGACGGGCGCAAGATAAGTAACAACCTCGGATGCACCCGTAGCAAAAAGCACAGTGCGCAAGGCGAGCAGCGGGGATGGCATGGCAGCTTAGAAGCTGCCGTTGAGGCGGACGCGGGCGACCAGGTCACCATCGGCCACGGTGTTGGCGAACACACCGATGCGGGTGTTGCCGGACGACACGGCAGTGACGACGCGGGTGCTGTTGTTCCAGAACGCAGCGGCACCCTGGGCGCCGCCGGTGCTGGCACCAGCGGCCTTGGTCAGGTCGAACACGCCAGTGAGGCCGAATTCACCGGCGGCGGCGTTGGCGACATCGTTGATGGCAACGCCAAAGGCGGCGCCGACAAGCGCACCCTGGCCGGCGGTGACGGCATAGGGAGCGGTGAGGGTGAGAATCTCACCCGGCTGAACGTAATTGCGCATGGATTGAGCCTTTCCTGGGCTGGGCGGAAAAAGACGACGGGCCGGCAGTTGCCTGCCAGCCCGTCAGTCGGTTCCTTGGGGAGGAAGCGTGGCCGGCGGTTACGCGCCGGGGTTGGCGTACAGGCCGCGGTGATCGATGGCGGCAGCGACAAAGTCGATCAGCGCCTCGAACATGATGCCATCGACGCCGCCCAGTTCCTTGCTGGCCAGCTGGACGCCTTCGGCGCCTTCGAGATAGCAATATTCGATGGTGTCGATCTGGCTGCTGTCGGCGGCCAAATACCAGCGGGTTGCGCTGGCGCCGTCAAGCACGGCATCAATGATCGGGATCAGCGGCGTGCGGCCGTTTTCCGCGAACTGGTTGATGCTGCCGGCCGCATTGGCCAGCATGTTGGCGCTGGTGAAGTTGAGCGCGACCTGCTCCAGCGCCGCCGGGGCGATGAGGTAACGCGGGGCGACGTTCAGTTCTTCGAGCTGCCGGCCTTTCTGCACCCGCATCGCCGTGCGCGCTGCACCCAGAGTGGTGGCGCCGATGGCACCGCCGGCGGCGGCAAGGTTGGCATTGCCGACCGTGAACAGATCCGCGCCGCCATAGGTGCCGGCACCGGTCAGCTGCGCATAGACCAGACGGTTTTCAAGACGACGGGCGGCGGCGGCATAGCCGACGGCCCAGCGTTCGAGCGCGCCCAGATCGTCATTGATCAGCGTGTGACGGTTGATGGTGGTGTTGCGGGCATAGGTCGCCAGACGATAGCTGACGCCGTTGTCGCTCCAGGCACCGTGCTTGATTTCGCCGGCCTCGTTCACCGGCAGCAGATCGGGCGCGCCCGACAACTGCGCGACGGAACGCGCCTTGAAATCGGGCAGCGGTGCCGCGCGGCGTGCCCACTGCATGTAGGTCGGCTGATTTTCCTGATACTGATCGCGCAGGCGCTTGTTGAGCACATTGGCCATCAGTGCCGGGAAATCGCTGGTCCCCATGCCAAGGGCACGAATAGCGATTTCATTGGGCACCAGCGTGCGGACATCGGCGCCGCGCTGGGACAGCATGTCGCGGGCCATGTCGATCATGCGCATGCCGCGGAACTGGCGGCCCAGATCGGTCATCTGGTGGCGGGCATTCATGCGGCTGAGCAGCACATCTTCAAAGCCGGCGCGGGCGGTATCGCCGGCGTCGCGCGTGACCTGCACGCGGCCATTGGTGGGCGCTGCGATGTCACGAGCAGCAAAGCGTTCGCCGATGTTGGCCATCAGCGCGGTGCGCGTCAGCGGGGTGGCGGCATGGACATCCTGAAGCGCGGCGATGTCATCCTGCGACAGGTTGGCATTGCGCGCGGCAGTGAGCAGCACGGTGCCAGTGACAGCCGGTTCGTGGGTGACAGCAGAAACCGGCGCCGGATCAGCAGCACGGGCGACGATGGGAGCGGATGGGTTTTCCGCCACCGGGGTGGTTTCGGGCATGGTTGCCTCCGGGTTGGCCGGCGCCACAATGGCCGCGCGGCGGATGATGCAGGGGGTGCCGCCCTGCGCGGATTCGCTGCGTGCGCCGGCGCCGGGATCGGCGGGGACGGGCACGAACGAAATTTCAGCCGGTTCCCAGTCGGTGGCGCGCATCAGCGGGCGCTCGCCGGGACGGTCGGTAATCGTGTATTCATGGACGATATAGCCCACGGAAATATTGCGGATGATGCCGGCCTGAATGTCGGCGACGACATCGGCGATCGATGCGCGCGGCGACAGGCGGACGCGGGCCAGCAACTGGCCGCCCTCGATCCGCGTGCTGCCGGGGATGACAACGCCGATCTGGTTTTCCAGTTCATGCGACTGGTGGCTGTTCAGCACCGGCGCGCCGTTGTTCATCCGGTCGAGCCGGATGGCGGTGGCATCGATCGCCAGTTCTTCGTCAACCTGCTGCCAGCGGTCCCAATCGAACATTGTGCGGCGGGCGCCGGTGCTGGCCACCACTTCAAGCTCGAGCGTGGCCGGATCGAAGGTGTCGGCGCGGATCGTCAGGCTGCGCTGCTGCGTCGGCAGCGTGCGCGGCTGTGCCAGGGTGTCAGGCATTGGGGGGGTTCTCCTGATTGGGCGCGGGCGCGGGGGCGGTGCCGGCCTTGGGGTTGCGCGGATCTGCGGTGCTGCGGCTGCCGGGCGGCAGCGCAGCGTCGGCGGCAAGCATGTCGGCGGCGATGCGTTCCAGCATTTCGCCGTGCTGCCAGCCACGGGCGCCGGATATTTCCGACGGTGCCTTGACCAGCATTTCAACTTGCAGCTTGTCGGCGCGGGCGTCCTTTTCGGGGTCGGGGCTTACCACCGGGTTCGGCGGCGTCCAGCGCAGGTTGACGCCGGCGGCGCCGCTGATACCCAGCGCGGCCACGCCTTCGGTAAAGCCCTGCGCCATCGGGCGGCACATGCGCTGACCGAACACAAGCCATTGCTGCTGTTCGATGAACTGGCCAAAGTCGAAGCTACCGACGCGAAAACTGCTGTAATTCACGTTACGAAAATCGCCGGTCATATGCTCGTACATCACGCCGACGCCGGCCGCCGCCAGAAAGCCCATTTGCTGCACGAACGGCGACATATCGCCGACGGGCGCCACCGGGCCGGGGTCGACCGCTTCACCGGGTTTCAACCGGGTGATCATGCCGGGCATCAGACGCGACAGGGTATTGCCGGCGCCGTCGGTGCTGGCGGCGTCACTGCCGGCGCCGGCACCCAGCGTCAGGCCGCCCTGATCGGGATTTTCGGGCGTGGTGATGAACACCGCCAGCGCCGCCTCGATGCTTTTGCGCATTGCTTCCTTGGTCAGGTAATCGGCCAGGTCGCTCAGCGGCATGATCGCCGGCGAGAAAATCGAGACGCCACGGTCCTGTCCCGGTCGCAGCGTGTCATAGATCTGCACGACTTCGCCGATCGGCACGCGTTCGGATTCGAAGCGGCTGCGCAGATAGGGCGTCAGGTTCTGCGGGTGATCTGGATACAGCCACAGCGCGACCTTGCGGCCCCGCGCGTCATATTCGATGCCGCGATCAATGAAGCCATTGTCGGCGGCCCCGCGCACCAGATCGAACTTGCCGGCGTCGATGTGATCGACCTCGAGCACCTGCCAGCGGAACGGCGGCGTGCGGGTGTTGGCATCAAAGCTGGTGCGATAGCGGCGCAGCAGCGCTTCGCCGTCGGAATAAACGGCGCGCGCGATGAGCATTTGCAGACCGTAAAGGTCATGTTCGCCGCACCAGTCGGCCTCATCGACATAACGGTTCCAGGTATCGCGCAGCGCTGCCGATGCCGGGCGGCCCTTGGCGTCCAGCACGGCGCCGGTGATGCCGGTGCTGATGGTTGCCGACACCAGCTTGCGGTGGGCGCGCGTCGCATAGCCATTGTTGCGCAGCAGGTCGCGCACCAGGCGGCGGACATCACTGGCACCGCGCGCCACTTCTCCCTGCGGGCCGGCATCGCGGCGCCGCCAGCTTTCGACACGGCGGTTACCGGGGCGCGCGGCTTCATATTCGCGCAGCTTGTCCAGCGCCATGCGGGCGCGTACCCGGTCAAGGGCCATGCCGGGCGCGAACGCGCCGATGATGTCATCAAGAAAGCTCATTCGAACGTCGCCAAGGCGGTGCGCGGGTTGACGCCGGCCGCGCGCGGCGTAGGCGCCACCTGCCCGGCGATCATGTCGCGCACGCGCAGCATTTCATCCAGGCTGCGATAGGCGGCGGTGCTGCCATCGGCATATTTGACGCTGGTGAGGCCCGAGCCGATGGCGCGGTCGATCGCGTCAAGGTCTGATTGGGTGAAAGCCATCAGCTGAACCTGTTCCAATAATCGTCTGCATCGGATTCGGCGCGGCGCGGCGCAGATGATGCGGGCGGGGTTTCGTTCTGTTGCACGGCAGCCGGGCCCGGCGCCGCGGCGGCGACCTGGTCGGGCAGGGCATCGCTGAACAGCGCGCCCTGCGTGTCGCGGCCGGGGCCGTCCATGTTGGCGGCGACGGTCTGCCATTGCTCGGCGGTGATGCGTTTCCAACCGCGCAGTTCGGCCAGCCAATGGGCATAGACGGCGCAGTCGAGCACTTCGTTACGGCGGCCCTTGAGCACGTCCCAGCGCCAGGCCTTGCGGTGGCGCTTGTCCTCGACCTCGAGCCGCACTTCGGCGGTCAGCTGTTCATACCAATCCAGCGAGAAACCGCGCACCAGGGCGACGGCAGCGCGGGTCATCGGGTCGGTCTTGCGCAAATCGCCGTACAGGAATGCCTTGAGCTGGGCTGCGCCGACTTCATAGACGATGCGTTCGGCGCGGCGGCGCTTGCCGCCGGCCAGTGTTTCCTTGGTTTGCACCGCGCCGATGACGGCAGCGTGATCGTTCTTGCTGCCGACCACGGGCGTCACGCGGCTCGGCGGGTGACGCTTGACCCAGTCCAGCACTTTTTGCCGTTCATAGCCGACATCGATGGCAAGGGCGGTCAGCGTTACCGGCTTGCCCCAGGCATCGGGCCAGCTGCGCGCCATCAGCTTGTCCAGCTCGGCCTTGACGTCGGCTTCCTCGGCGCCGGCGATGCTGCCGGCGATGACGATGTGATCGACCGGGTGGCGGCGCAGATCGGGGCCGAACGCCCAGATGCCAATCTCGACACGGTTGGCCTGCACATCGGCGCCGGCGAACAGGTAATAATAGCCCGGCGCGACGCGGGCGCGGTCGATGCCGGCGGCGCTGCCGCGTTCGTGGAGAACATTATAGTCGGGGGCTTCGCCGGCGGTTTGCACGGCGATGCCGCACACGTCGTTCAAAAAGGCGCGATCCTTGGCCTGGTCACCCTTGGCGGTGACATAGGCCTCGGCAACGCGCGACCAGCTCATCAGCGGTGCATAGACCGTCCACAGGTGGAAGCTGAGCCGCGTGGCCGGCGCAGCGGTGTTGTGCGCGACCCATGCGGCGCCGTTGGCCGGATCGACCATCCAGCTGCGGTGCTTTTCTTCGATGACGCAGCCGTTGCCGCTGGCGCAGGTGAAGAACGCGCCATCGGTGGCGGGCGTGTCGGCGGCCAGCGCGGCATCGATGTTGGCCTGAAGGTTCGGCCATTCCAGCGCCTGGACGTGACCGCAATGCGGGCAGGGCACATGGTAATGTTCCTGGCTGCCGGCCTCGAACGCGCTGGTGACGCGGCAGTTGCCCTGTTCCATGGGCGTGCCGGTCTTGAGAACCTTGGCATCTTCGAATGCCTGGCTGCGGCTGTCGGCCTGTGTTTCCGGGTCGCCGGCATCATTGTTTTGCCATTTCGACAGATCGTCCTGATGCTGATATTTCACGGTGTGTTGCGACAGGCTGGCGGCGGAATTGGCGCCGGTGACGATGACGCCGCCGCGCGCGTCGATGCGTTCGAACAGCAGTTCGGTCGCCTTGGCATCCTTGGGATTGTCGAACGACAGGATGGCTTGCAGGCCAACGCTGGCGCGCACCTTGGTCTTGACCTTGTTGTTCACCCAGGCGCGGCCCTGCGGCAGCGTGGGATGCACGCACATCGACAGCGCCGGCGACAGATCGAGCAGGCCGAGCAGGAACGCATCGCCGACGACAGTGCCGCCGATCTGCGCGCTTTTGCGGAACGTGATGGTGCGCGCCGGATCTTCGGGGCCGCACACCGCCAGGAGGCGGCGGAAGAACGGGAACTTGTCGAAATCATAGGGCCCGGGGAACGGATCGTTCTGGCCGAAAATGATGTTGCGCGATGTCCAGGCCACCAGATCGACGGGCGGCGGCGGGCGCAATGCAGCGGCAATGGCGTCGGCCACCAGGGCATCGGCATCGGCATAGGGCGGATGACGGAAAGAGGCGGCTTCGTGCAGCATCAGGCGGCCGTGCCTTCGGCCATGCTGGACAGGGTTTCGGACAGCTGATGGCGCTGATGGCGCATCGCGTGGCGCACCGCGATCAGCACTTCGTTATATGGCAGGCCGAACTGTTCGGCGAGCGGCTTGGCGACGGCGGCCGGCACCTGGTCGAACACGGTGGCGAGCGGTTGCAGTTGCCGGCCCAGCGCGCGCTTGACCGCGCCGATGTCGACCAGCTGGCCGGATGCGACGGCATCTTCGCGGGCGCCGCGTTCGATATCGGCGCGCAGCTTGGCGTTGCGCAGTTCGATCTGTTCATTGCGCGCATCGGCCAGCGCATCAGCCCCGGCTGCCAAGGGGGCGGCAGCCGGGGCGCGCGTCACCGAAGATGCCGCCGTCGTCGGGTCAGGGGCGGCGGCAGTCGGGAGGCCGATAAGGGGGTGGGCTTGCGCCAACTGCTGCGACAGATCGAGCTTCTTGCTCAACTGGCGCAGCGCCTCGGCGACATTGATGCGCGCGCTGGTGCCGGTGCCGACCAGGGCATCGCCCGTCAGCAGGCCCTTGGCGATCCAGCGCGTCACCTGCGACGGGTTGCGGCCGACACGCACGGCAAACTGTGACTTGCTGTCAAGGACAGCAGCGTCGGTCATCAGATAGTGCCGGCCACGTTGTTGCCGTCGGTGTAGCAGATGACGGTGACATTGGCGCCGAGGTTGGCCAGCATCACGCGCTGCACGCGCATCGGCACCGGGCGGATGGAGTTGGGCGGGGTCCAGAACTGGACGACACGGCCGGCGGCGGCGCCATCGGCAGTTGGCGGCAGGGAATTGACAGGCACCAGATCAACACGCTGCCAGGCGGCGTCGCGGTTGACGATGTCGACGGCCTTGACGCCGACCGGCAGATCGACCGTGTTGCTGGGCGTGGCCTCGAACGCGTTGCTGGCGACGCCCGAAAGCGCGAAGCGATCTTCGGACTGATAGGGGTCATTTGCCATGGGCATGGGGCTAGTCCTTCTAGATTGTCGTCAGGAACGCCGGCACGCCGCCCGCGCCGCGCGTCCGGTTGGCAAAGGCGAAATATTGCCCCGATGCGCCGGGCGTGGCGGGCGCGCCGCTACCGGTGATGCGCGCCATGCGGAAATTGGCGGCATTGCCGGCCAGGCGCATGTACGGCGTCTTGCCATCGGTGACGCCGCCGCCGCTGACCCATGCGGTCTTGGGCGTGCCATCGGCGTTCGCCACCGCCTGCCGGTTGGCCAGCACATCGAAGTCTACAAAGTCATTCCACACGGTAAAATCACCGATGCGCGATTTGCCGAACGCGGGCGGGGTGCCGCTGAAACTGATGGTCTGATGCCCGAGGCACCATGGCTGGTTCAACACCACATTGAAGTTGGTGGTGGTGTCGACGCCGGGCTGATTCGCACCGGCCAGCACCGTTACGTCGCGCGTGGCGCTGGCAGGGTCCACCCAGGTATGAAGTTCGGTGCGCTCGGCCGCCGGGTTCGACAGGTCGATGCAAACCGCGACCCAGCGCGCCGGGCTGGCTGGTGTGAACAGCGCACCTGCCGAAGTCTTGGACAGAATTGACACAGTAGTGACGGCGGCGTTGCGCCAAAGCACATCGATGTTGCCGGCAGCGGAAATCTGCACGCGCAGGCCAGTGGTGGAAAACGCCCCCATGACGTTGGTGAGCACGGCCTCGATCGCCTGCACCCTGAAAAGCAGCGTCACCTTGCTGCCATTGGCGAGCTTGCTGTCGGGCTGTCCGATGATGCAGTCCCCGTCGAACTCGACCAGGCGCGACACACCCGGCGCGGCGCGCTCGGCAATACCGATCAACGGCTGCACCTTGTCAAACCGGCCGGCCTTGCTGATCTTGACCGCCATCCATGTCACATCGCGCAGCGGCGGCGTGGCCCCAATGCGGGTGATCTGGCCCGACGAGCTGATGGCATAATCGCTTTGGGTGTTGCTGGCATCAAGGGCAAACGTGCCGCCGCTGCCATAAGCCACCAGCATGCCAATGACATCGCCCGCCGCCGGGGTGGCCGGCTGCTGCACGTCGATGATCTGGCGCAGCGGAAACGGCGTGCCGCCCGCTATGGCATCGATCACATTGGTCAGCACCGCGTCGGACTGAAGGTTATATCCCTTGCCGATCTGGTGGCTGCCATCGTTCATGGCAAAGGTGCGCGGCATTACGCCTTGCGCCAGATTGGTCAGCTCGGCGCCGTCAAGGCCGGTCGCACGCTCAACCAGCGTTTGGTGAAAGCTGAACACCTTGCCGGGGTTCAAATCATTCTCGACGCGATAGGCCGCTTCCTTGATGAAGCTCCACACGGTGCCTGAAGGCTCGCCATTCGCCGCATCGGCGGAACCGCGCCCGCCGCGCGTGTTCACGATCTGGATATAGTTTCGTGCGCCGGCCTGGGTGCGCATTGCCGAATATCCACCGGCCAGCGTCTCGACCACATTGGGGCCGGGCACCGACAAACCATTATCGCCCTGGTGTAGCAAGATGAAATCGTTTGCGCCAAAACTGCCGGCAGCCGCAGTGATCTTTGTCACGATTGTGCCGCCGCTGCCGCTGGTACCGCCGCCGGCGCCTCGGTTCCTGATCTTGCGGGCGCTGTTGGCGCCGGTCAGATTGTAATCGATATCCGGTCGCGTGATCTGCGAACCGCCAACGGTCGTGTACGCCAGACTGCCAGGCGCCAGCCCCTCGATCGCGCGCACCACATTGGTCAGCGCATCCTCGGTGCCGCCAGACGAGGCCGCCGCAATCTGGCCGCCGGCCATGGACGACGCACCAAACGCCCACACATCACCCGTCAGCACAATGGCGCTGGACGGCGCCGCACCTGCTGACGCAGCGCCAATGGGGAAGCGACCGCCCCGCCGAGCCGGCGAGGCACCAAGTGTGATCATCAATTCTCCAAATGCGGCCTAAGCCGTTGCAGCCTTTGCGCCTTTTCCACGGAACGCAAACGTCGCGCAATCAATCGCGCAAGCACCCCGCTCTGTAAGCACCTAAAAGGAACCTACGGTTTCCCAGGACGAAAAAGCCCGCCGCGGCAAGGCCGGGCGGGCTGTTCTTCTGCACTCACAATTTCCAGATGCTGACTGGTTACCCGATGCAATCGCTCGCCGTCAAGCCCCCACTTCCCACGGCGTTCGCGGCACGCCGGGCTGCTGCACCACAAAGCCCAGCGCCCGCGTCGACAGATGAAAGCCCAGCAGCTCCAGCCCGTCCCACCACATTAGATACCGCTCGCGCGCCGCCTCGACACCCTCGGGCGAGTTCACGCGCATCAGCGGGCAGTGCTGCCCCTGTTTGCCGTTCACATACGTCGTCATCGCCAGATCACCGTCAGCTTCCCACCGTTCCGGGACCAGCCAATGCGCCGGCACGTTCCAGCCTGCGGGTTCCGTCCCGGCCCGCCCATGCTCCATGATCATCCGCGCCGCCTCACCGCCGACCTGCACCGCCATCATGGCCACCAGATCCGCGATCGGGTCGGCACCGTCGCTGCTATACCCGCCGCCGTCCACCTGGCAGCCCATGGCCGCGATGCGCTCCACGGCGGCACAGCCATCTGTGCTGGACCGGCGCGGCGTCATGCCCATGGCCTCGGCCTCGATGCCGAACAGCCCTTCAAGCGGATCGCCGGCCCGCTGATCGCGCAGCGCCCACACCACCAGCGCATCGACCGCCACCGAACCACCGGCCCATGGCCGTCCTGCTTTTATTTCTTTCATAACTGATATCCTTTTCTACGGAGAGTTTAGAGAGAAAGTCTGTTGTTATGCATGGCCCGCTTGCAGAAATGTCGAAACTGCTGCGGCAACTGTCCGTCTATCCGTCGCCGCCCCCAAGCCATTGAACTTGCACCGCCCGTCTTGCCCGACAACTCTCCGTTACGGACAGTTGCAGCGGCACGTCCGCCCGCCGCCATTCGCGCCCGCGCCCTGAAATAAAGCCAACGGACAGTCGACCATCCGCAACTCTCCGTGCCGCATCAGAACGCATCGTCATACGCCGCCGCCATGTCGTCATAGGCCGCCATGGCGTCGTCATCGCCGAGGACATCGGCCGCGACACGCAGCCTGACACCGCGCCGCTCGATGTTGCCCTTGCTGTTCTTCTTGGTCAGGAACTGCCTGTCACCCAGTTCGAGGCCGAACTTCGTGGTGGTCAGCATGGTGCGCTCATCGATGTCGTTGCGCTCGCACCAGTCCTTGTAGTCGGCATACAGTGCCTTTGAAGGTGTCAGCGCCTGCTCGTCCTTGATCGTCCGATCCGTCAGCCAATTGCCAAAGTGACTGTTCGATCGCCTGTACTCCTCGACAGCGCTTTCAACCTCGGCAGGCAGAACAAGCTTGCCGGCGCTCATCCAGGCCATGATGCCGCGCACCAGCCACGCCAGCACGCCAGGGCCTTCTTCCATCAGCTGTTTCTCGAACCCGAGCACGCGGGCGCTCTTGTCGAACTGGTGCGGCCAAAGGATCAAGACGATGCGCCGCCAGATGCCGTCGTCATCACCCGATATCTTTGGCCGACCATTGCATTCGAATACCAACTTGCCGCGCGGCTTGAAGTTGATCTCGGCTTTGTGCAGATGCCGCGCCGTCATTTCGCCGCTGCCAGTGAACTGCTTCACCCGGCTGTCGTCGATCATCGCATCCTTCTTGGGCTCGCCGGCCGATACCAGGCGCAGATCGCCAGACAGGCGCGCCACATCGGAACTCGGCCCGCCGCCATCCTTGACCTTGCCCGATGTCAAAAAGGTATTGACGCCGGCCGTCAGCGCATAGCTGCCCAGCACATGCATGATCACCAGCATCGATGTGGACTTGCCGTCGCCGCCCTTGCCCTGGAGCAGGAACACGCATTGTTCATCGGTCAGGCCGGTGGCGCAATATCCCATGGCCTGCTGAAAAAACGCCCGCACATCGCCGCTGGGCAGACACGTTGCCAAATGGCGCTCCCAGCTTGGAGCGACGGCCTTGGGGTTCCAGTCCACCCGCGCCATCTTGGTCAGCCTGTCGGCAGGATCATGGTCGAACAGTTGCATCACCGGCACGCCATCTTCACGCCATAGGCGCAGCGTGCCGTTGCGGCAGTTAATGGCCAGCGGGTCGGCATCAAAGGCCTCATCCGCCACCGTCATCATGGCCGTGGCCTGCATCAACAGCCCTGACAGGCGGTTGCTGTTGCCGGCCTTGATCCGCCACTGCGCCAGCGTGCTGATTCTCGCCCGCAACAGCGCCGCAGTCATCCACTCCGGCCAATCCTGCGACCGCTCGGCCAGCGCCTTCATGGCGTCGATTTCGTCGGCAATGGCCCTGACCGTCACTTGCGCCGCCAGCATCGCCTGCCGGGGGCCATCCTCAACAGACCAGTATCGGCCTTCATAAAAAGCCCAGGACTGCACATGCGGCAGCCAGGCCAGACGGTTGCCGAATCGCGCCTTCAGCCGCTCGGCATTGCCGATGTCATTGGCCTCGAGCCACGCCAGACGGCCATTGTCGACGACCGCCATGTCGCTGCCCAGCGGGAACGCTTCGCCGGTCATGACGGCGCGCCCATGCGCCGCTGCGCCACCACATCATTGAAATCCATGCCAAGGCGCGGGCGCATAACCCGCACGTCGCTGGCACCGGCCCGGCGCCACGCCTGCGCTGCCAATGTGCCGCACAGCTGCGCGCGGTCCATCGCCGTCAACAATCGCTGCACCGGCTTGCCCCCGCGCCGCTCCCGCACCGTCATTTTCACCGGGCTCATATCGGCATCCACAGCGATGATGACGGCGCCCGGCATGGCCATCACGAATGGCGCCCGGTCCGGGTCGGCCAGCGGCGCATCCAGGCGAAACGCACGCGCGTCATCGGTCAGGATACCGCCCTGCAAATTGTCCAGGCTCAACACGGCCACCGCCCGCACCGGCCCAGCCAGCGCCAGTTCCTGCGCCAAGGCCCACACCGTTTCAATGCCTTCGCCGACAATCAACGGCCCGGCGCCGTGCAGGTCTGTCAGGGCAAAACAGGCGCGGTGAACACTGCCGTACATCTTGCGCGACGGCATCGCCGACCCGTCGCGGCGGCGCAGATCGGCCTTGGACCGGCCCCCGTCTGCCAGATAGGTGACATGCACGGCATCGACCGCCGCGCCGGTTGCATCAACCAGGCCGGCCACCATCGCCGGGCACACGCCGACACTATCGGGCGGCCGCACCGCATCGGCCGGGAATCGCACCCGCCACGCCGACACTGGCGCCGCGCGCAGCCAGCCAAGACGCGCCAGCGCACCCGGTACGCCATCCGGCTTCAGCCCGCGCGCCGCCAGCCACATCGCCACCGGGCTGCTGTCATCGGCAGCCACCGCCGCGCTGCGCATCCACTTCGCTACCGCCGCACTGTCCACGATCGCAAGGGCATCAGACGCAGACGAAGCCCGGTGGCGCTTCGCCATGTATCTGGACACTACGGACAGTTCACCCTCCCGGTCACCAGTCAACGCGCGCGCGGCATCGGCGGCGGTGGCATGCGCGCCGGCAATCTGTTCGAACCGCACGGCATCGCCACCCGCGCCGCACGAAAAGCATTTGAACAGGCCGCGCCGCACATCGACCGACAGCGGCGTCGACTTCGATGCCTCGCCGCCGCCACACAGCGGGCAATGCGACCGCCGGCGATCACCGCCGCCGATCAGGCGCCCGCCGCGCTGCGCGACCACGTCCTGGATCAGCATGGCGCGCGCACGCTCAAACAGATCATCATCCATGAACACACCCCCGCAGCGCGGCAGCCAGCACAGGCGACCCGTCGTTCGCCGCGTCTGCGGCGTCATCATGTCCCCGTCCCGCCATGGTTCAGCCAGCGCTGCCGGGCGCAGCCAGCGCGCCCTGAATCCAGCCCAGCAACGCCGAGGCCGGCCAGGCGCCGGGCTTGGTCGCCAACAGCACGCCGTCGCGGTACAGCGCCGCCGACGGCACCGCCCGCACCTTGGACGCCAGCGCGGCATTCTGCGCGGCGTCAAGCTCGGCGGTCAGCACCGGCCATGCCAGCCGCCCGGCGGCCTCGGCCACTTCGTCGCGCATCCGCACGCAGGGCCGGCACCACACCGCCTCGAACACCACCAGCACCGGGCCAGGCCGCGCAATCGCGCTTTCAAAATCCGTATCCGTCACGCTGCGCATCACGCATCACCGCCGATGCGCATGATGGCGGGCATCCACACCGCGCCCGCGGCGGCGACAACAGGTTCGATGGCAGTGTCTGGCCCTTTCCACTTACCATAGGCGGTAATGTCCGCGCCCAGCTTGGCGGCATCGCCGCGCGCCAGCGCCTCGCACGCCGCCGCCAGATCGGCTTTCTTCCACTTGGCCCAGCCCGACACATCGGCGCCCTCACCGAAACATTCGGCGATCATCTCCAAACACGCGTTCTTGCCGCTCGATCGCAGGAAATAATTCTCCGCAGTCGGCCGCCACAACGGCACCCCCGTCTCACCGTCCAATTGCCCGGCCACCAGCGCCGCCTGGTTGCGCAGCGTGGCACCCTGCAACGCCCGCAGGCTCGCCGCCGTCGCCCGCATGAACCATTGGCACGCCACATCGGCATCCAGCGCACAGAACGCCGCAAACCTGTCATCGGCATCGGCAGACATCGCCCATGCCCAATTCAGACCATCGTCGGCACGTTCGGTGAAATGGTTCTGCAACACCGTATCAAGCGCATCACCGGCCCAGGGCTGGCCATCCTTGCCGGGCGCCAACGGGTCTTGCACCTGCGTGGCAAATTCCACCGCACACAGCCGGGTATGGGCGGCGCCGGGGAACTTCTTGCCGAACCGGCGCACCATGTCATCGGCCATGGTAAACGCCACCAGGCGAAAACACACATCGAACGCGGCCGGGTCACCAGCGCGCAACAGCCGCGACGCCAGCAGATCACGCCCGCGCATCGCCATCGCGGCCTTGGCCGACTGGGTAATCTCGCCGCTGAAGGCCGCCGGTGCTGCCTCGGCTTCCGGCTGCGCCAGTTCGGCATCATCCGGTTCGCCCTCATCGGCCCGCGCCGGCGAAAAAGCATCCGATACCGGCACCGCATCGACCATGCGGTTCGCGCCGGTCACCTCCACGCCCGCGCGGCGCAATCCGATCGTCACGATCAGGCCGGCGCGCTGCTCCGTCGGCATCTGCATCGCGGCGCCGGGCTGCACCCATTCGCCGATGATGCTGGCCAGATCCTCGGGCTCCTCATCGCCGGCCACCAGCACCCGGCCAAACCCATGCCGGGCCTGCCATTCCGGCGCCTCGGCGCGCAGTTTCTCCTGCACGATGGCGTCGACCATATCGCCGTCCAGCCACAATTCATCCTCGGCCTCGCTGAACAGGTCCGCCGATATCCGCCCGCCGCGCGCCACATAGGCTTCGCGCCCGGCATACACCGCCGCAATGTCGGTTGCCGTGCAGCTGGAATGCCGCATCTGCTCGGAAACCAGCGCTGCGCGCATCAGGACATACCCGCCCGCGTTCTTCAACACGGCGGCCTGCCGCGCCGGGTCATCGACCGATGCAAAGGCCTGCGCCACATCCAGCGTGATCGTGCCGGCCTCCAGCGCCGCCAGCACATCGGCATGCAGCCCGGCCAGGCGCAGCCGCTGCCGCACGAACCGCACCGTCTGGCCGAACCGCGCCGCCACAACCTCGATCGTCGCCCCGCCGGCCACCAGCGCGGCAAACGCCCTGACCTCATCGGCCGCGCCCATCGCCACCCGCTGGAAATTCTCCGCCAGCGCCGATTCGCGCGCCGGCGCTTCGCGCAAAACGCGGCACGGCACCGAATAATCACCGGCGATCCGCCCCGCCTTGGCCAGCTGCTGCAACGCCGCCAGGCGCCGGCTGCCGTAATGCACCTCGGCGTCACCGCCGGCATGCACAACCACCCCCAGATTTTGCAGCACGCCCAGCGCGGCGATGGATTCCGCCAACGGCAGCAGATCGGCCCGCTTGCCCCGGCGCACATTGCCCGACGCCAACCGCAGCGCCGACAGCGGCAGCAGCCGCACATCGCCCGTTTCCACCGGCACCGTCACCGCAGCATCGACCACATCAGCCACCGCAACAGGCAATTTTCGTGAACGTCCCGCCATCATTCCCACTCCCGCCAATCAAAGAATTTCAACACCGGGTCGCCGGCGTATCCGGCCTCCCAGACATACAGCGCATGCTTGTGCATCGATCCGCCGCCCTGGCCTTCGTCCCACCCGCCGCGCTTGAACGCGATGCGCCGGCTCGATACCCACACCCGCGCCAAACCACGCCGCAGCAACTGCGGGCGCGGCGCCTGCACCGCCTGCATCCAGCCCAGCGGCATCAACAGCATCACCCGCCGCGCCCCCAGTTCCAGCGCCTTGGCCGCGAACGCATCGGTCAGGCCGTCGCGGTACGGCGGGTTGGTGCAGATCTCCGGCGCCAGCAGGTGCCGCGCGTGCAGGAAATCAAGCCGGCTGCCCACGCCGCGCGGGGCCAAATCGGTTTCGACCACATCGATGCCGGCCCGCAGGAATTGCCCGCTCAAGGCGCCATCGCCGCACGCCGGTTCCCACACGCGCGGCCCCCAGGGCTCCAGCGCCACCATCGCCCGCGCCACCGGCTCCGGTGTCGGCGTGAAATCGGTCGCATCGGTATTGGCCGGGTCGCGCGCAATCATCGCAGCCGGCGCGCTCATGCCGCCAACGCCGTCAGGCCGTTCAAGGCTTTCAGCGCCGCACCGACACGCACCTGCTCATCGGCGGCAGCATCCAGCGCCGCCCGCGCTGCGTCCAGCTCGCCCTGAAGCCGGCTCGCACGCTGCCACGCTTCGGCCTGCACATCATCCAGAAACGTCATGCGCGCCGCCAGCGCAGCGGCAGCATCGGCGATCACATCACCGCTGGCCTCGCTCTGGGCCGTGAACATGACCGGCAACACGTCAGGGGGCGGCAATACATCAGGCTGCACCCCATCGGCATCAGCCGCCGGGCAAGCCGCCGCCCCCCGTTCCGGTGCGGCATCTTCCGTTACCGCATCGGAAACCTGTTGTTCTGCCACTGGCGCGGGCGCGGCAGCATTCGCCGCCACTTCTATCGGCGGCGCTTCAATCTCATCACTGCGCTGCGCCTGCACGGCCCGGTGCTGCGCAATCACGGGGCGCAGGGTCAGCACCTTGTGCAGCAGATCCACGCCCGGCCTAAACCGCCCGACGAACAGATTGCCCAGCGTCTTGTCATGCGCGCCGCACGCCGCAGCGATCTGCGCCCAGGTCATGCCCAGGTTGCGCGCGTCCGCCAGAATAGCCGCGATTTCGGCCGCGCTGGTGCCGGCCGCCGCCCATGAATCGGGCACAGACGGCGCAGCAGCCACAGGCACCATAGGCACTACCGCCAGGGCCTCAACCGGACGCACCGCCGCCATGATCCGGCTCATCGGGTCGCTCGCCGCCCCCAGATCGGCGCGCAGCTTGCGGCCCCGCGGGCCGTACAGCGCTTCCAGAATGCGCTCGGTGATGCCGATGCGCCGCTCCACGATTGGCCCGATGGTGGCGCCGGCAAAGCCCAGCACCGCCTCGGCGCCCGCCAGACCGTTGCGGTCGACCAGCGCGTTCAGGTCACGGACCACCGCCACCCGGTCATCGATACCGCGCGCCAGGCAGACGCGTGATTCCGTCTTGGAAAGAAAATCCCCGCTCATAACCACTCCCCGTCCCTAAATGTCAGTTCATGCCCGCTAGGTTCACATGCCCGCCCACGGCGCCGGCACGGCCGGCACGGCACCGGCCCGCGCCCGGGCAATCAATTGCGCGCCCCGAAAACGCGGCACCGCCCGGTCGGCATCGGCCAGCCACGTCTGCGCCGCCTCGATCAACCGATAGGCATCATCGCCCAGATAGCTGTCGGGCTGCTCCGCCAGATGCGCCTTCAGATCGGCAAGGCGCGCGGCACTGGGCGCGGCCGACAGCATTTCCAGCCTGTCGGCCAGCGCGCCCACCCATCCCGCATCTGTCCAGGACACGCGCATTATGCCGTCACCATGGCGCGCGCTGCGTCGCGGCGCCTGCGTTCACGGCCGGCATGCTGGGCACGCCGTTCGGCCTCGATCATCGCCTCTGTATCCACGTTCCGCCCGCCCGCCGACAGTTGCGGCGAGGCAATGACCTTGGGCCAGCTGCCCGGCACCGGACGGCGCAGGCGCGTCACGCGCCAAGTCCAGTCCCCGTCCCGGCGCCCGCGCCGCCACATCGCAATGATCAACGCGGCACCATCCAGCACCTGCACCCGCCGGCCCAGATCGGCCCCCACCAGATGCGTCATCGGCACCGTGATCAGGTCCATCACCGCGCCCGGCTGCGCCTTGACCACCCAGGCATTCAGCCGGCCGATCAACGCATCATCCGACAGCGTGTCGGCGGCCGGCACGACGTCACCGCACGGCCCCGAAAAACCCCCGCGCCCGCCCATGATCATTCCCCCGCTTTTCATTATCCCTCACCCTCCACAACAGCGGCGCGCAGCGTCACCAGCACGGCGACGGCCTCATCAATGTCCTTGATCAATGCGCGCGCATTGCCGCGCCCGGCAGCAGCATCGACAAGCCGGCTGACCACATCGGCGCTTTCCTTGGCCAACGCCGGGATGACCTCGATCAGGTCGGTGGGCGCCAGCGCATGGTCGGGCAGCATCACCAGCGCGGCGCCGGCGTCTGCCGCCAGCATCGCCAGCAGGGCATGACGCCCGGCACAGCCCCGCGTCACCGCCATCAGGTCGCGCACCACATCGGCGGGCATCCATGCCTCGGGGTGGTTGACGCTGGCATATTCCGCCAGCTTGGTCTTGCCGACCCGGCACAGCACGGCGGCGGCCTCGATACCGCCCACTGCCTCGATCAGGGCGCGGGTGGCGCGCTTCATGGCCTGGTCACGCGGGGTCATCACATCACCCCCAGAATTTGCGGCACGGTCCATCCGGTGACGGCAATCAGGCACAGCAGCACCGCCGCGTTGCGCCGCACGCCGGCCCAATCACCGATGTTCCAGCTGTCGTGCATCAACCAGATGGCGATGGCGCACACACTGCCATCAAGCACCAAGGCCACCACCAGCCCGACGCCCAGCACGATGTCGGCCATCACAGGGCACCGCCTGCGGCCGGCGCACCAGTTGTCAAGGAACCCTTGACAACTGACGGCACCACACAGGCGGAAACGCCGCCCGCCTTTCCGCATGACAGGGTGGCCGCGCGGCGCGATGGTGCGGCATGATCCACGCCCACCCCGCCCCGCAACACGCCGCCATCGGCAGCCGCCATCGGCGCGTCATCGGCGCCGGCAGCCACGATGGTCTGCACGCTGGGCACCGGCACCGGGCGCCGGATGGCATAGGGCGCCAGGCTGAAAGTCGTCAGATGCTGGATCATGCGGGCCGGCCTTGGCCGTCGCCGCTGGCCGGATTAGGCTGCACGCCGGGCACATTTCGCCCACAGGAACCATCGCCATGCGCAACATCGTCATCCAGCCCGTCAAGACTGAAATCGGCCTCCCCGGCGGACATCCTCAGGGCCTCGGCGCGCTCATGGTTACCACGGCGGACGAACGCTGCTATCAAATCCTCCTTACCCGACAAAACGCGGAAGATCTCGCCGCGGCGCTCGACACCATGCTCGTCGATGACGGCTGGCGTCGTCGTCCACGCGATGACCTTTGACCATGTGGCGCCGGCCGTTACCTTCGGCGTCGGCCCCCAGGGTATCTGGATGGGGTTCAGATAGTGGAACATGCGACGCATCTCCTAGTTTTGAACAGCAGAGGCAGGTGCGCCGTGTGCGCGTGCCAGCGCGGCGCACGCGGCGTCGTCAAGATCGACCAGCGGCCCGTACTTGAGGCCGAGGCGCTGCCATGCCCGCGCCGCAAGCGGCACCGGCCATGGACGCCGCCCGTTGACCAGCATCGACGCATAAGGCTGCGAAATACCAAGCCGAGCAGCAATCTCGATTACCTTGGGCGGCTTTATGGTTGAGGCTTCTTGCATGCCCCAGACTTCACAGATTGTGACAATTGCGTCAAGCGTGTTTTTTCACAGTCGCGCAAAGGCGCAAAACGCGGGTTCGTGGCAAGCTGTGACCATGGACAACAGCAAAAATGGCGGCCCAAACCATCTTCGCGATTGGCGCGATTTTCGAAAGCTGACCCAGGAAGATCTGGCGCACGCTGCCGGGACGACCGCTTCAGTCGTATCGATGCTCGAAAATGGCGAACGGCAACTCTCGGCTAAATGGCTGAGAAGACTGGCTCCCTGTTTGGAAACAACGCCGGGGCTGCTGTTGGATCACAACCCATATGATCTTGACGCAAGCATCCTGGAAATTTGGAACAACGCCGACAAGGGTGAGCAGCGCCAGATCATAGCCCTCGCCGAAACCGTGCTGAATTTCAGGCACAAGCCGGCGGCATAATACCCGACTTCACAATCTGCAATAAATTCGCTTGCACCAATAATCACAATCTGCAATTTTTGCGCTTCCACAACGGGAGGCCATGATGGCATTTTGGGATATCTTCGGGGCCGGCATCTTCACCGGCACACTGGCCGGTCTGGTCATTGGCTGGCCGCTGTTCTGCGCCACGACGCGCATCATGCTCATCCGGCGCCACCGCATCGATCAGGCGCAGCAGCGCGTCGACAACCGCGCTGCACTGGAATCGATCCGCGCCGGGCGCCGGGCGCAGCACATCGGCGTAGCCCGATGACCCCGCGCCCCGCCTCGGTCCTGCTGGCCGACCCCAAGATTCGCGCCGGCGTCATCGACAGCACCCGCCACATCATCGCCCGCGCCCGCGCCATGGCCCACCACGCGCCAGACCCCCGCGACCGCGCCCACCACGCCGCCCGCCTCCAGGTGCTCACCGCCACCCTCAACGCCATGCAGGTGGCGGCATGAGCGGCGCCAGAGACAGGGCATTTGCCAGACTAGGGCCGCCCGAAACTTGGGGCGCGTTCAACGCCGCAGACCTCTTTAATGCAGCGTGCGAGCGGGAGCGGCGCAAAGCCTTGGCGCATTGCACGGCCCGGCTCAAAGCGCCGCGACAAGATCAAGGGGCTTTGTTGGTGGGGATGATGTTTGCCACTCTGCAACTCTACGCATCATCTCAAGGCGTGACCATGTTTAACGAAGATCATCAGCAAAACCTGCGGGATTTGCTTGAGTTTGCCATGGTGGCCGGCGTTGACAGTTTCTCACAGGGGGAGACGCCGCAATGACTGACCTTCGCCAAGGCGTCACCCCCGCCGCACACGATGTGCTGGACGTGCTCGACACGCTGCGCAGCCCATGGGCGCGCGAACCCGCCGCCAACAGGCGGGCCGAGGCTGTGCTCAGTCTGGCCCACACCGCCGATACCGCGCCGCGCCGTTCCGATCTGGTGCGCGCCGCCGCCTTTCTGCTGCTCGCAATCGAACAGATCGACGCGGATGCCGACCATGCCGTTTGAACCGCTCAAGCTGAACATCACCAGCCCCGGCCATTACCAGATGGCGGCCGACATGCAGACGGCGCTGGCCGATGTCCCGCGTGAAGATCTGGGCGAAGTCGTGGCGCGCATCATCCAGGTGCACCGCCTGTGCCTGCGCGACGGCATCGTCAACGGCCTGATGCTCGCAGCGGTCACGCACAGCGAAGAACCGTTGCCGCGACGGGTCATCGACCGATGCCGCCGCGCCGCCGTCGTCACCCAGACCCAAACAATCGCCCGCATCATCGCCGAGCTGGCGCTGTGAGCGGCGCACCGCTGCTGCAGCATCCCTATTATCTGCTGTCATGGACCACCATGTCCCACGAGCAGCGGGACTTTCGGCGCGGTCTTGCATTGCAATGGGCAAGAACTGTCTTGCGGCCGGGCAATCAGCTTCTGGTGGCCCGGTGCGGCGGTCGATCAACTTTTACAATGGCGAACTGGGACGGGCATTGGATCGTATCGATTTCCGGCATTGACGATATTTCTCCGCTTTGTGTGCTGCGTGTGAACGGCCGCGATGTTGTCAACCCCGGACTATGGCCATGACCGCCCGCCGCGCCCGGTTCACACAGGCGGATATCGCCCGTGCGCTGTCTGGCGCGGCAAAGGCTGGCGTTACCATGGCCATTGAGATTACATCAGACGGCACGATCCGCATGACACCCTGCGAGGCAAGGCCGATGCCCACCGGAAAAGACGCACTGCGTGACCTGATCGCCGGCACGGCCCTGTGACGCGCCCGCGCAGCCCCTTCCCTGCCAATGTCAGCGCCTACCGCGACCGGCACGGAAAACTGCGCACCCGCTTTCGCCGCACCGGCCACGCCGCCCATGACTTCAAATCCGAACCGTTCAGCCCGGCATGGTGGGCCGAATATGCCGCATGCAAGGCCGGCCTTGCCGCGCCCGCGATCACTCCCGGCGAGGCGCGCAGCGTGCCCGGCACCATCGGCGACCTGATTGCCCGCTATTATGGCAGCGCCGATTGGCAGCGGCCCAGCGACCGCACCCGCCACAGCTTCCGCCTGGTCATTGAACGGTTCCGGCAGCCGTTCCAACACATTCCCGTCGCCAGCTTTGGCTATGAGGAATCCAGCGCCATCATGGCCAAGTTCGCCGACCGGCCCAACGCCGGCAACAAACTGCGCAAGCTGCTGTCCCGCATCTGGGACGAAGGCATGCGCATGAAAATCGTCGCCGACAATCCGTGGAAACTGGTGCGGCCCTATCAGGTCAAGGGCGGCTTCCACACCTGGACCGAGGCCGAGATTGCCCAATACAAACGCCGCTGGCCGCCCGGCACGCGCGAATGGCTGGCGCTGGCGCTGATGCTCAACACCGCCCAGCGGCGCAGCGATGCGATCAGGCTGGGCCGGCAGAACGTGCGCGGCGGCCGCCTGTCCTTCAAGCAGCGCAAGACCGACAAGGCGCTCGATCTGCCAATCATCGCCGAACTGCACGAGGCGCTGGACGGCTTCACCAGCGGCCACATGACCTATCTGGTCACCGAACAGGGCAAGCCCTTCACCGACGCCGGCTTCGGCAACTGGTTCGCCGAACGCTGCATCGCCGCCGGCGTACCAGGCCGCGCCCACGGCCTGCGCAAGGCGGCATCCGTCCGCCTCGCCAACGCCGGCGCATCACAACAAGAAATAAAAAGCTGGACCGGCCACAGCAGCGACAAGGAAGTGACCCGATATGTGGAGGCCGCGAATCGCAGCCAGCTGGCCGACAGCGCCGCCGACAAATTGGCGAACCCCCCTAAAAGGTTCGCCAATTTATCAGGTCAAGGCGTTGATATAAAACGACTATAACAAGGTAGGTGGAGGCCCGACCGGGAATCGAACCCGGGTGCACGGATTTGCAGTCCGTTACGTCACCACTCCGCCATCGGGCCCCATCGCGATGCCTGCGCGGGAATGCTCCCCTAGCAATGACGCTTGGCGAGGGCAACCTTCATGGTTACAGAACGCGTGCCGACGCCCCCGAATTGCAAGAGTGTGCGAGTGACCAGCGATTTTTCCGCCATGCGCCAGAGCATGATCGACAGCCAGCTCAAGACGGTCGGGATCACCGATGCCAGCTTGCTGGCCGCCATGGGCACGGTGCCGCGCGAGATATTCCTTGGGCAGAAACAGCAGAGCCTGGCCTATGCCGATGCCGCGCAGCCGCTGGCGCCGGGCCGCTGGCTGCTGGAGCCGCTGGTGCTGGCGCTGCTGCTCCAGAATGCCGGCGTGACACCGGGGATGCGCGTTCTGGTCGTTGGCAGCGGCAGCGGCTATTCCGCAGCCGTGCTGGCGCATATGGGGGCGCAGGTGACCGCACTCGAATCAGATACGGCGCTGGCGGCGCTGGCCGAATCGGCCGGTGTAGTCACCCGCACAGGCCCGCTGGCAGATGGCTGGGCGCCCGGAGCACCCTATGACCTCATGCTGTTCGAAGGCGCCATCGAACATGTGCCGGCAGCATTGTGGGCGCAGTTGGCTGGCGGTGGCCGCATTGCAGCGGTGGTGCGAACCAGTGGAGTCGGCGGCGCCTATGCCGGATCGGTGCTCGCGGATGGCGCAATTGCCGGCCTGCCCTTCCTCGAAGTGGCAGCATATCCGCTTCCCGGCTTTGCCCGGCCGAAAAAATTCGCCTTTTGAGAGCTGCAAATCGTTAAAGGGTATTCACACTCTCTGGTCATCGCGCTGTCTGCGCCTTATGATGACTTCGTATGAGCGACTTGCCTCCCACCATTGACGCCATCCTCGCCTCCATCCGCGCCCGTGTGACGGGCGATGATGCCGAAGACGAGGGAGCGGCGCTGGTGGCACCGCCGCCGCCGCCGGTCATGATCGCCGAGGTCGGCGCCGTGGAGATCACGCCCACAATCGGCGCCATGACGCTGGACACGCTCATGCGCCAGATGATGACACCGATGCTCAAGGCCTGGCTCGACGCCCATATGCCGGAAATCGTCGAGCGGCTGGCGCGTGAGGAAATCCGCCGGCTGACTGGCAAGATGTAGCGCCAACGCATACCCGTCGGTAACTCTTTGGGGGCTTTTGCGGGCTTTCGCGCGACTGCCGCACCCGCTAACAGCGGTTCCATGACCGACAGCCCGACCCTTATTGACAAGACCTTTGACCCGGCGAGCATCGAAAGCCGCTGGTATACGCATTGGGAAGCCACCGGCGCCTTTCGCCCGGCGCGGCCCGATGCCAAGCCGTTCACCATCGTCATCCCGCCGCCCAATGTGACAGGCAGCCTGCATATCGGTCATGCGCTGGACAACACGTTGCAGGATCTGCTGATCCGCTGGCACCGGCTGCAAGGCCGCGATGCGCGCTGGGTGGTCGGCACCGACCATGCCGGCATCGCCACGCAGATGGTGGTGGAACGCCAGCTGATGGAAAGCCGGTTGCCGGGCCGCACCGCCATGGGCCGCGAGGCGTTTGTGGCCAAGGTCTGGGAATGGAAGGAAGAAAGCGGCGGCACCATCACCGGCCAGTTGCGCCGGCTGGGCGCCAGTTGCGACTGGGCAAACGAGCGCTTCACCATGGACGAGGGTTTCAACACCGCCGTCATCAAGGTGTTCGTCGAGTTGCACAGACAGGGCTTGCTGTACCGCGACAAGCGGCTGGTGAACTGGGACCCCAAGCTGGGCACGGCGATTTCCGACCTTGAGGTGGAAACCCGCGAAGTGGCCGGCAGCTTCACCCATATCCGCTATCCACTGGCGGACGGCGCGGTGCTGGACAGCGGCGCGGACCATATCATCGTGGCAACGACGCGCCCCGAAACGATGCTGGGCGACACCGCCGTCGCCGTGAACCCGGACGATGCGCGCTATGCGTCGGTGATCGGCAAGTTCGTGGTGCTGCCCATCACCGGCCGCCGCATCCCGATCATTGCCGATGAACATGCCGATGCCGAACTGGGCAGCGGCGCCGTCAAGATCACACCGGCCCATGATTTCAACGACTGGCAGGTCTATGAGCGCAACAAGACCATCGGCTACATCAACATCCTCGATGGCAAGGCGCAGATCTGTGCCGCTGACGGCGTGCCGGCCGATTATATCGGGCTCGCCCGCGAGGAGGCGCGCAAAAAGGTCGTGGCCGACCTGGAAGCGCTCGGCCTGATCGAATCGATCGAGCAAAAGACCATCCAGATGCCCTATGGCGATCGTTCGGGCGTGGTGATCGAACCGTGGCTGACCGACCAATGGTATGTGAATGCCGCCGAACTGGCCAAGGACGCGCTTGCTGCGGTGCAGGATGGCCGCACCCAGTTCGTGCCCAAGACCTGGGAAAAGACCTATTTCAACTGGATGGAGAATATTCAGCCCTGGTGCGTGAGCCGCCAGCTTTGGTGGGGTCACCGCATTCCGGCCTGGTATGGTCCGGGCGGTGAGTGCTTCGTGGCCGAGACCGAGAACGAGGCGCAGACAATGGCCGGGAGCCTGGTGCTGACGCGCGACGAGGACGTCCTCGACACCTGGTTCTCCTCTGCACTCGGGCCCTTTGCCACCCTCGGCTGGCCAATCGATCCCGTCACCCCCGCGCAGGCGGGGGTCCATCGCCCGACCGGAGATGCAGGTCGCGACACGCCGGAGATGGCTTCCCGCCTTCGCGGGAATGACGAAACACGGGGGCTGCAACCCGGCGATCCCGGCTATGATCTGGCCCGCCATTATCCCGGCGATGTGCTGGTCACCGGCTTCGACATCATCTTCTTCTGGGTCGCCCGCATGATGATGCAGGGGCTGCATTTCATGGGCCCGGAGCGGAGCGACCCCGCTGATCGCGTGCCATTCAAGACCGTCTATTGCCATGGCCTGGTGCGCGACGCCCAGGGCCAGAAAATGTCGAAATCCAAGGGCAACACCGTCGATCCGCTCACCCTCATCGACAAATATGGCGCCGATGCGCTGCGTTTCACGCTGACCGCGATGGAAACGCAAGGCCGCGATATCAAGCTGAACGAAAGCCGCATCGAAGGCTATCGCAACTTTGCCACCAAGCTGTGGAATGCCGCGCGATTCTGCCAGTCCAACGGCATTTCGGGCCATGACAGCGCCTTGCCGCCCGCCGCCCTCCAGCCGGTCAACCGCTGGATCATCGGCGAAGTGAAACAGGCGGCACAGGCGCTGGAACAGGCCATCGCCGACTTCCGCTTCGATGCCTATGCCGATGCCATCTACAAACTGGTGTGGAACCGGTTTTGCGACTGGTATGTCGAGTTGATCAAGCCGCTGCTGGCTGAAGGCGCAGATGCTGCGGTGGCGGCGGAGACTCGCGCCGTTGCTGGCTGGGCGCTCGACCAGATATTGGTCATGCTCAACCCGGTGATGCCGTTCCTGACCGAGGAGCTTTGGCACAAGCTGGCAGTGCGCAGCCGTGACCTGATCGGATCGGGCTGGGTGCAAACCGGCGCGCTGCCTTTCGACGCAGCAGCAAGCGCCGACATCGACTGGCTGATCGGGCTGATTTCGGAAGTGCGCTCGGCGCGAACAGAACTGAATGTGCCGCCCGGCGCACGGCTGTCATACAGCGTGGAAGGCGCTGACGCTGCGACGCTGGCGCGGCTGGTAGCGCAGGCTCCCGCAATCGAGCGACTGGCACGGATTGCACCAGGTGACGCAGCAGCAGGCGGTGGGCGGCTCCAGGTCGTGCACGGGGAGGCGACGCTGTTGATCCCGATTGGCGATGTCATCGATCTGGCATCCGAACGGGCCCGGCTGGAAAAGGCCATGGCCGGGGCGATCAAAGAACGCGACGCACTGGCGGGCCGGCTTTCCAACCCCGGCTTTACCGAAAAGGCCAAGCCCGAAGCGGTGGAAAAGGCGCGGGAAGATCATGCCGCGCGAAACGAAGAAGCGCAGCGGCTGGCGGCCGCACTGCAGAGGCTGGGCTGATGTCGTTTGCCGCCCCTGCCCTTTCAGGCACCAAGCCCGAACAATATGCCGAACTGGCCTCGCAGCTGGGCGGTCTCATGGCCGACGAGCGCGATTTCATCGCCAATGCCGCCAACATGGCCGCGCTCATCTACACACAGCTGGATGGCCTCAATTGGGCGGGGCTGTATCTGATGCGCAGCGGCGAACTGGTGCTGGGGCCGTTCCAGGGCAAGCCGGCTTGCATCCGCATCCCGTTGGGACGCGGCGTCTGCGGCACGGCGGCGGCGACGCGCGAGACGCAGGTCGTTGCCGATGTCCATGCTTTTCCCGGCCATATCGCCTGTGATGCCGACAGCCGTTCCGAAATTGTCGTGCCGCTGCTGCGCGACGGCGTCATCATTGGCGTGCTCGACCTCGACAGCCCGAGGCCCGGCCGCTTCGATGAAGGCGACCGGGCCGGGCTTGAGGCGCTGGCGGCGCTGTTTCTGGACGCCAGCGACGATTTTTGATCAGTTGGTCTTGATGATGATGCGGTCGCCGTTTCGCATCTGACTGTTCACAGCCTGGTCGATGCCCTTGAGCGCCTCGGCGCGCTGCGCGTCGGACAGATTGCGGTCACGCGCGATGCTGGTGCGCGCAGTTGCCAGCGCCTTGGCGACCTGTTCGCGATAATCGACACCGCAGGTCGCCAGCCGGGACAGCTCGGCGTTCTTGTCCATCGGCGTGCCGGCTGCGTTGCAGCGCTCTGTCATGTCCGCGCGCACCTTGGCCATCATGGCTTCGCGACTTGGCATGTTCAGGCGCACATGTTCGGCGCGAATCATGTCCTTATGGGCCTGGTCCATGGCGCGATGCGCTTGGCCCATGGCGCCATGGGCTTCGGTCATCGCCTTGTCAGCCTCCGCCGCGTCCTTGCCGTCGGCGAACCGCCGGATCATCACGGTCCGGTGCTTGCCATCGCCGCCCACCACCGCATCGGGCGCGTCCGGTCCGCCGACATCATCCGTTACAACCTGGCCGTCCTTGATGACCATGGTGCGGATGATGCGCTTCTCGCCCGGCTTCACATCCTTGCCGGCTTCCACGCGGATTATCTCGATGTGTGGCGGCTTCGGTGCAGCGGGCACGGCCGGAGCCGCCGCCGGGTGCGGCGCAGCGGGAGCCGCCGGTGCCTGCGGGGCTGCAGGCACCGGCGGGACAACCGGCGCCGGCTGCACCTGGGCACCACTGGCCGTGGCGATCAGGCCAAGGACAATGGCAGAAGCGATGGTGGCGGCGCCGGCAGCAAGGCGGGCACGTCCGAAATTGCGATATTTCATCATGAGGATGCGTTCCTTGAGTTGGGATTTGTGGTTCATGGCGCAAGCCGCAGTCGGGGTGCGGGCGCAGGCGGATTTCAGGACGGCGCTGCCATAAGCGGCGCGGGCATTTGCGGCGGCACCGGACAGGACAGAGGCGTCGCAAGCCAGCTCCTGATCGGCACGAAAGGCGCGCCACGCGATGTGGGCGATGGGGTTCCACCAGTGCAGCGCCACGAACAGCAGGCCGGCAAAATTGGCCCAGATATCGCGCCGGTCATGGTGCGCGCCTTCGTGCAGCAGTGCCAGGCGGCGTTCCTCCGGCGTATATCGGGTGCGAAAATCCGCAGGCAGGAAGATGCGGCGCGAGACAATGCCAGCCGCCATCGGGCCATCGACATTGGGGCTGATGACGATGTCGATGCCGGCCTGGCGGCTGAGCAGTTCGCTGTCCGTCATCGCGCGGCGCAGGAACAGGACATAGCGTGCCATCTGCCAGCCGAACCAGACAATGGCGCCCGCCAGCCAGAGCAGCAGCAAGACCTGAACCGGATCGGCGATCAAGCCGGCGGTCGGCGGCGGCGCGGTAGTGGTCAGGACCGGTGGCAGGATCGGGGGCATCGCTGCTGCGCTTGCCGGGTCCATCAGGGCGAATGCGGCGCCGCCCGCCGGCGTTTCGCCCGCGACCGGGACATAGAGCGGCTGCCAACCGGGCAGCGCCGGCAGCATCATGCGCAGCACCGGCAACAGCCAAAGCGCATAGGCGATACGCGCCCCGAACATGCGCGCCATCGGCCGGCGCACCAGCGCAACGAACAGCATCAACAGACTTGACCCGACAAGGGCCTCGATCAGCCAGACGGTCATGAACGCAGCTCCCGGACAAGGGCTTCGAGTTCGGCGATATCGGCTTCTGTCAGGTCGCCGCGCGTTGCCAGATGGGCCACCAGCGGCGCCGGGCGACCGCCATACAACCGATCAACCAGCCGCCGCGATTCGCCCGCGACATAATCCGAGCGTGCGACATTGGGGCGATACAGATACCGGCGGCCATCCTCGGCAAACGCCAGCACGCCCTTGGCGGCAAGCCGCGACAACAGGGTTTTGACGGTTGCCAGCGTCCAGGCCATGTCGCCAAGCTGCGCCGCCACGTCTTGCGCGGTGGCGGGGCTTTGCCGCCAAAGCACTTCCATGACCGCCAGTTCGGCTTCGCTGATGCGTTCTGTGGGCGGTGCTGGCATGGGCTGCGACTCGATGATTACAACTGTAGTCATCAATACTGACTACATCCGTAGTCGTCAAGAGTGTTCTGCATGACTGGTACGGTGAATTCGGCCACCGCGACGCCGACAGTTGACCTGCGGCCCCGCGCCATGGCAAGCGGCCCTCAGGCGGGCATGATGTAGTGGTAGCCTGGCAGCTTCCCATGCTGCTCGTGCGGGTTCGATTCCCGCTGCCCGCTCCAGCGCAGCCGGGCGCGCAAATTGCGCGCAACGCAATTTGCCGACTCCGGCAAGCGCGGCCGGCGGGCGAACGACCGGCCTACAGGCCGGCACGTTCGGCCCGTCCGACGCGCGGGCCTTGCCCGCAACCTGCCTTGCTTGCTTTTCGCTTCAGCGGACTCGACGGCTTTGCCGGCGGCCGCAGTCAGATGCGCCTACCGCGTCACCGCGTAATAAATCACATAAAACCAGGTCAAGAACCCGTGCACGATCGCCCACAGGATCGATTTGTGCAGGCTCCAGCTGATGACCATGGCCAGTGCCGAGCCAAAGCCGATGCCGGATCTGACAACTTCCTTCTTCTCCATCACGCCGCTCCCTTGCTGAACAAATCCCGCGCCCGTGCCAACCGCAGCGCCCCTTCATCAAGCACGGCATCGCTTTTGGCAAAACACAGCCGCACAAGTCCGGTTTCGGGCGCGGCGGCGTAAAAGGCCGACATGGGGATCGCCGCGACACCAACCTCGCGCACAGCGCGCTCGCAAAAGGCGATGTCATCCATGGCAACGCCGGACGCCGCGAGATCGACGGATATGAAATAGGAGCCGGCGGAAGGCAGCAGGTGCCAGCCAGCGGCAAACAATGTCTCCGACAGGCGCGCCTTGGCGGCCGTCAGCCGCGCGCGGGATGCCGCGAACCAGTCAGGCGGCAATGCCAGGCCGACGGCAACCGCGCTCTGAAGCGGCGGCGGCGTCGTGAAGGTCAGGAATTGGTGCATCCCCGCCACCCGCTCGGCCAGGCTCGGCTCGGCCACCGCCCAACCAACCTTCCAGCCGGTCAGCGCCAGTATCTTGCCGGCCGAGCCGATCTTGATGGTACGCGCCGCCATGCCGGGGCGGCTGGCGAGCGGAATATGCGGCGCGTCGCCGGTCAGCACATGTTCCCAGACCTCGTCGGAAATGGCGATCAGGTCGTGTGCGGCGCAGGTCGCGGCAATGATATCGAGATCGGCAGCCGGGCAAACCGATGCCGCCGGGTTTTGCGGGTTGTTGAGAATGAGCGCGCGGGTGCGCGGAGAGATGGCGGCAGCCAGCGCCCCGGCATCGATGCGCCAGTCGGGCGGATTGAGGCGCACCGGCACCGGCACACCGCCGGCGCGGCGGATGAGCGGCAGATAGGCGTCGTACAATGGTTCGAAGACGATGACTTCGTCGCCGGGCTGAACCACCGCCAATATGCCCGCCGCCAGTGCCTCCGTGGCCCCGGATGTGATGATGACCTGATCGGGCGACAGCACCAGCCCCTGGTGCACGGCATAATGATCGCATACGGCACGGCGCAGCTCAGGCAGGCCGCGCATCGGGGGATATTGGTTGTTGCCGCGCTGAACGGCTTCTGCCGCCGCCCCCAGCACCGCATCGGACCATCCAAAATCGGGAAAGCCTTGGCCCAGATTGACGGCATCATGGGCGCGGGCGAGGCCCGACATATGCTCGAAGATGGTCGTGCCAGCCTGCATGCGCCCCTTGTGGCATGCAGCCCGGCGCACGGCCAGCCCCTCAGGCGGGGCGCAACTGATAGCTGTGGCGCATGATGAACGGCTGTCCGCGCGTGCGGCTCATGCGGGTGATGCGCAGTCCTTGTTTGTCCTGGGTCAGGATGGTGCGAATCGTCACCGGCCGGTCGTTTTCCGTGCCCTTGCCGTCCAGCACCATGGTCAACGCGCCATCGCGGCTGCGGCGCAATTCCGACACTGCCAGCGTCTCGCGGGTCTTGCCGCTGATGATTGTCAGGGTCTTGCCGTCTGGCGTGAAGGCCCAGTTTTCGATTGATCGAACGGTGTTGGCCGGGCCATCATCAAAGGCCCAGGACAAGTTCAGGCCACGGGCGGTCAGCAGCGTCGGCAGGCTGGCACGCGTGTCGTCGCCATAATCGCGGTAATCCAGCGTGCCTGCCCAATTTCCGGCCAGCGCGCCGGCAAGGGTGGCGGCGGCATCAAGTGCAGCAGGCGGAGCTGGCAAATCGCGGGCCACTTCGACGGCGCGGTCGCGCGCGGCCTCGAAATCGGCGAGTGTCGGCACCACCAGCACATCGGCGGCAACACCCCGGCGCGGCGTGAAAGCCGTGATATTGGTGCGGTTCCAGGCATTTGGCACGCGCACCTTGATGCCGCTTTTCGGCAGGGTCACAAGAAAGATCCGGCCCGCTGTCGGTCCCTCGGCACTGCCCGATCCTTCCTCGCCGACCAACGTCGCGCCCCGCCGTTCCTTGAGCCAGGCCACCGTACGGGTGGCGCCTGAGCCATTTTGCGGCCCCGTCAATACGGTCAGCCGGCCGGTGAAGCGTTCCGCCTCGGGCCGCGGGTCGTGCGATATGGTGCTGTCATCGTCGTCGCGCTCGTCGGTCCCTGCCGGGATGCGGTCGTACCAGCCATCGGCGGTGCGGGTGAAGGCGGCCTCCGGCGGGTAGAACAGTGCATCACGCTCGCCCCAGCTGCTGATGTGTCGTGCAAGATCGCCATAGCGGATGGCCTTGTAGCGCACTGGCTTGGACCAGGTGAACGGTGCATCGAACAGATAGCGGGCCAGCGCGATCGAAACATCCTCGGAACCGCCGCCGTTGTTCCTGAGATCGAGGATCAGATGATCCGTGCCAGCCGCCTTCATGGCCCGGAAAAAGCCACCGAGATACGCCGTGGGCTGCACGGGATTGCGGTAGTTGACGAAGGTATCAATCTGCAACCGCGCCACCTTGCCTGCCATGCGCCAGGTCATGCTGTTATAGAATTCTTGCCGATGATTGCCGTCGGGCGCAGCAAGCCGCGTCCACGCATCGAAGCTGATGGGCGCCAGAGCCGTGCGCTCGTTCCTGCCGGCACCGGGCATTTTCCATGCCACGTCCCAGCTCTTGGCGGCGCCGTACAATCCCGGCCAATATTCGTCGAAATCGCTGCCCGACAAATCGCTGTCATCCGCGATCTTGACCGCGATGGCCTGATCGGTGTCGCCGTCATAGGCGACGAGCGGCGCCAGCGCGGCGAGAATTTGCGGCACTGGCCGGCCATTGATGGCCGTGATTTCGGAACCGGCAGGCAGCGCGCCCGAAAGCACCACCATACGCCCTTCAATCAGGCGGAACCGCAGCGGCAGATGGCTGGGATTGATGCGGCGCCATGCGTCGATGGCATCGGGCAATTCGGGTTTGCTGTGGTCGCAGTGGATGCTGGCGACCAGCCGCGCAATCTCGCGGTGCAGCGCCAGCGTGGCGATTGGCTGGCGCGCCAGGGCTTCGAGCCGGGTAAAACTGGCGTCCATGTCGCGCTTGGGCGTGTAGCGATACAGGCCGGGGTGAACGGTCTCCAGCGCGCGGCGCAGCAACGCGACATCGCTGCTGGCCTGTTCGGCAGTAAGCATGGCATCGGGCATGTCGGCAGCCATGGCGGGCGCAGACATCAGCAGGGCGGCAATCAAGGATTTGCAAAACATGGCGCCGGTTCTCCGAAAGGTTGACGCCGTTTCCCTTGCGATTTCCGCGGGCAGCATCGCCCGAAATTCCCAAATACCGATGATTTTCAGGATTTGAGACGTACTGCGCTGGGCGACATGCCGACAAACTCCGCAAATGCGCGGTTGAAGCTGGCCTTGGAACGGAAGCCGGCATCCATCGCCATGGTCAAGATGGCGCGGCTGTCGGCGGGGTCTTCCAGCCATGCCCGGACCGCTGTCACGCGGCGACGGTTGATCACGGCATTGAAATTGGCGCCGAGCCCTTCGTTGAAGGCGCGCGCCAGGTAGTTGGTGTTGGTGCCGAGCGCCCGGGCGAGGCTGGTGGCGGTCAGGTCCGGGTCCTGCCACAGGCGGCGCGTCTCGATCTCCCCCACAAAACGCGCGCCCAGCGCCGCCCAGTCCCGGCCGGTCGGATCTCCGGCTGTTGCTGCTTGCCGGGCAGGCTGGGTATCGGGCGGCAAGGGGTAGCGCATGCGGGCGTGGCGCCAGCCCTCGACCCCAAGATAGATGACCAGCACCGAAAAGGTCACATAGAGCCAGAACTGGTCGAAGTAGTTGCGGCCGGGGTCACGCAGATTGGCGATGAAAAACCCCAGCCAGACCATCACGACAAGGCCAAGCGCGATCAGGAAATTGCGAATCCAGCCGGGATCGAAATCCACTGCATCGGTAACATTCTCGCCCAGCCAGCGCCGGTATTCGGCCCATGACGCCCAGGCAAGGCGGCCATAGATGGCCAGCGAAACGAACGTCGCCAGATCGAGCGCGGGCGAGATATAGGGCGCATGGACGGCGCCGTCCCACCAGTTCTTGACCGCCAGCGGCCATGGAAACACCAGCGCATCGGACGCGAACTGCACCGCCACCGGCAGAAAATGCGGCCACACCCGGCCCGGCGCCCTGCCCGTCAATGTCGCGGCGTAAAGCCAGAGCAGCGGCCCGAAGGCCAGCGTATATCGGAACGGCGCAAAGCTCAGCCAGCGCCAGCGATCGTAAAAGCCTGCATAGCCAATGATATAGGGCGTGATCAGTGCCGCCACGGCCAGGATCAACAGCGCCAGCCAGCGATTCGCAGCGCGGTTGGCGGGCGCCCGCCACAACAGCGCGGCCAGCACGAGTCCCTGCGCTGCCCCCACCAGCAACGTGATGCTCATCACCCCGAATACGATCACGCCCTGACCCTCCCACAAACGCGGCGTTGCCGCCAGCGCGGGGGCGGGTTAGCCATGGCAAAAGATCAGCATCGGGGACAAGGCCATGAAGACGCGCATCACCGAAATGTTCGGCATCGAACATCCGATCATCCAGGGCGGCATGCATTTTGTCGGCTTTGCCGAAATGGCGGCCGCCGTGTCCAATGCCGGCGGACTGGGCATCATCACCGGCCTGACGCAGCGCACGCCCGATGATCTTGCCAGCGAAATCGCCCGCTGCCGCGACATGACCGACAAGCCGTTCGGTGTGAACCTGACATTCCTGCCCAGCCTCGCGACGCCAGATTACCCCGGCTATATCAAGGCCATCATCGATGGCGGCGTGAAGGCGGTCGAAACCGCCGGCAACAATCCGGCAAAATGGCTGCCGGTGCTCAAGGAGGCCGGCATCAAGGTCATCCACAAATGCACCAGCGTGCGCCACAGCCTGAAGGCAGAATCGATCGGTTGTGATGCCGTCAGCGTCGATGGCTTCGAATGCGGCGGCCATCCCGGCGAGGATGACGTGCCCAACTGGATCCTGCTGCCCCGCGCCGCACAGGAACTGAAAATCCCGTTTGTGGCATCCGGCGGCGTTGCCACCGGCAGCCAGCTGGTGGCGGCGCTGGCGCTGGGTGCCGACGGCGTCAACATGGGCACGCGCTTCATCGCGACCGTCGAGGCGCCTGTGCATGACAATGTCAAACAGGCGATTTTGAACGCCACCGAGCTGGACACGCGGCTGGTGATGCGGCCGCTGCGCAACACGGAACGCGTGCTCAACAATGCGGCAGTCGAGCGCCTGCTGGCCAAGGAAAAGGCGCTGGGCCCGAACCTGAAGTTCGAGGACATCATCGAGGAAGTCGCCGGCGTGTATCCCAAGATCATGAAGGACGGCACGATGGAAGCCGGCGCCTGGTCGTGCGGCATGGTCGTCGGCCTGATCCACGACATTCCGACCTGCAAGCAGCTGATCGACACCATCATGGCCGATGCGCATGCCATCATCACCAAGCGGTTGCCGGGGTTCCTGTGATGACGGACGACAGCATTCTATATGCCGTGGCCGAGGGGGTGGCCGTCATCACCCTTAACCGCCCGGACAAGCTGAACGCCCTGACCCCGGACATGCTGAGCGCGTTCTTCGCCGCCGTGGCACGGGCGGGCGCGGACGATGCGGTCAGGGTGGTCGTGGTGACGGGTGCCGGGCGCGGATTCTCAGCCGGGCTCGACCTGTCGATCATCGGCACCGGTGCCGGCGGGCGCGTGGAGACACATCCGGACAGCGCGCCGCAATGGGGCGATGATGTCGGCCCGGCGCTGGCGCCCTATTATTCCGGCGGCTGGCCGGCGCTTATCACCTGCCGCAAGCCGACGATCGCGGCGGTGAACGGCCCGGCGTTCGGCTGGGGCTTCATCCTGTCATTGCACTGCGACATCCGCTTTGCCGCGCGCTCGGCCATGTTCAACGCCACCTTCGCGCGCATCGGCGTGCCCGGCGAGAAGGGCTCGGCCTGGCTGCTGACCCGGGCAATCGGGCCGGCACGGGCGATGGACCTGCTCTACAGCGCGCGGCGGTTCGACGGCACCGAGGCAGAGCGGCTGGGGCTGGTCAATGCCGTGCTCGATGACGATGCGCTGATGGCGCATGTGATGGAGTATGCGCGGAACATCGCTGCCTATTCCGCTCCGCGCAGCCTGGCTGCGATGAAGGCGCAGGTGTGGACGGCGATTGACGAGGATTACAGCACGGCCTTTGCCGCCGCCGATCTTGAGCAAGACAAGGCGACAGGAACAGAAGATTTCCGGGAGGCGTTCGCGAGTTACCGCGAAAAGCGGCTGCCGGCTTTCAAGGGCCGGTAGCACGCCTGCCCGGCGTCGCCGTTACATAACCAAAGGCCCGTGGTTGAGCCGTGGCAGCACATGCCGGCTGAACAAATCGGCCTCTGCGGCGTGCGGATAACCCGACAGGATGAAGGCCTCCATACCCGCTTCGGCATAGGCGTTCAGCTTGGCGACGATCTGGTCCGGGTCGCCCACTAGCGCCGCGCCGCAGCCTGAGCGGGCGCGGCCGATGCCGGTCCACAGATTGTCCTCGACATAGCCGTCGCTCGCCGCATCGCGCAGTTCGGCCTGGCGCTTGACGCCGACGCTTGTGGCATCGAGGGATTTGGCGCGGATGGCATCACCGGTGGCGGCATCGAGTTTCGACAACAGCCGGTTCGCCGCCGTGCGGGCTTCGGCCTCCGTCTCGCGCACCACGACATGGACGCGGTAGCCGAATTTCAGCGTGCGGCCATATTTCGCCGCGCGCGCCGTCATGTCGGCGACAACATCCTTCACCTTGTCCATCGTGTCCGGCCACATCAGATAGACATCGGCGGCGCGGGCCGAGGCTTCGCGCGCGTCCTCCGACAGTCCGCCGAAATACAGCGGCGGGCATTTGCCGCTGACGGTCTTGACGCCGGGCGGATCGAGCTTGAGCTTGTAGAATTCGCCCTGATGATCGAGCGGCTGGCCGTTCAGGATTGTCTTGAGGATTTCCATCACTTCGACGGTGCGGTCGTAACGCGGCTTTGACGGCAGGGTTTCGCCGGGCATGTCCGACGAGATGATGTTCACCGTCAAACGTCCGCCCGCAATCTGGTCCAGCGTGGCAATCGCCCGCGCCAACTGCGGCGGCCAGGTTTCGCCGACACGGATCGCCATCAGCAGGCGAATGCGCTTGGTCAGCGCCGCAATCGCGCCGGCAAACATCTGCGTGTCGATACCCAGCGCATAGCCTGACGGCAGCAGGATATTGTCGAAGCCGCCCTTTTCCGCCGCCAGCACGATGTTGCGGCAATGCTCCCAGCTGGATTTCAGCGCCTGGTCGGGAACACCCAGGAATTCGTAATCATCGTCACACAGGGCGGAAAACCAGCTGACTTCGACAGGCTTCATGGCAGATTCTCCCCAAGCGAGGCGACAAGGATGGCATACCATTGCGCGCGGGTGAACGTCACCTTGAACGCGTCAGCGGCCTCGGCGATGCGGGCCGGGTTCTGGCTGCCGATGATCGGGATGATGCCGGCGGGATGCGCCATCGCCCAGGCATAGGCGGCGGCTGCGATGCCAACGCCAAAGCTGGCGCCATGCGCAGCCAGCGCCGCCTTGACGCGAAGTGTGCGCGGATCTTCCACCTGCCGGCGGCCGGGACGCGGATCACCATCGCCCAGCCGGCCCTGCCCCAGCGGTGACCATGCCATCACGGACAGGCCATGCTTCATCGCCCAATCGAACGTGCCGTCGAACAGCGGCGCGGTGGCCAGCGGCGAAAATTCCGGCTGGGTGGAAACCAGAGGTGATTTCAAATGCTTTTTCAGCGCGCTCGACTGGGCAACGGTGTGATTGGACACGCCGATGGCGCCGATCTTGCCTTCGGCCACCAGCGTATCGAGCATGGCGGCAGTCTGCGCTGGATGCGCCAGCATGTCGGGGCGGTGAATCTGCCACAGCGCGATATGATCGACACCGAGCCGGGTGAGCGATGCCTCGACCGCTTCGCGCAGATAGGCGGGCGAGCTATCATAGGGCACGCCCATGCGGATGCCGCCCTTGGACGCCAGAACGATACGGTCTTTGAGATGCGGCGCAGCAGCAAACACGCGGCCAAGCAGCGCCTCCGACGCTCCGAACGCCTCGTCATTGTCGGGACCATAGATGTCGGCGGTGTCGAAAAAGGTGATGCCCGCAGCCAGCGCCGCTTCGCACTTGGCCTGAGCGGCCTTCACATCGTCGCCGGCAAAGCGCCACATGCCCCAGGCCAGCGGGCTGACCATGATTTCGGACTTGCCCAGCGGGCGCGGATTGGGGCTTAGGGTGATTTCGTTCATGACCATGCCATAGACCGGGGACAGCCCACATGAAAAGCACAGACACTATCCGCTGGGGCATTGTCGGCACAGGGATGATGGCGCTGGAGCATGTCGCCAACATCAAGCTGACGGAAAACGCCGTCATCACCGCGATTGCAGATCCGGTGCCGGCCTGCCTCGACCGCGCCGCAGCGGCCATCGGCGGCGAAGTGGCACGTTTTGAAGATGCGGCGGGCCTTGCCGCCTCTGGCCTGTGCGATGCAGTCGTGATTGCTTCACCGAACTTCACGCACCGCGCGGTGCTGACGCCGCTGATGGACGCGGGCCTGCACATATTGTGCGAAAAGCCGCTGTGCACGACGATGGATGACGCACGCGCCGTGGCCGATGCCGCCCGCAGCTATGGACCGATATTCTGGACGGCGATGGAATATCGCTTCATGCCGCCGGTCAGCGAGTTTGTGCAGCTTGTCCACGCCGGCAAGGTCGGTGACCTCAAGACGCTGTCGATCCGCGAACACCGCTTTCCCTTTTTGGTCAAGGTTGGCGACTGGAACCGCTTTGTCGCCAATACCGGCGGCACCATGGTGGAGAAATGCTGCCATTTCTTTGACTTGATGCGCCTTGTGATCGGGTCGGAGCCGGTTCGCGTGCATTGCTCGGGCGCCATGGACGTGAACCACAAGGACGAGCGCTATGATGGCCGGACGCCGGACATCATCGACAACAGCTACACCACCGTCGATTTTGCAAATGGCGCGCGGGCGATGCTCGACCTCAACATGTTCGCCGATGGCGCGCAGCAGCAGGAGGAGATCATCGCGGTGGGGGACAAGGCACGGCTGGATGTGCTGATCCCGGCCGGCGACCTCATCCATAGCCCACGCGTCGGCTTCATGAACCCCAAGCAGGCTGTGCGCTGGCATGTCGAAACGCCAGCCGAAGCGCTGGCGGCTGGCCAGCATCACGGCTCGACCTTCTTCCAGCACCAGCATTTCGCCAAGGCCGTGCGCGGCGCCGGCCCGGTGATGGTCAGCGCCGATGACGGCCTGCGCGCAGTCGCCATGGGCATGGCCGCCGAGATTTCAGCACGCGAACACCGGGTTGTGACGATGGCGGAACTGGGTCTGTAACGCGACTGAAACTGTGACACGATAGCAACACAGGCGCGGCTTCTCTGTCCGGCCAATTGACGCGAAACGCCAAATCCCGGCATGGCAATGCGGGAAATGCCGGGGTCAGCCGGCGGGCGGCTGCAATGCAGCGCCAAATCGGGGAGAGACCATGAAGATCGCATCATTGCTGGGCAGCGCTGCCCTTGTGCTTTTTGCCATCACGCCGGCCATGGCGCAGAATGCGCCTGCCGAAGTGGCCGCCGATGAAGGGGAGCCGGCGGAAATCGTCGTCACTGCGCAAAAGCGCTCGGAAAAGCTTCAGGACATCCCGCTGGCCGTGTCGGTCGTCGGCGGTGACCAATTGGCTCGGCAGGGTGCTCTGAACATCGAAGGCGCGCAGTATCTCGTCCCGACCCTGAACTTCCGCAAGTCGGGCACCACGATCAACCAGTCGCTGTATCTGCGCGGCGTTGGCACCGCGACGTTCTCGATTGCCGGCGAACCGTCGGTTTCGACCGTTCTCGACGGCGTGGTGCTCAGCCGCGCCGGTGAAGCGTTCAGTGACCTGGTGGATATCGAGCGGATCGAAGTGCTGCGCGGCCCGCAGGGCACGCTGTTCGGCAAGAACGCCTCTGCCGGTGTGGTCAGCATCGTCTCCAAGCGCCCGACCGATGAACTGGGCGGCTATCTGGAAGGCGCGTTCTTTGGCGGCAATGGCGAGGAATATCGCATGCGCGGCGCGCTGAATGTGCCGCTCAGCGACACCGTGCGCACCCGCATCACGGGCTTTTACGGCACCTGGAACGGCAACATCTTCAATGATGCGCCGAACGTGAACCGCCGCGTCAACGGCTATCGCCGCTGGGGCGTGCGCGCCGTGACCGAGGCAGACATCAGCGACACCGTGAAGGCCACGGTTATCCTCGATTGGCGCCAGGCCAAGGACAATTGCTGCGCCGAAGTGATCGGCACGCAACCGACCGGCGTTGGCGCGCTGGCGCTGGCCGGCATCAACTTCAAGGGTGACGGCACCCGCACCATCCGCCAGAATCTGGTGACCCGCACCGAGGAAGACAGCTGGGGCGGGTCATTGCAGCTCGACGTCGAACTGGGCACGCACAGCGTCACTTCGATCACGGCCTATCGCAGCTACAAGAACCGCGAAATCCGCGATGGCGACTGGATCGGCCAGGCCGTGGCCGGCGTGCCGCAGCTGCATGATGATGGTCCGCAGACCGGCACCACCTTCACGCAGGAACTGCGCATCGCATCGCCGACCGATCAGTTCTTCACCTATGTCGCAGGCGTTTTCTACAGCCATGCGCCGTCTCAGCGCACGTTCACCCGCAACGTCATTACCTGCAATCCGGCGCCGGCCGTGGTGGCGCTTGTGCCCTGCGGCAGCGCCGGCGCCCCGGCCACCAGCCAGTTCAGCGGCTCGGCCACGTTCGGCTCGACGTTCGACAACATCGCGTTGTTCGGACAGGGCGTGCTGAATTTCTCCGACCGCCTGCGCGGCATCGTCGGCCTGCGTTACACCGTCGATAACCTGACAGGCTTTCACAGCCGTGTCGCCTCGCCGAACGTCGGCGGCATCCCCGGCGTCAATCGCAACTTCGACCAGGGCGTGTTCCTGACCTCGACACCGGCGAACATCAACGGCGACCCGCTGGCCACCAACGGCGTGCCTTATCGCGCCGCCACCGATGCCACCAACCTGTCGGGCAAGGCCGGCCTGCAGTTCGATTTCAGCGATGACATCATGGCCTATGGCAGCTGGACCCGGGGCTACAAGGGCCCGGCCTACAACATTTTCTTCAACCTCAATGCCAATGGCACCAACGTCATCGAACCCGAACTTTCGGATTCGTTCGAAATCGGCCTGAAGAACACGTTCCTCGATGGCAAGCTGACGCTGAACCTTGCGGGCTTCTACGCCAAGTATCGCAACTTCCAGGCCAACAACCCCGATCTGGTCGCCGGTGTCATCATCACCCGCTTCACCAACGCCGGCGATGTTTCGACCCGCGGCGTAGAAGCGGACTTCGCCTTCACGCCGTTCCGTGATTTCAACATCACCGGCGGCGTTGCCTGGACCAAGGCGCGCGTCGATGCGTTCCGTGCACCCCCGGGTGCCGCGATCGTGCCGGCCGGCACACCGCTGGCATTTGCACCAGAGTGGAAGGGTGCCATCGGCGCCGATTATCGCTGGCGCACTGGCGGCGTGGTCGATGTGACCTTCGGCTTGCAGGCCTCCACCCAGTCGAGCCAGTTGTCGCTGTTCGATGCCAGTGCCGCTGTCCGCGCTGCCGGCACCATCGGCGCCTATTCGCTGTTCGATCTCCAGCTTGGGCTGGTGGAGCAGGAAGACAAGTTCCGCGTGCAGTTCGTGGTGCGCAACCTGTTCGACAAGAGCTTCGCAGCCCAGATCACCAACGGCGGCCCTGGTGGTTCGCTGCGCTATATCATTCCGCGCGAAGCGGATCGGTATTTCGGCGTGACGGCACGGGTGAACTTCTAGTCGCAGCCGGGCGCGCAGATAACGCACTGTGTTATCTGCCGACTCTGGCAAGACCGGACGGCGAGCGAAAAAGGGGCGGCCATCAGGCCGCCCCTTTTTTGACTCGTCCGACCGCGGGCCTGCGCCGCCGCCGCCGGCCGATCTTTCGCCTGCCGGCGCCCAGCGCTGCGCGCTAGCCACTCGCGGCGATACGATCCATCGCCTCATCACTCAGCCCGAAATGATGCCCCACCTCATGCACCAGAACATGGGTGACCAGCGCCTCAAGGCTGTCCTCGCCTTCACACCAGGCGGCCAGCAGGGGCTGGCGGTACAGAAAGATCATGTCGGGCAGCGCGCCGGTCGGCACATCGCCCTTCATGCCGACATGCCGGCCCCAATAAAGCCCGAGAATGTCCCACTCGCTCTCCAGCCCCATCTCGGCAATGACCGTCTCATCCGGGAAATCCTCGACTTTGAGGACGACATGGGCGAGATGCTGGCGGAACAGGTCCGGCAGATTGGCCATGGCCGTCCGGGCCAGGGTCTCGATATGGTGCAGGCTGGGCGCATGGGTTTTCATTGCCGCATAGTAGCGAAGGGACACGATATGGTCGAGAAACTCAAAGCCGATGCCCGGGCTGCGCTGGGCGCGCAATTGCCGCTCTGGCATGTCGATGGCGAGCATCTCAAGCGCAGTTTTCGTTTCGAGACATTTGTCGAAGCCTTTGGCTTCATGACCCGGGTGGCGCTGCTGGCAGAGGCCGCAGACCATCATCCGGAATGGTCAAATGTCTATAACAAGGTGGAGATCGCGCTCACCACCCATGACGCGGGCGGGCTTTCGGCGCGGGACGTCAAGCTGGCGACTGCCATTGACGCGCTGATTTGAATAACCGGGGCGGCACTGGGCCGCCCCGGTTTCATGTCATTCGGCTTCTTCGGTCGGTGCGTCAGGACCGTTCTTCTTGATGGATTCGATGGCACTGATGGCTGACGACTTGGAAGCATAGCCCTGGGTCGAGAACATCACTTCGCTGTTGTACATGAAGCGCACGCGATATTCGCCAGCCTTGTCCTTGTAGACTTCAAACTTGTGACCCATTGCGTCCTCCCTTTGGTTGCAGTTGCCATCCTATTGCGCCCAAAGCGCGAGTCAATCGGCGCAAAACTCAGCGCGGCGCCATCCGGATGGCGCCCTCGAGCCGCACGTCCTCGCCGTTGAAAAAGCCATTGGGGCACATTTCCACTGCCAGCGAGGCATATTCCTCCGGCGCGCCCAGGCGCTTGGGGTTGGGCACCGACGCGGCAAGCGCATCCTTGACGTTCTGCGGTGCACCCTGAAGCAACGGCGTGTTAAAGATGCCGGGCAGGATGGTGTTCACCCGGATCGATTCAGAAGCCAGATCGCGCGCGATCGGCAGGGTCATGCCGACAACGCCGCCCTTGGACGCGGAATAGGACGCCTGGCCGATCTGGCCATCCTCGGCTGCCACGCTGGCGGTGTTGACGATCACGCCGCGCTCCCCGTCTTCCATCGGCGGCAGGGCCATCATGCCGGCGGCCGATTTGGCGATGCAGCGGAACGTGCCGACCAGGTTGATCTGGATGATCATGTTGAAGGCATCGAGCGGGAAATGCTTGATGCTGCCATCCTCCTTGGAGCGGCTGGCGGTCTTGATGGCATTGCCGGTGCCGGCGCAGTTGATCAGGATGCGTTCCTGGCCGATGGCCGCGCGGGCCTTGGCAAAGCCGGCATCAACGGAGTCCTCGGACGTGACATTGACGTGGCAGAACACGCCGCCAAGCTCGGCTGCAACGGCTTCGCCCTTTTCGGCGTTCATGTCGAAGATCGCCACTTTAACGCCATGCGCTGCAAGCGCACGCGCCGTCGCCGCACCAAGGCCCGAAGCACCGCCGGTCACCACGGCCGACACACCATCCAGTTTCATCTCGCGTCTCCCCAAAAGATTGCATCGCGGTTATGCGAAGGCGCGGGCCGGCGCGCAACCGGCCATTTCCGCCAGCCCCCTGCCCCCGCCCCCTGCATTTGTCAGTTGGGGCTTTCGGGCAGGCTGGCAGCGCGCGCATCGCGGGCGACCTTGGCCTCGCGCAGGGCAAGATAGATGGTGCTGGCCAGGATGATGGCGCCGCCCGTCAGCGTCAGCGCGTCATAGCGCTCCCCGAACAACGCGACGCCCGCCAGTGTGACCAGGCCAAATCGCACAAAATCATAAGGCAGGATCGCCGACGCCTCGGACAGCGAAAAGGCGCGGCTTAGGCTGAGCTGACCTATGGCGGCCATGGCGCCGATTCCGGCCAGCAGCGGCCAGGTGTCCCGTGCCGGCCAGGACCAGACAAACATCGCTACGATCAGGCTGGGTATGACCGTGAGGATGAAGGTCCAGGCCGCTACGGCGCGGCTGTCGTCGCTGGCGACAAGCTGGCGGATCGCAATCACCGAAAAGGCCGTGGAGACAGCCGAGATGACCGCAGCAACCACACCCGGCGTCATCGGCAGCTGGCCAGGGCGCACGACGATCAGCATGCCCAGGAAGCCAAACGCCAGCGCCAGCACACGCCGGAAGCGGATGCGTTCGCCCAGGAACAGCACGGCACCCACGGTTGCGAACAGCGGCGCCGTGTAATTGATCGATAGCGCCGTCGCCAGGGGCGCATTGGCTACGGCATAGAATGTGCCCATGGTGGCGATGAAGCCCGACGTCGCGCGCCGCAGGTGCAGGCGCCAGTTTTCCAGCCGGATCAAGCCGGGATTGCGCGCCAGCAGCGGCAACAGGCAGACAAGCCCGATGAAATTGCGAAAGAACACGATCTCGAAGGCATGCAGGCTGGCCGAGGCATAGCGGATCATCACCCACATCGACGCAAAGGCAGCGCAGGACACCACCATCCAGAATGCGCCGCGCTGAAGGAAACCGTTCACCGGGCCGGGTTAGCGGCCCGGGATGAATGTGGGAAGGGTTTCAGCCCTGCTCAATGTCAAGAAAGGACACGACGTCATTTTCCGTCGCGAGCCACAGCCCGGCCTGTATGTCCTCGGGCTGCTGGCGGGCAACGTCCAGCGCGGCATCGAGCGGACCGTAGAACAGCGTCTGCGCGACGGGATCAGTGTCATCGAGGTGATAGAGGCGCACGCCGGCGCCAGCATAAACTGTGCGCATCCGTGCGCTCAGGCGTCGAGCAGCCGCGTCAGCAGCACCACATCGGCGTCGATCTCGCGGTCGGTGGCGCGCAGTTCTTCGATGCGCTTGACCGCGTGCATAACCGTGGTGTGGTCACGGCCACCGAACCGCCGACCGATTTCGGGGAGCGAGCGCGGCGTGAGCTTTTTCGCCAGGTACATGGCAAGCTGGCGCGGCCGCGCAACTTCGCGGGCACGGCGGGCCGACAAGAAATCCTGCATCTTCAGACCATAGTGTTCGGCGACCTTGCGCTGGATTTCGTCGATGGTCAGCTTTTTCTCATGGGCGCGCAGCAGATCGGCCAGCGTCTCGCGAGTGAATTCCAGGGTGACGGCCTGGCCGACAAGCGCCGCATAGGCGACGACACGGTTCAGCGCGCCTTCGAGTTCGCGGACATTGGCCGTGATCTTGCGTGCCAGAAACTCGATGACTTCATCGGGCACGACCACGCGCTGGGCCATGCCGGCCAACTTGGCATGCAGGATATTGAGCCGCAATTCATAGTCGGCCGGGTTGATGTCGGCGACCAGGCCCCAGGCCATGCGCGACAGGATGCGGTCCTGAATGCCTTCGAGGTTCTGCGGGCTGCGATCGGCGGTGATGACCAGACGTTTTCCGGCGCCGATGATTTCGTTCATCGTGTGGAAGAATTCTTCCTGCGTCGATTCCTTGCCGGCGATGAACTGCACATCGTCGATCATGAGCAGGTCCACCGAACGCAGCCGCTGCTTGAAGCTGATCGTGTCCTTGGCGCGCATGGCGGCCAAAAACTCGACCATAAATTTTTCCGCCGACATATAGGCGACGCGGGCATCGGGCTGCCGGGCCATCACGGCATTGCCGATGGCGTGCATCAGGTGGGTCTTGCCCAGCCCCGTCGGGCCATGGAGGAACAGCGGGTTGAACCCGACAGGCCCAGCCTCGGCCACTGTCATGGCGGCATTATAGGCCAGTTCGTTGGACTTGCCGACAATGAAGCTGTCAAAGCTGTAGCGCGCCTCGACGGGCAACGGCCCGCTGGTTTCGAGCGCCGGCTGCACGGCGTGCTGCGATGTCGGCGCCGACGGAACAGCTTGCACGACCAGGGCGATACGCCGGCTGCCGGGGCGCTGGGCCGCCCAATGCTGGCGCAACTTGTCGGTGTATTGGCCGCCGACCCAATCGGCGAGAAAGGCCGATGGCGCGGCAAGACGAACGGTTTCGCCTTCGCAGCCGATCAAGGCGAGCGGGGCAAGCCAGGTGTCAAAAAGCGAATCGCCGGTTTCGGCACGCAGGGCAGCGCGCACGCGCCCCCATGCAAGGCTGTCAGCGTCGGCGGCCAACCGGGGCTGAAGATCTGCGGCCACCATCGGACGCGCAGCCTGGCCAGGCTGGGGTCCAGACTGGGGACCACGCGAAGGGATGCGCAAGCCAGGTCCGGAAAGAGAGTCAACGGCCACAGAGGATGCAGACACGACAGATGATGCAACCAATGCCGACACGTGACCCCAACCTCCTGGCCGTTATGACCATTACCCCCAACCCACAGCGCGGATCAGCCACCGAAACCCAAGCAAAACAGACATGCAGCCGCACAGTCCGCACGCTGTCCGCAACCGGACCGGGCGCAACCCATGGAGGTGAAGATGTCCGGATTACCCTTGGGCGCACCAAAACAGGGCAACCAAGCGCAAGACACAGGGCACGCTACACCGCATGCAGAAAACGCGAGCTTCCTGCCTTGCCTCATAAAATTTCCGATTGATGTCGCCAGACGGAATGTCCGTCAGCGGCCTCGAACCGAGGCACAGATAAGCAAGCGGACGGTCGTCAAGCAAGCAACAGAATTTGTCAGCGCCGCAAATAAAGCGATTGACAGGCCAAGCCGGGGACCACCCTTGGAGAGACCTGCAAGGGTCTGATTTTACGTGACAAATTCATGACACGTTGATGACAGGCCCCCGGCGAGAGATTCGCAATCCATTGAATCTACTGCAATTATCCACAGAGCCGATTCGCGGCGTGCCTGTCATGAAAACAGAAGTGCCCGGGCTTGCGATTTCGCTTTTCATGGTAGCCGTCTGGCACCTGACACAATGTTCCGCCTTTGTCCTTCCGGCAACGGTTCAGGCCCGGCGAATCGGCAAATGGCTTCCGCGAATCACGGCAACGAATCGGCCAGACCGGGACAAGAAAGCCAAACGAAAATCGCCGCCCGCCCCGGATATGGGACAGACGGCGACAGGCATTGCGCAGGCAGGGGCGCGGCGCATTTGCGCCGTGCCGAAACACTCAGGCGGTGGCCAGGGCCTTCACGCGCTTGGACAGCCGGCTGATCTTGCGGGCAACGGTGTTCTTGTGGAGAACGCCCTTGGAGACACCGCGCATCATTTCCGGCTGGGCAGCCACCAGGGCAGCCGCAGCAGCAGCGGGATCGCCGCCGGCGAGCGTTGATTCGACCTTCTTCACAAAGGTACGGATGCGGCTGACGCGCGCCTTGTTGGTGAGGGCGCGGCGGGCATTGCGGCGAATGCGCTTTTCAGCCTGGGGCGTGTTGGCCATGGTCGTCCTTGATGGTGTAAAAACTATTGCATGAACCGGCGCGGCGGCAGTGCTGTCACCCGTGCAGGTGCCGGCGCTGATGCCGGCACAAGGCCGGTCTGGCGCCAGGAAACCCCTCGCACCAAGAGCGCAGCCGCATAAGTGAGTGCGCGGTCCGGGTCAAGCCCTTACCCTCGGCCACGCTGGCAGGACGGGCAGAAGAAGCTTGATCTGGCTGACTGGACGATGCGGGCCACAGGCGTGCCGCACGCGGTGCAAGGCGCGCCTTCACGGCCATACACATGAAAGCCGGTCTGGAAATAACCCAAAGTGCCATCGGGCGCCGCATGATCTCGCAGGGACGACCCGCCGGCAGCAATGGCCTCAGCCAGCACAGCGGGAATCACGGCGGCCAGTGCCTTCAACCGGGGGCGGGGGACATGGCTGCCGGGCGTTGCGGGATGAATGCCGGCACGAAACAGGGATTCGCACACATAGATATTGCCCAGCCCGGCCACCAGCCGCTGGTCGAGCAGCAGCGCCTTGGCTGGCGCCATGCGGCCCGAAAAGGCACGCTCCAGCAAGCCGAGGCCGAATTCGGGGCCAAGCGGTTCGGGACCGATGCCGGCAATCAGTGGATGCGCCGCCAGGTCGGCGCTGGACACAAGGTCGAGACTGCCAAACCGCCGGGCATCGTTGAAGGCAACCGTGCGGCCATTGCCAGTGGTGAAAACGACATGGTCGTGCTTGCCGATGGTATCCGGATCGACGCGCATCCGGCCCGACATTCCCAGGTGAATGATCAACGTGTCGCCGCGGTCGGTGTCCATCAGGCCGTATTTGGCACGGCGATGCAGGCGCATGATAACAGCGCCGGTCAGCCGCTGGCCCAGGTCTTGCGGGAAGGGCCGGCGCAGGTTGGGGCGATGCAGGATCACGCCGTCCAGCCGCTGCCCGAGCCAGACCGGCTCCAGCCCGCGCATGACGGTTTCGACTTCGGGCAGTTCCGGCATGGCGACTCCAACCGGCGATTGCGGCGTGACGCGCGACATAGGGCGCGTTTGCGCCGGCGCCAAGCCTCGGCTAGGGGCATCGGCCATGAGCAAGGACGCCGCCGTGACCCAGAAAACCGTCAGCTTCGGCTATGAAGACGTGGCGCCGGAGGAAAAGACCCGGCGCGTCGGCGATGTCTTTGCCTCGGTGGCGCGGCGCTATGACATCATGAACGACCTGATGTCGGCAGGCATGCACCGGGTCTGGAAGGACGACTTCGTCGCCCAATTGCGCCCGCGCGCCGGCGAGCACATCCTCGACATGGCCGGCGGCACCGGCGACATCGCATTTCGCATTGCCGGGTCCGGCGCCAGTGTCACTGTCGCCGACATCAACCCGCACATGCTCGAAGTCGGCATGGGCCGGGCGGCGGAGCGCGGCCTCACCAGCCTTGTCTGGCGCGAGGAAAATGCCGAAGTGCTGTCGTTTCCGGACCGGCATTTCGACGCCTATACGATCGCGTTCGGCATCCGCAACGTCACCGATATTCCCGCTGCCCTGGCCGAAGCGCACCGCGTGCTGAAATTTGGCGGGCGGTTTTTCTGCCTCGAATTTTCCACGACCGAATGGGCGGGCTTTTCCTCGTTGTATGACGTCTATTCCGAAAAGCTGGTGCCGCGCATTGGCCAGATGGTGGCCGGCGATGGCGAGTCCTACCGTTACCTGATCGAATCGATCCGGCGCTTTCCGCGCATGCCCGCATTTGCCGCGATGATCGAAGCTGCCGGTTTTACTCGCGTCAAATACCGTCCGATTCTGGGCGGCGCAGTGGCCGTGCATTCCGGCTGGAAGGTCTGATCCCGGCATGACGCCTGCCATCGTGCATTTCTGGCGGATGCTGGTCTGGGGCCGGCGGCTTGCCCGGCATGGCGCCCTGCGCCCGTTCGAAGGCCCTGCCCTGCCGCTGGCCATCCGCCTGGTGGCCCGTGTCGCTCGGCTGGGCGCCCGCGCGCCCGCCATACCTGATTTTGCCGGCGGGCTGTCGGCAGTCGGCCCTGCTGCCATCAAACTCGGCCAGGCGTTGGCGACACGGCCCGACCTGATCGGGCAGGAGGCTGCAGCTGACTTGGCGCGGTTGCAGGATGCCTTGCCGCCGGTGCCGTTTGCGGCGCTGGAGCCGGTGCTCGGGCCAAACTGGCGGGAGCAGTTCCAGTCGGTGGACCCGGTGTCGGTCGGGGCTGCCTCCATCGCCCAGGTCCACCGTGCCGTCACCAGTGACGGCCGCGCCGTGGCCATCAAGTTGCTGCGTCCCGGCATCGAGGCAGAAGTAGCGCGCGCCATCGCCACCTACGAATGGGGCGCGGCGCATCTTGAAACGCTGGGCGGGGAATTTGCCCGGCTGCGGCCGCGCGCCGTCATCGCCATGTTCAAGGGTTGGATCGAAACCGAGCTTGACCTGCGCCGCGAGGCAGCATCGGCGTCGGAGCTTGCCGAGATACTTGCCGGCGAGCCGGACTATGTCATTCCTGCCGTTGATTGGGCGCGTTCGGGCCGGCGCATGCTGGTCATCGACTGGATCGACGGCGTGAAGGTCTCGGACCGGGCGGCCATGGCCGCTCTGGACTTTGACCGGACGCGGCTGGCGCGGGTGCTGGTCAACGGCTTTCTGGCACAGGCGATTGCCAAGGGATTTTTCCACGCCGATCTGCATCAGGGCAATCTGTTCGTGATTCCGGCCGGCGATGGCCACCCGCATGCCCGCATCGGAGTCATAGATTTCGGCATCATGGGGCGCATCAACCGCCGGGCGCGGCTGTATCTGGCCGAAATCCTGCATGGGCTGGTGACCGGCAATTATGCGCGTGTGGCCGAGATCCATTTCGAGGCCGGCTATGTGCCCGGTCACCACAATGTCGCGGCCTTTGCCACGGCGCTGCGCGCGGTGGGGGAGCCGATCCGCGGCAAGCGCGCCAAAGACATCGCCATCACCGACCTGCTCGAAGGTCTGTTCTCGATCACGCGCAGTTTCGACATGCCGGTCCAGCCGCATCTGCTGCTGCTCCAAAAGACCATGGTGATGGTCGAAGGCGTGGCGCTGACGCTCGATCCGCATGTCAACATGTGGGAAGTCGCCGAACCCTATGTCCGCGACTGGGTACGCGACGAAATGGGGCCAGAGGCGGTCATTGCCGATCGAATCGTGCTCAATGCCCGCGCCCTGGCGCAGTTGCCGCGCATATTCCGCCAGTTCGTCGCCGACAACCCGATGCCCGGTGCCGCGCCGCCGCAGGCACCGATGCCGCCCGCACCTGAGCGCGGGCAGAGCAGCGGCTGGTCCACGCCATGGCTGCTGCTTGCTGCCGGCCTGGGCGCGGCGGTGATGCAGCTGCTGGGTTAGCGGACCATCACATCGACGCGCCGCGCCTCGGCCGAACTGACGTCCGTATCCGTTGTGGCAGCAGGTTTTTCCAGCAGGATGCGATCAGCGGGAATGCCGGCCGATACCAGCGCGGCCTGCACGGCGCGAGCGCGGTTCTTGGACAATTCGGCATTGAGGGCTGCATTGCCTGTCGCATCATTATAGCCCGATACCACGATCCGTTCTGCAGGATGAAAATCGAGCCAGGCCTTGAGCGGCGCGGCGGCGGCCTCGAAATCGGCGATGACTTCGGACTTTGCGGTGTCGAAATAGACGGACAGGCTTGGTTTGCCGTCCATGAACTGTGCCACCACCCCGGCGCCATCAGGGGCTTCGATCACGGTCGTGGCCGGCTCCGCCATGACGGCCGGCGCCACGGCGACATCCGCCGGTGACGATGCCGAGCCGCCGGTCACCAGCACGCCGATGCCCGCAAAGACAGCCACTGCAAGGCCGATGAGGCCCAAGCCAGCAAGGCCATAACCGCCATGCGCGCGGCGATGATGCACTGGCCCGGCCGCCGGCATAGCAGCAAGGCCCAGCGGCATGACCGGCGGCGCCGGTAGCGAATCGGTCGCAGCCAATGGCAGGGGCGGCGATGCAGGATCGTTGGCCGGACCGTTCGCTTTCAGCGCCGCATCCTTGGCGCTGATGAAATCGCCGAGCCGGCCAAAGTGCTCGGCGAGCAGGTAATAGACAGTGACGCGGTTCTTGGTGGGTTCGCCCGCCATCCGCACTCCGACCTGCGCGACAGCGGCGTCGAGAACGTCATCGCCATCCGCCAGCGCCAACTTCTTCTTGAGGAAGTTCTCCCGCACCCGGCCGGTTTCCACCGGATCCGAAAACGACACCAGCGACGCATCGCGGCTACGAAGGGCTATGCCGCAATATCGCACGATACCGGCAATCGCTGCTGGGTCGGCATCCGGAACATGGTTCCTGACGTCTGCTGCCCAATCCTCAGACATGGTCGTTCACTCCCCTGGTGCAAACACTTGTCCTTGGCGTCAGGGGCGCGCCTGGCGGCGTACCCGGCCTTGGCAACAGGTTAACCCGATTCCACCATTTTTCATAGCACGCCGACAAGCGGTTTCGCGCCTCTTGCCCGGCGCGCGCTCAGGGCCTAAAGCCGCGCCCATGAAAGCCCGCGTCACCGTCACCCTGAAATCCGGCGTACTTGATCCGCAGGGGCGCGCGATTGCCGCTGCCCTGTCCGGGCTCGGCTTTGCCGGCGTCGGTGATGTCCGTGCCGGCAAGGTGATCGAACTCGACCTTGCCGACGGGACGCCCGTTTCGGTCATCGAGGACATGGCGAAAAAGCTTCTCGCCAACACGGTCATCGAAAATTACCGGGTCGAAGTGCTGTGAGGACCGCAGTCGTCGTGTTCCCCGGCTCCAATTGCGACCGGGATCTCGCCGACGCGCTGCGCAAGGTGACCGGCACCGCGCCGCACATGGTATGGCATGGCGATACCGACTTGCCGGGCGGCCTCGACCTCATCGGCGTGCCAGGCGGTTTTTCTTATGGCGATTACCTGCGCTCCGGTGCCATGGCGTCGCGCTCGCCGGTCATGCAGGCGGTGGTGCGCGCCGCAAGCGAGGGCCGCGCCGTGCTCGGCATCTGCAACGGCTTCCAGATCCTCACCGAAGCAGGGCTGCTGCCGGGCGCATTGATGCGCAACGCCGGCCTTGATTTCGTTTGCCGCGATGTGCCGCTGATCGTCGAAAGTACCCAGTCAGTGTTTACCAGCCGCTATGACGCGGGCGAGACGATCACGCTGCCCGTAGCTCATCATGACGGCAATTTCGTCGCCGATGCCGAAACGCTCGACCGACTCGAAGGCGAAGGCCGGGTGGCGCTGCGCTACGGCGAGCCGGTCAATGGTTCGGCCCGGCAAATTGCCGGAATTCTCAATGCCGCCGGCAATGTGCTTGGCCTGATGCCGCACCCCGAACGGCTGATCGAACCGGAACAGGGCGGCACCGATGGCCGCCGCATGTTCGAGGCGCTGGCCTCCGCGCTTGGCTGATCGCCGGCAACTGCTTGGCGCAGCGCTAGCGTTGCCCTTTCTGACAGGCACGGCCCGGGCCGCCGACGCGCCGGTGATGCGTATCATCCTGCTTGGCACCGCCGGCGGACCAACGCCCAAGGCCGCCCGCGCCGCGCCTGGCGCCGCCGTCATGGTCGGAGACGCCCTGTATGTCATCGATACCGGCAACGGTGTGGCACGCCAATTGGTCGCCGCCGGCTTGCCGCTCCGTTCGCTGGCAGGGGTGTTCATCAGCCACCATCACAGCGATCACAATGCCGATTTCATGACCCTGCCCTGGCTGGCCTGGTCTGGTCCGCTGGCGCGGCAGGTGCAGCTGTTCGGCCCACCGCCGCTGGCCGCAATGACCCGCCAGTTCCTGAAGATGCAGGCGGTCGATATCCGCACCCGCATGGCCGATGAAGGCCGGCCCGATCTGGCGCGCATGGTATCGGCGCGCGAGATAACCGGACCAGCAGTGCTGATCGACACGCCGGCATTGAAGGTCACTGCGGCGCGGGTAGAACACCCGCCGCTGACGAACAGCTATGCCTATCGTTTCGACTCGCCGGGCCGGTCAGTGGTGTTTTCCGGCGATACCCGCCCCAGCAAGGCACTGGCCGCACTGGCACGCGGCGCCGATGTGCTGGTTCACGAGGCGATGTACATGCCGGCATTGGAGCGGCTGCTCGCCACCGAAACCAACGCCACGCGGCTGCGGGAACATCTGCTCGCCAGCCACACGACGGCAGAACAGGCGGGCGAGATCGCAGCGGCGGCCGGTGTCGGCATGCTGGTGCTCAGCCATTTCGTGCCGGGCGGGGACAGCAGCATAACAGACAGCCAATGGGCCGGCGCGGCAGCCCGCGCCTACAAGGGACCAATCATCGTCGGGCGCGACCTGATGGAAATCCCCGTTACGCCGCCCGTAACACCGCCATTTACACCCGAGTCTTGAACGGCGAGAAATCGGTGGCCGTGTCGAACACGTCCAACCCCTCGGCGCGCTTGAACCAGGCGACGATGCGGTAGGTGACCGGGGTCAGCAACGCTTCCCACAGCACTTTGAGCCCGTAGTTGGTCAACGCCACGGTGATGACTGCCGACGTGTCCCACACGCCCAGAAACGCCAGCGGATAGAAAATCAGGCTGTCCACCCCCTGCCCCACGACCGTTGAACCAATGGTGCGCGTCCACAGGTGCTTGCCGCCGGTCCAGACCTTCATGCGCGCCAGCACGAAGGAATTGGCAAACTCGCCGGCCCAAAAGGCCGTGATGGACGCAAGAAATATGCGCGGGGTCTGGCCGAAAACGGCGGCCAGCGTTTCCTGCCCGTCCCAGCCCGGCGCAGGGGGAATCGAGACCACGACAAAGGCCATGAAAGCGGTGAAGATCGAAGCGGTAAAGCCGACCCAGACCACCCGGCGCGCACGGGCATAGCCATAGACTTCGGTCAGCACATCGCCGAGCACATAGCCCAGCGGGAAGAACAATATGCCGGCACCGAACGTCATCTGGCCGAAAAAGGGCAGCGTTACGGCCGCCTGCTTGCCCGCACCGATCAGGTTGGAACAGATCAGGATGACGGCAAACGCCGCCATGGCAAAATCATAAAAGCGCAGTTGCCTGCCTGCCAGCGCATCGGCGGCAACAGCGGTGACACCTGCGGGTTCTGCAATTTCGGAGATGACGCTCATGGTGCCGGTTTACCCGCAAGCGACGCGGCGCAACAGCCCTCGCCACACTTGTTCCTTTTTTGTTCCGTTTGTGCGACAAACAGATATGATTGATTCGCCGCCCCTTCGCTGGCTGTACCTTGATCTGAACAGCTATTTCGCCAGCGTCGAACAGCAGCTCGACCCGGCTCTACGCGGACGGCCCGTGGTGGTGGCGCCGGTGGACACGGATTCCACCAGCGCCATTGCCGCCAGCTACGAGGCAAAGGCATTCGGCATCCGCACCGGCACGAAGATCTGGGAGGCGCGGGCTCTGTGCCGCGATCTGGTCGTGGTGCCGGGCCGTCACGGCGACTATGTCCGCTTTCACCACAAGGTCATCGCCGAGGTCGCCCGCCATGTCCCGGTAACGATGGTCTGTTCCATCGACGAAGTGGCCTGCCAGTTGATGGACAATGAAAACAGCGCAGGAGCAGTTGCGGCATTGGCGGCCCGCATCAAGGCCGGCGTTGCTGCCAATGTCGGCACCTGCCTCACATCCTCGATCGGCGCTGCGCCCAACCGGCTGCTCGCCAAGATGGCCGCCGACATGCAAAAGCCCGATGGCTTGACCATATTGACGGCAGACACGCTGCACGAACGGCTATCGCGCCTCAAGCTGTCGGACATTCCCGGCGTGGGCCGCAACATGGAACGGCGGCTGGCGGCGGCCGGCATTGTCACCATGGAACGGCTGCTGGCCCTGTCGGCGCACGAGGCACAATTGGCCTGGGGCAGCGTCTGGGGCGCGCGCATGCACTGGCTGCTCAAGGGTGCGGAAATTGCCGAAACCCGCCACGACCAGAAAAGCATCGGCCATTCGCACGTGCTCGGTCCCGACAAGCGAAGCCCCGAACGCGCCCGGCTGGTGACGCGGCGGCTGGTGATGAAGGCTGGCACGCGACTGCGGCAGGCCGGCAAGCGCGCCGGCTGGCTGGGCCTGATGGTCAAGAGCGAGGCGCGCAGGGAGGGCGAAACGCGCAGCACGCGCTGGAAGGGCGGCACGAAATTGCCGCAGATCATCGATTCGCTGTCGCTGGTCGCCGTGATGGAGCAGCTGTGGCAGCAGATGCTGGACGCATTCGGCGCGGTCCGGTTGCTGCAAGTCGGCATCACGCTGGCGGAACTGACCGACGCCGATGCCGTGCAGGGCGACTTGCTGGACTGCGCGGGACTGGTCGATGCAAATACCGAAACACGGCGCCGGGCGCTGTCGGAGGCCATGGACAAGGTCAACAGCCGCTGGGGGCGCGATGCCGTCACATTGGGCCACGATCTGCATGGCGCCACGCGGTCCGGCGGCCCTCGCATTGCCTTTACCCGCATCCCTGAAATTCTTGAATTCGATGCGTGATGACGCAACTCATGTAACTATGTATCATTTTGATTTGGCTGTCTTTTTGCGAATTGCATCGCTCGTTGACGAATTGTAATGAGCGTTCGGGGACTAGCGATTCTTGATCTTCAAAAGGGGAATACACATGCGAATTCTTGCAGCGGCATTGTTGCTTGCATCATCGGGCTCGGCCATGGCGCAGGGCCATGTCCATAACGGCACCTGCGGACATCAGTTCACCAGCAACGAAGGCACGGTCGGCACAGGCGGCGGCTCGTCGCTTCTGGCACAGTCTGCCAGCACGGCTGGCGGCGGCATGACGTTCTTCCTCAACGATCTGGGCGGTGTCGGTGTCGGTTCCCAGGCGCGCGCCGGCTTTGAAGCGGCTGCCGCCTTGTGGTCCAGGGTCCTGAAGGATCCGATCACCATCCGTCTCGACGTGCGCTTTGCGCAGCTTGGCCCCAACATCCTGGGTTCGACCGGTTCGACGACCAACACCATCAACTATGCCGGCCTTGCGAGCGTGCTGGGCACCGACGCCAAATCGGTGTGGGACCGCTCATCTGTTGCCGCGTTGCAGGCCGGACCGCTGTCGTTCGTCAGCAACGAGCCGCCGGTCACCGGCCCGATCGATGCGCGCCTGCGCTTCCTCGACAACAACAACACCTTCGACAACAACAACATCCAGATCAACACGGCACAGGTGAAGGCGCTCGGCCTCAACCCTGTCTACAATGCTGGCACCAATGCCGGCGGCCGCGACGGCACGGTGCAGTTCAGCACGCTGTTCATCTGGGACTTCGACCCCAGCGACGGCATCACGCCGGGCGCCATCGATTTTGTCGGCGTTGCCGCCCATGAAATCGGCCATGCGCTCGGCTTTCGTTCCGGCGTCGATCTGGCCGATCAAAACGCCCTGCCAAACCGCGCCGCACCCAATGGCGCCCGCGGCCTGAACAACATTGGCTGGGGCACTGTCCATGACCTCAACCGTTACGGCAATTTCGGCACTGACCGTATCCTTGACTGGTCGATCGGCGGCACCCCGTGCTTCTCGATCAATGGCGGGCAGAATTGCCTGACCTTGCTGTCGACGGGATCGTTCAATGGTGATGGCCGCCAGGCCAGTCACTGGAAGGACGATTCGGCGCTGAACATCTTCCCGCCGATCGGCATCATGGACCCGACCGCAAGCGGCCCGAACGGCAGCCGTCCCCGGATGAACATCACCAAGCTCGACCTCATCGCCTTTGACACCATGGGCTATGATCTCGCCGTGCCGGAACCGGCAAGCTGGGCCATGCTGATGGCCGGCTTTGGCTTGATTGGCGCAACGATGCGTCGTCGTCGCCAGACAGCCGTGGCTGCCTGAGTCCGCGCAAACACGAAAAAGGGGCCGGCGGCGCAAGCCGGCGGCCCCTTTTTTATCGATCGTGATTCACGACCTCAATGCAGCTTCAACTTGGGCCGCACCACCTGGTTGACATGGCCGACGAGCAGAAGCGACAGTCCCTTGATCCAGCCATGGATGGCGATCAGGTGCATGCGATACAGCGACGTATAGACCAGCCGCGCCAGCCGGCCCTCGATGGCCATGCGGCCGCCGACAAGATTGCCCATCAGGCTGCCGACTGTCGAATAACGGGCAAGGCTGACCAGGCTGCCATTGTCCTTGTACACGAATGGCACCAGCGGCTTGCCGGCGATGGCGGCACGAATGTTGCGATAGGCAGCGTCTGCCATCTGGTGCGCGGCCTGGGCGCGCGGCGGGATGGGCCGGTCGGCGCCTTCGGGCTTGAAGAACGCGCAGTCACCAATGGCGAAAATGCTCGGGTCGCGCGTTGTCTGCAACGTCGGCAACACCACCAGCAGATTGCCCCGCGTGGTTTCCAGCCCTCCGATTTCATGCAGAAAATCGGCGCCGCGCACGCCGGCGGCCCAAACCTTCAGGTCGGCTGCAATGATCTGACCATCCTTGGTATGAATGGCGTCGGCGGCCGCGCTGGTCACCTGCGTCTGCGTCAGCACGGTGACACCGAGATTTTCCAGTTCGGCCTTGGCCGATTCGGCCAATCGCTCGGGCAATTGCGGCAGAATGCGCGGCCCGGCCTCGAGCAAAGTCACCTTCAGTCGCTTGGCGTCGAAGACCTCAAGGCCATAATAGGCCAACGCATCGGCGGCGGAAAACAATTCGGCGGCCAGTTCGACGCCGGTGGCGCCGCCGCCAACGATCACGACCTTGACCAAGGCATCACAGGCTGGATCGGCGACCATCTGGCGTGATACTCGCAGGCACTGGTTGAGCAGGCGGCGGCGGAAGCGGTCAGCGTCAGCACGAGTTTCCAGCGCGAGGCAATGTTCCTTGACGCCGGTAATGCCGAAATCATTCGAAACGCTGCCGACTGCCAGCACCAGATAATCATATCGGATACGGTGCCGGCCGATGACTTCGCTGCCATCCTCGTCGTTGATCGGCGCGATCAGGATTTCCTTGGCCTCGCGGTCAACGCCTTCAAGCGCGCCATCGAAATAGCGATAACCCCAGCGAAAGGCATGGCCGCGATAGCCGACCTCGTCGAGATTGGCGTCGAGGCTGCCAGCGGCGACCTCATGCAACAGCGGCTTCCAGACGTGCGTCGGGTTGCGATCGACGAGGATGATGTCGAAATCGGCACGCGGCAGATTGGCACCAAGCCGCGTGACCAGCTCAAGCCCGCCCGCTCCGCCTCCGACGACGACGATCTGGGTCTTTTTTCCGTCTGCGCGCGTGCGTGGCATCGATTTGTGCGGCCTTGCCCTGATATTCCCTGGTGACCCTTAGCGCGGCGGCGCGGTTTGCCCAAACCCGAATCCATCCAATTGACACACCGTGCATGACGGCATGGCCGCACTGCATGGCCAATGCAGCGTCACCGACAGGGAGATGCCTTATCGGAACAGCAACTGCTGCCGGGCGGCGACATTGCGGCCACCTCCCTTGCGCCGGCTGGTTGATCAGTAAAAGAAGCGTTCCTCGACGATCTGGCCGTCTTCGATGGTGTACAGCGCCACCTCGTCCATCTGGATTCGCTGGCCGGATTCGCGATTGGTCACGTCCATCGTGAAACGCACGGCGAACTGGTCACCATGGACATAGGGGCCTTGGGCGCTGGCGCTGTGCACCTCATGGGCGCCGTTCCACCAGTCCGACTTGGCCTGCACGGCTTCACGGCCTTCGGCCACCGCCATCGGGCCATCCATCGGCTCGAAACTCACGACGTCATCAGCCCAGTATTTCTGGCCGATGGCATCGAAATCACCAGCATTGGCCAACGCCATGACATCATCGGCAATGGCGCGGATATCGCTGCTCATGGTCTGTCTCCTCCGAGTCGATAACTGAGTATCGCACCACAGGATGACAGATTGTCGGCAACACGCTATCGCCGCCGCCATGATTCACACAGCATCTGACATCACGCCCCAGATCGTGGCCGACCATGGCCTGACCCCGGAAGAATATGCGCGGATCGAAGCCGCCATGGGCCGCACGCCCAATCTGCTCGAACTGGGCATATTTTCGGTGATGTGGTCGGAGCATTGCTCCTACAAATCGTCACGAATCCACCTCGCCACGCTGCCGACCAAGGCACCCTGGGTGATATGCGGCCCCGGCGAGAACGCGGGCGTCATCGACATTGGCGACGGCGATGCCGCCATCTTCAAGATGGAAAGCCACAACCACCCGAGCTTCATAGAGCCGTATCAGGGTGCAGCCACCGGGGTTGGCGGCATACTGCGCGACGTGTTCACGATGGGAGCGCGGCCGGTCGCCAACATGAACGCGCTGCGCTTCGGCGATATTGATGCACCCAAGATGCGCCATCTGGTCAAGGGCGTGGTTGCCGGCATCGGCGGCTATGGCAATTGTGTCGGCGTGCCGACCGTGGGCGGCGAGACCAATTTTCACCCGTCGTATAACGGCAATATCATCGTCAATGCGATGACCGTCGGCGTCGCGAAAACCGACAAGATTTTCTACTCGGCAGCAGCTGGCGTGGGCAATCCGGTCGTCTATGTCGGCTCCAAGACCGGACGCGACGGCATCCACGGCGCCACCATGGCTTCGGCGGAATTCGACGAGAATTCGGACGAAAAGCGCCCGACCGTGCAGGTCGGCGACCCGTTCACCGAAAAGCTGTTGATCGAGGCCTGCCTGGAATTGATGGCGTCGGACGCCATTGTCGCCATCCAGGACATGGGGGCCGCCGGCCTGACATCGTCGTCGGTGGAAATGGCCTCCAAAGGCGGCGTCGGCATCCGGCTCGACCTCGACAAGGTGCCGTGCCGCGAAACCGCCATGCTGCCCTATGAGATGATGCTGTCCGAAAGCCAGGAGCGCATGCTCATGGTGCTCAAGCCCGGCCGCGAAGCCTTTGCGCAGGCAATCTTCCGAAAATGGGAGCTGGATTTTGCCGTCATCGGTGAAGTGGTAGCCGGCGGCGACCTGACCATGACGTTCCACGGCGAGGTCGTCGGGCAAATCCCGCTCGGGCCGCTGGCCGATGATGCGCCGAAATATGACCGGCCGCATGTGCCGACGCCGCCGCGCGCGCCGCTGGTGGATGTGCCCGAAAGCGCCGGCATCGCTGCCGACCTGCTGGCGCTGATGGCGTCGTCCGACCTGTGCTCGCGCCGCTGGATCTGGGAACAGTATGACCACATGGTCGGCGCCGATACGCTACAACGCCCCGGCGGCGATGCGGCGGTGGTGCGTGTGCATGGCACGAAAAAGGCGCTCGCCATCACTACCGACTGCACCCCGCGCTATTGCTTTGCCGACCCGGTCGAAGGCGGCAAGCAGGCGGTGGCCGAAAGCTGGCGCAACCTGATTTCGGTGGGCGCCAAGCCGCTGGCCATCACCAACTGCCTGAATTTCGGCAGCCCGCAGAATCCGGTCATCATGGGCCAGATCGTCGGCTGCATCCAGGGCATGTCGCAGGCGTGCCTCGCGCTCGACTATCCGGTCGTGTCGGGCAATGTCAGCCTTTACAACGAAAGCCGTGCGACGGGCGGCGGCAGCGCCATCCTGCCCACCCCGGCCATCGGCGGCGTCGGCATGATCGCCGATTATGACACGCAATCAACGCTGGCGTTCAAGGGCGATGGCCAGGAAATCTGGCTGATCGGCGCCCCCGGTCCGGGGCATCTTGGCCAGTCGCTGTGGCTGCGCCATATCGCGGGCCGCGAGGAAGGCCCGCCGCCGCCAGTGGATCTGGTTGCCGAGCGCAAGACCGGCGATTTCATCACGTTGCTGCGCGAAAGCGCGCCGATCACCGCGGTGCACGACGTGTCCGACGGCGGCATTGCCGTGGCACTGGCCGAAATGGCACTGGCCGGCGATGTCGGCGCCGTCATCGATGGCGCATGGACCGCAGCCAGCGCCTTTGGCGAGGACCAGGCTCGCTATATCGTCACGCTTGCCCAAGGCTTCGAACTTGGCCGCTGCCTCGTGCCGGCGATGAAGCTGGGCGAAACCGGCGGCACGGCACTGGTGCTGAATGGGGAAGCTTTGGAGTTGGGGGCGCTGCGCAGCGCCCATCAGGGCGCGCTGCCGGCGATGTTGCGGGGTTAGGCGCCGGGCGTCCGTGTAACCTTCAGGATGATCATTGCCGCCACGGCCAGCAACAGGATGGCGGACGCCTCGAACACGATGTTCTGCGGCGCCATTTCCTTGCCCTGCAACACGATCAGCCGAGCCAGCGCCGTGATGGCGATGAAGATAGGATAAACGAACGGCGAGCCCTTGCTGGTGTAGAAAACGGCAATCATCGCAATGACTTCGGTGTACAGGAACATCAGCAGGATATCGGCGAGATTGACCGTCTGCGCCTGCACGACCCGCCCCAGCTCGATGCCGACGGCACCCAGCGTCAGCACCGCGATGATGATCAGCAGCAAGCGCTCGACAAGCTGGAAGCCAGCCAGGGCGCGGGCTTTTTCTTCGGCGCGCGCGGCGCTGGGCGTTTCGGGTTCCATCTGTGCAGCATAGCAGGAAGTGCGTCGTTGGCAGCGCGCCATTTGGCGCATGTGCATCGCAACATGCTGGTAACATGCTCATGCCTGACAAACAGTGCAGCGGGGAGATCAAAACGGGCATGTTCGGCAAGAATTAACCGCAAGGGCCTTGCATTGCGGCGCGGCGGGGCCACGTCATGCTTCACCGGCCTTCCGCCGCTGGAGCAACCCCGCTGGCCATATTCGCCGACATGACGGCACCGCTGATCGGACAGGACACCGCAGCCGTGCGGGCGCGCATCGACCTGCTCGAACGCTTGCTGGAACGCAGCCTGACCATTCCGGGCACGCGCATCGGCCTGGGGCTGGATTCCATCATCGGGCTCGTGCCTGTGGCAGGAGACGCTGTGGCAGGCGCCATCGGGCTGTATCTGATCTGGGAGGGGCGCAACCTCGGGCTGTCGCGCTGGACGCTGGCGCGGATGCTGGCCAATGTCGGGTTTGATACCGCGCTGGGCTCGGTGCCGCTGGCCGGCGATGTCTTCGACTTTTTCTTCCGCTCCAACAGCCGCAATCTCAGGCTGATCAGGCGGCACCTGGATCGGCGCTAGGCGTAATCCAGCCCGATATCGGCGGCCGGCGCGCTTTGGGTGATGCGGCCGACGCTGATGTAGGTGACGCCGGTTTGCGCGATGGCGCGGATGGTGGACAGGTTGACCCCGCCCGACGCTTCGGTCGGCACGCGGCCTGCGATGATGGCGACTGCTGCGCGCAGCATGTCAGGTCCCATGTTGTCGAGCAGCAAGCGGTCGGCGCCGGCCTCCAGCGCCGGGGGAATCTGCTCCAGCGTGTCCACCTCCACCACCACGCCGGTCAGGCCCGCCGCCTTGGCGGCGCGCACAGCCGGGCCGACGCCGCCAACCACCGCAATGTGATTGTCCTTGATCATGACGCCGTCATCCAGCCGCATGCGGTGGTTGGTCGCCCCGCCCATGCGGACGGCATATTTTTCCAGCAACCGAAGCCCGGGCAGCGTCTTGCGGGTATCGAGCAGCACGGCGCCGGTGCCGGCAATGGCATCGACATAGCTGCGCGTCATGGTGGCGATGCCGGTCAGATGCTGGACAGTGTTCAGAGCCGAACGCTCGGCGGTCAGCAGGGCGCGGGCATTGCCGGTGATCCGCATCAGGTCGGTGCCGGCAGGCACGGCGGCGCCTTCGGCCACAAGTGCCTCGATGGCGCAATCGGCATCCAGCGCCCGGAAGAACGCCGCCGCCAATGGCAGGCCGGCGACAACGACCGCATCGCGGCTGTCCATCACCGCCGTCAGCCGCGCCTCGGCCGGAATAACCGCAGCCGAGGTTACATCGCCGCCCACGCCCATGTCCTCGGCAAGCGTTGCGGCAACAAAGGCGGCCAGGTCGAAATCAGCTATCATGCGTCCCCGATAGTCTGCCCCGAAGGCACCGACAAGCGCCGCATCCGGCCCCGGCAGCCGCCAGGGCCAGCCGCCAGGGCCGGCCTTGATGGCCCATTTGGAAGTAGACGAAGTTGACGGTTTCGTGAGCTTTTCGAAAATCTGCCGGCAGGACGCAGAAGCAGTATTGGCCAGCGATTTCGGCAATGGGAAAGAGCAGCGTGACCTTCGCACGAATGCCCCGTGTAGGACAGGCGCACGCCGGGCCGCGCCAGAACCCTAATCCCCGCGCACCGGCACGGCGCTGACCGATCCCGCCATCTCCAGCATCCGGTCGAGGCTGACCCTGGCGCGCAGGCGCACATCCTCGGGCACTGTGATGACCGGCGACAGGTCACGCAGGCACAGATACAGCTTTTCCAGCGTGTTGAGCGCCATATAGGGACACATGTTGCACCCGCAATTGCCGTCGGCGCCGGGCGCGCCGATGAACGTCTTGTGCGGGGCCTTGAGTTGCATCTGGTGGATGATGTTCGGCTCGGTCGCCACGATCATCACCGGTTCCGGGTTGTTCAGCGCATAGCTCAGGATACCGCTGGTCGCGCCGATGTAATGCGCCAGATCGAGGATGGCGGCCGGACATTCCGGATGCGCCAGCACCGGCGCAGCGGGATAATGCGCCTTGAGCTTGAGCAATTCCGTCACCGAGAATTTCTCGTGGACGATGCAGGTGCCGTCCCACAACAGCATGTCGCGGCCGGTCTTGCGGCTCAACCAGGCGCCGAGATGCTTGTCCGGCGCGAACAGGATTTTCTGGTCGGCCGGCAATTGGTTGATGATCTTTTCCGCCGATGACGATGTGACGATAATGTCGCTCTCGGCCTTCACCGCTGCCGAACAGTTGATGTAGGTGAGGCTGATGTGATCGGGATGCGCGCGGCGGAAGCGGGCGAATTCCTCGGGCGGGCAGCTATCTTCAAGGCTGCATCCGGCCTTGAGATCGGGCAGGATCACGGTTTTCTGCGGGGACAGTATCTTGGCCACTTCGGCCATGAACTTGACGCCGCAAAACGCGATGACATCGGCATCGGTGGCCGCCGCCTTGCGCGACAAATCAAGGGAATCACCGACGAAATCGGCAATGTCCTGCAACGCCGGCTCTTGATAATAATGCGCAAGAATGACGGCGTTGCGCTCTTTTTTCAGGCGCGCGATTTCTTCCTTCAGGTCCACAGCCGGGATACCCAGACCCAACGGATTCAGGCCCAGCGGATTGAGCCCCGCACCCACACGCACATCCATCACGCCACTCCCGTCAATTGCCAGCCTTCGCCCGCGCGCACCACCCGCCCGCGCTGTTCCAGATCGATCAGATGCGCCAGCACCGACCGCCCAGCCGCCGGGTGCAGCCGCTCGTCCACCATGGCATACATGGCCGCCACCATGGCCGGCACCGTCACCAGCCCCTCGGTGATGCCGCGCACGATCTGGTTCTCGCGCTGCTTGCGGTGGCTGAGCAGGTGCCGGACAAAGCGCTGCGGATCCATCACCGGCTCGCCGTGCGTCGGGTGATAAATGG
>NZ_JANPCD010000169.1:0-9865 GCF_031430775.1 Sandarakinorhabdus sp. | reverse complement strand
GGCGCCGGCGGTGCGGCTACCGGGCGCCAAGGCCCAGTCCCCGGTGGTCCGCGACCTCGGGACGTTCTTGCGCGTCGTGTTTTCCGCGATCGAAGAGGCGCCGCTGCCCGGCAAGATCCTGGCCTTGCTGGAACGCCTGGGCGAGGACGAGCCGCCGCGCGACCAACAGCCGAATGCCACGCTCAGCGACAAGGACTTCAAGGCGGCGCTGGGCGCGGCAATCCCGCATTTGCGCGCTTTTGGCCGGTCGCTTTCCGGCAATGCCGATATGGCCGACGACCTTGTGCAGGAAACCATGCTCAAGGCATGGATTGCGCGGGACCGTTTCATCGCTGGCACCAACATGCGGGCCTGGACGCATGTCATCCTTCGCAACGTCTATTTCTCGCTTGTCCGCCGCGCCCGATTCAAGGGCGAATGGGACGAGTTTTCGGCCGATCTGCTGCTTGCGGTCCCCCCCGGACAGGAAAGCCATATCGCCCTGAGCGACATGCAGCGCGCGTTGATGCAATTGCCGGCCGAACAGCGCGAAGCCCTGATCCTGATGGGCGCCGGCGGCATGACATGCGAAAATGTGGCCGCCATCAGCCAATGCGCCGTCGGTACCGTCAAAAGCCGCGTCGCCCGCGCCAGGGTGGCGCTTAAGGTGCTGCTTGATGGCGGGCAGTTGCAGTTGTCCCGCGCGGACATGCCCGAAACCGGGGTCGCGCCATTTGACCAGATCATGCAGCAGGCACATACCCTGTCGCAGGCCTGAGGATCTGGCCGGAGCGGGAACCGGCAGCACTGGGAACCGGCAGCACTGGCGCCGCGTTGCAGAAGGGACACCCCCTGCAACGGAGACAACCATGACAAAGAAGATGAAAACCGGATCGCCCGCCAGGGCCATGACGGTAAAGGGCCGCGGCGCGCGCGATGACGAAAAGCTGGCGACCAGCATTGATCGTGAAGGACGCGACGCCGTGGCGGCCGCCCTGAAGATCGCCTTGGCCGACAGTTACGCCATGTATCTCAAGACGCTGGGCGTGCACTGGAACGTCACCGGGCCGAGCTTTTTTGGCCTGCACAAGCTGACCGACGCCCAATACAAGGAACTGCACGGCGCCGCCGATGCCATTGCGGAGCGAATCCGCGCGCTGGGCCATGTTGCCCCGGCGAGCTTTTCGGAGTTTCGCGAAGCCTCATGCGTCGATGTCGAAACGCCGCACAAATCAACACCCGATATGCTTTCCGAACTGGTGGCCGACAACGAGGCAGTGGCCCGCAGGATGCTGGAGGCAAGCAACATTGCCGAAGATGCCGGGGACAAGTTCACCGAGGACATGCTGATCGGGCGCATAGGCGTGCATGAAGAAAACGCCTGGATGCTGCGCGCCAGCATCGCCTGAGCTGTTTGCGGGCCATTCTTGACCGGATGGCCCGCAGGTTCGTTTCGCAAAATTTGCAACGCACACAAAAATGGCGCCGGACCATCGAACCCCGGCGCCATTTTCGTACGCAACGCAGAACAGGAAATTACTGTTTCGGCGGCACTGTCGTCGTGGTCAGCGTGTCGGTCTTGGTGGTCGCGCCGATCTTGCCGGCTTCGATGGCGTCGGCCTTTTCCTCGCCCTTGTCCTTCACGGCATCGGCCTGGTCGCGAATGGCATCGGCGTTGGCGTTGGCAGCGTCCTGCGTGGCCGCGCCTGCGGCTTCGCCCTGGCTTTCGACAGCATCGGCCTTGTTTTCCATGCTGGCAGCAGCGGCGTCGCTGGTGTCGCGGACGGCGTCAGCCTGGGCATCGGCAGTTTTCTTTTCGCACGCCGCCAAGCCGAAGCTGGCGACAACAACGAGCAGCAGCGGTGATAGATTGGGTCGCATGGTGGTTACACTCCTGTTTTGGTTGCCGGACTGGTTCGGTTTCCCGAACTTCCAACGCATCAAGGACGCCCCGGTTCCTCGCCCGCAGACTTGGGGCGAGCAGGGTGGACCCGGCCGCAATTGGGGGGGGGGGATTTGCGGCCGGGTCCTGTTCGGGCAGCGAAACTGGGGGACGGGGCTCGCTGCCTCGATTGCATGACGCACAGCCTCGCATTTGGTTGCAAGCCATCATGTGCGGCACAATTGCCGGCACTGGCGCTGGAACTGGCACATGCTTGCGGGCGTTGTCTGGATTGCCCGCCCGGTCTGTTGCCGGCCGGTTGCGTGAAGGATTTTCCCATGGGCGAGATGAATGAAAAGGCCAAGGGTCTTGGCAACGAGATCGCTGGCAAGGCCAAGCAGGTCGTTGCCGACGTTACCGACAACCCCAAGCTGAAGGTCGAAGGCGAACTGCAGCAAGCCAAGGGCAAGGTGCAGCACGCCGCCGGCACCGTGATGGGCAAGCTGGGCGACAAGGTCTGACAGCAGCGGAGCCGGGCGCGGCGAGATTCTGCCGCGCCCGGCCTCTCTTGCATCTTCCGCTGGCAGGAACCGCCGGCAGGAACCACTGGGCCCGGTGGACGTTCTCCGGGAATTGCTCATTTGCACTGGAACCGCTGATGCTTCGTTATGCCATCATCTTTTTTATTGTCGCGGTAATTGCCGGCGTGCTTGGCTTTGGCGGCATTGCCGGCGCGGCCTCGCAGATTGCAGTCCTGCTGTTCTGGGTCTTTGTCGTGCTGTTCGTGCTCGGACTGGTCGCGCATCTGTTTGGCGGTCGCGGGCCCAGCGTCTGACACGACGCGGCGTTATCCGTCTCAGGCGCTCATGCGGCCTGGGATGGCGCTGCGCCGAGGAACGTGCAGCTTGTCGAGGATGTTGTGGACATGGTTCTTGACCGTGGCCGGACCGATCCGCAGCGCCTGGGCGATTTCCTTGTTCGACAGGCCATCGGACACCAGGGCGGCGATCTGGCGCTCGCGGGTGGTCAGCAGGCTGGGCGGCGCCGGGCGTGCGCCCGACAGGCTGGCCAGTCGCTGGCAGAGCATGGCGGCCAGTTGCGGCGAACAGCCGACCTGCCCTGACAACGCCTGACGAATTGTGTCCGCCAGTTCGGCAAGCGTGCCATCGCGGCCGACAAAGCCGGTCAGGCCGGCCTCGGCACAGGCAAGGCTCGATTCCTCGCTCGTGATGCCGAAACCGACCAGCGGCAAGCCGGGGCGACATACCTTCATGGCGCGCGCCAGAGCCAGGGCATCGGTGGCGGCGACATCGATCAATACGGCATCGGGGTGCAATTCGGCCAACCTTGCGAGCGCGTCTGCGCTGCCGGCGGTCCCCAGCACATCGATGCCCGTCGTGTTGGAAAGTCCACTGGCGATACCGTCCCGGTAAAGCAGCACATCACTGATTACAAAAACCAGCGGCCGGCGCGCGGCTCCCTGGTCCGCGGCAGCACGTTGCAACATCTTGCCATCCTCCACACTGGCCTGCGCCCCTCCCAAGGCGAGCAGAGCATCCTTCGGGCGTGGCCACAAAGGCCGGGTACCGAACAAATGCACCGCTGCTCAACGCCAGCGAACACACCAACAAGCACCTGCTGACCAGCAGGCACGACGATACGAAGGCGACCGATTCTTATTCTTGTGGAAACCAAAGAATATGACATCCCGCCCATGTTGGCAAAGTCTTTTCAGGCGCCGCATGGCAGGGGCGCGATTGCCCCTGATGGTCCATGAAAGCCCCTGCCATTCGGCCCATTGCCGATGCTCAGGCCTGCCAAGCGCAAATGGGATTCCCCGGGTTGCACGCCCCGCCCGGCAGGCGCCAGGCAAGCCGTTCGGCCATGGGCCGCAGTGCCATCGGGACGTGCCATCAGGCTGATGGTCGCGGCGCCCGGCGAGCGCGATGTTGCATGCGAACCCCATGACAGCAGGAGCGCGCGCATCACCATTCGCATCCAGCTTGGCGCAATGCCCGAAATGCTCGGCGAAATCGTCGTGGCTCTGCTTGGCGCGCGCGAAGCCGTCGAGGTGGTCGGCCGTTGCCACGAAGGCGAGGATGCGCTGGACGCCGCGCACCGGACGCATGCCGACCTGCTGGTCGTGCGGGAAGCGCAGGGCGCCCTCCACGCCCTTGGCAATCACGCTCAGCCGGCGCCAGACTGCATATCGCGGATCTTTGCCAATCCCGGCCTGGCCATAATGGCGATTTCCGATGATGCTGCCGCCGCTTCGGTCGTCCGGCTCGAACCCCGCCACATGACGCTGGACGGCGACCATCTGGCGGCACTTTCTGCCAGTCTCAAGGCGCTGCACTGATGGCCAGCCACCGCGCCATTGCCGCTGCCGGCGCCGCCATCGTCAGCTTGCTGCGCGACCATTATCCGCGCGCCGAATTCGGCGGCGGCGCGCTGGATGTGCAACTGCGCCAGATGCCCGAAATTGCCACGGCCATGGCTGACGGCATCGCGGTGTGCCTGTGGCGGGTGACGCCGAATGTGCAGCGCCGCGCGCTCGGCCCGCGCACCGATATTCATGGCCGGCGGTTCCGGCCGTCGCTGCCGATCGACCTGCACTATCTGCTGGTGCCCTATGGCAAGGATGCCGAGCGGCAACAGCGCCTGCTGGGCTGGATGCTGCGCGCGATGGACGATCTGGGGCCGCTGGTGGCCAGCCAGCTCAATCACTTCCTCGCCGAAAGCGATATCTTTGCCGACACCGAAACGGTTGATCTGGTGCTCGATCCGCTGAGTATTCCCGATCATCTGACGCTGTGGGACCGGGTCAAGGTGCTGCCGCCGGCTGCCAGTTATGTCATGCGTATGCTGGTGCTCGACAGCGAAAAGACGCTGGACGAATATCCGCGCGTCGTCGAACGCCAGTTCGATATGGGCGTGCTGGGCCGCGAGGTGCCGGCATGACCGTGCGCGTGCTGGAGCATGTCGTGCGGCCCGCAGCGCTGGGCGTGCGGTTTCGCGATGTCGCCACCGGTGCCTTGGTCGGCGAGGGGCTGGGCGCCGTTTTGACCAGTCGCAGCAATCCGGCCCGCACGGCAGCGCTGGCGGCGAACGGTCAACGGGTCTGGGTGACGTCGAACGTCCCGGGCATGGCGCCGGTGCCGGTGTTTGCCGCAAGTGCCGATGGGCCGCCCGATGACCTGCCGTGGTGGAGCCAGACGAAAAGCGGCCAGAGCCTGACGGTCACCGACCCTGCGGGGCGGTTCTTGCCGTTGCGGCTCGATCTCGACCTGCCCGAAAAGGGCCTGTTTCAATGGCCGCACTGGGCCGCCCTGCCCCAGCCGCTGCTGGCACCGTTGACCGATGATGACGGCACCGGTCCGGTGGTGTGCCGCGATGCCCTGCCGCTGTTTTCCGCGCCTGGGCGCCGCGCGCCTGCCGGTTGTGCGGAGCTGCGCTGCCAACTGGCGTTCCAAGCCAGCAACGTGCCGGCAGCCTGGGCGCTGCTGACCGCCAGCCATGCCGGGCGGGTGTGCGGCCTCGCGCAGGCCGACGCCCATGGCCGGGCGGCGATGTTCTTTCCGTGGCCGCCGCCGATACGCCCCGATCTTGCGGCGGCGCCAGCGCCAGCGGCGGTGACCGAGTTTCGCTGGCCGCTGGTCATCACGGCCTATTCAACCGCGCTGGACCCGGCCCGCCAGCCCGATCTTGGTGCATTGCTGGCGCAGCTGGATCATCCGCGCGGCGTCTTTGCCTCGACCATCGGCGGCCTGACGGCGCTGCCGGCGCAAACACTGGAATTCGGCCGTCCGATGACGCTTCGCACCCGGACCACGCCGCCCGGCCCGCAATCGCTGCTGCTGATGGCAGCGGCATGACCAGATTCTAGCGCAGGAGATACCGCGATGCCCGAATATCTTGCCCCAGGCGTGTTTGTGGAGGAGGTGTCCTTCCGCGCCAAGTCGATCGAAGGGGTTTCGACCACCACCACCGGCTTTGTCGGGGCCACCCGCTATGGCCCCATCGATCTGGAACCCGATATCATCACTTCTCTGGTGGAATATGAACGGGTCTATGGCGGCAAGGCGCGGCTGGATTTTGATGACACCGGCGGCGCCGACAATTATCTATGGAACGGCGTGCGCGCCTTTTTCGAGGAAGGCGGCAAGCGCTGCTATGTCGCGCGCGCTTTTCATCGGGGCGATACGCCGGCGGACGAAGCGGCCACCATCGCTGCGGCCTGCGCGCATTTGCAGGGAAGCTATCCGCCGGCCAATGTGCGGGTGCGCGCCCGTCATCCCGGCAAGGCCGGCGCGGGCCGTGTGAGTCTGCAGATGCGGCTCAGCCAGAACCGGTTGACCATATCGAATGGCGCGGCACGGCTGTCATCCAGCGCGACCCGCGACGTGGTGGCGGTGAACGGCCTGGCGGTGGCCGCCAATGACGGCCTGTATCTGCTGGTGCGCGACGTACAGGCCGGCACCTGGACGTTCGACAATGGCCTGGCCGGCGCGGCGCGGGTGAGTTTCGAATTGCAGGCGCTGGCGGCGCAGGCAAGCGCGCGGGTGCAGACGCTGACGGCCAGCGTGTCCTATGAGCCATCGGACAGCGGCCTGCCGTTCTTTGGCGCCGCCGGACTGGCGCTGGACACCGGCCATACCAGCGGCGGCGAGCCGGATTCAATTTTCGACTATTTCGCAGCGGTGCCGGCCAGCCTGTCGCGGGCGCGCACCCTGCCGATCATCATCGAGCAGCAATCGGTAGCCAGTGCCGATGCCGCCAAATTGGCCGCCGATGCCAGGCTGGCGACAGCGACTTCCGAGGCAGTGGCTGCGACTGCGGCGGCCGGCATAGCGCAAGGCGATTTCGATGCCGCCAAGCTGATTTCCGACCAGGCAGTTGCCGATGCGGTGGCCGCCGAAGCGGCAGCGGCGGCCGACCCGGCTGATCCGGTGCTGGCGCAGGACGCGCTGGACGCACGAGCCGACGCCGATGCCAAGACGCTGTTGACTCAAGCGGCGCAAGCGTCGCTGACGGCCGCCAATATCGACAAGGACGCCAAGGCCGCCGCGCAGGCATCAGCTTCGGCGGTGGCGGCGGCCGCAACGACAGCAGCGCAGGCCGCAGCGGCCAGCAACGGCAAGATGGACGGCATCACCTTTGCCCGGACGTTCCTCGTCGGTGCGGCGGCGACGGACCGGTTCACGCTGAAAACGCTTGCCGGGAAAAAGGAGGACGACTCCCCTCGCGACATGGACCTGCCGGTGCTCGATGCCGTCTATCGCCTTGATGGCGGGCTGGACGGCAAGGAGCCGGGGCTGGCCGCCTATCAGGGCGCCGAGGACCCGACCACCAATCGCAGCTGGGGATTGAAGGCGCTGGAGGCGATCGAGGACATCTCGATCATCGCGGCGCCGGGATCGACGGCCAATGGCACCGATGCGCTGGCCATCGCCGGCGCGCTTATCAGCCATGCCGAACGCATGCGATATTGCATCGCCGTGCTCGACAGCGTCTTCGGCCACAGCATCGCCGATGTGCGGGCATACCGGGGCACGCTCGATTCCAGCCATGCCGCGTTCTATTACCCCTGGGTCAAGGTCATTGACCCGCTGACGGGCGTGGAGAACCATTATCCGCCGTCCGGCTTTGTCGCCGGCATCTATGCGAGGAACGACATCGAGCGGGCGGTCTACAAGGCGCCGGCCAATGAAGTGGTGCGGCTGGCCATCGGTTTTGAAAAGATGATCAACAAGGGCCAGCAGGAAGTGCTGAACCCCGAAGGCATCAACTGTTTCCGGTTTTTTGAGGGGCGCGGCATGCGCCTGTGGGGCGCGCGCACCATATCGAGCGACCCGGAATGGAAATATGTCAATCTTCGCAGGTATTTCGCCTATCTTGAACGCAGCATCGACAAGGGCACGCAATGGGCGGTGTTCGAGCCCAATGGCGAGCTGCTCTGGGCCAATGTCCGCTCGACGATTGCCGATTTCCTGCTGAACGAATGGCAGAACGGCGCGCTGCTCGGGGAGAAGCCGGAGCGGTCGTTCTTCGTCAAATGTGACCGTTCGACCATGTCGCAGAACGATCTCGACAATGGCCGGCTGGTTTGCCTGATCGGCGTTGCACCGCTGCGTCCGGCCGAATTCGTCATTTTCCGCATCGGCCAATGGACGGCCGACCGCAAAATCTAATCGGGAGCAACGCAAATGGCTGTCCAGCGCGAACGTCCATATGTCCAGTTCAACTTTCTGGTCGATATCGGCGATGGGGTGACCGAAGGCCCCGCCGCCGGTTTCCAGGAATTGTCGGGCATCGGCATGGAAGTGACTGTGTCCGAATACCGGACCGGCAATCACAAGGAAAATTCGGTGATGAAGATCACCGGCATGAACAAATCCACCGATGTCACCATGAAACGCGGCGTCATCGGTTCCTTGAACCTGTACAAATGGCTCGATGACATACGCAACGGCAACCAGAACGCCCTGCGCACCGTCAAGGTCATCCTGCAGAACGAGGACCATAGCGCCGCAGTCGTCACATGGAAGCTCATTCGGGCGCGCATCATCAAGTCCACCATGGGACCGTTCAATGCCAAGGGCACGGACGTCGCCATGGAGGAAATGGTGCTCGCCTATGAACGGCTGGAAATGGAATAGACCTTGTACCAGCTGTTCCATCCGCGCCGGCTGTTGCCAGGCCTTGCCACCGGGGCCGCCGCGCCGACGGTGGACGGCCTGCCGCGCATGGACGTGGCGTTGTTCATCGGCTTTGCAGCGCGCGGCCCTTGCCACCGCCCCATCGTCATCGACAGCGCCGGCGATTTCCAGTCGGTGTTCGGCGGCGATCTGGCGCTGGCGCATGACCCTGGCACCGGCACGGCGCTGAAGGCCGCCCTGCCCGCCGCCGTGCGCCATTACTTTGGCAATGGCGGCACCCGCGCCCATGTCATCCGGGTGTGCCGCACCGCGGAACTGGCGCGGCGGCTGGGGCACAACCCAATTGGCAGCGATGTGGCAGGCACCCGTGTGTTCACCGTGCCCGGCGCCAGCGTCGGCGGCGCGGCCCTTGTGGTGCGCGCCGCCAGCCTGGGCAGCTGGGCCGATGGCATGAAGGTCGCGGCACGGCTTGATCGCACCGCGCCGGGCCGGCTGCGGCTGATGCTGCGCGCCGACCTTGATGGCGCGCGCCAGATCATCGGGCCGTTCGGGCTGTCGCCGCAGGACGCTGACAGCTGGTGGGCGGTGCTGGATGACGACGCGCACCACGCCGTGCCGGGGGCCAATGTCGGTGCGCGCGCGTTGCTGGCGCCGCACGGCGCGCCTGGCCTGGTCGATGTTGGCGGGCTGGACGACAATTGGTCCGAGGCGCTGGGTGCCGACCCCGAGCCGCGCACGCCGCTGGAACGCGATGGCCTGTCGCTGTTCGACGCCGACCTGTTTCTTGACCCGGCGCTGACGGCGCTGGGTGTGGGCACGCTGGCGGAGGCGGCGACGCAGCAGCGCGATATTCTGCAATTGCCGCTGCTTGGCCTGCACGGCGCCTTTGCCGTGGCTGGCGGCGGCGATTTCGGCGAGCCCAGCCTGATGGCGGTGCCGGATGCCGTGCAGCCGGGATGGACCATCCGCGTCGTGCCGCCGTTGCCGCCGCCGCAGCCCGGCCCGGCAGCGGTGCCGCCGTCCTGGCGCGGCCATCGCAGCAATTGCGCCGCGCCTGCCGGCCGTGCCGGCGATAAAACCATCGCCGATGCCCCGCCTCTTGCCGGGCCAGATGCCGGCGCCATCCTGGATTGCGGCACACGCTTGCTGCTGGCGCCAGAGTTCACACCGCCCGAAACCCCGCGCGGATTGGGCGCCCTTACGTTGGCGTGGAGCGCGTCGGAACCGGGCAGCATGTACACGCTGGAGGAGGCCGGACGCGCCGATTTTGCCGATGCGGTGGTGATTTGGGAGGGCAAGGCGCTTTCCCATGACCTGCTCATCAGCCGCGAGGGCGCCTATTATT
>NZ_JANPCD010000168.1:0-6259 GCF_031430775.1 Sandarakinorhabdus sp. | reverse complement strand
GCAAAGCCATGTTCACAGGCATCATCACAGACATCGGCACCGTCAAGGCAGTGGCGCCGCGCGGCGACCACAGTGTCACGATTGCCACCGACTATGACACCGCTGGCGTTGCGCTGGGAGCGTCCATTGCGTGTTCGGGTGTCTGCCTGACCGTGGTGGCCAAGGCGCCGGGCGAATTTCGCGTTGATGTGTCGGCCGAGACGCAGCGCTGCACCGCTGCCGGCATGTGGACGCCAGGACGCAGGCTCAATCTCGAACGGGCCTTGAAGGTTGGTGACGAGCTTGGCGGGCATATCGTCACCGGGCACGTCGACGCTGTTGGCCGAATCGCTGACATCACCCCCGAGGGCGATTCGCACCGCCTGACCTTCTGGATGCCGGCGGACATTGCACCCTATGTCGCCGCCAAGGGCTCGATCTGCCTTGATGGCGCCTCGCTGACCGTCAACAGCGTTGCAGATGGCCCGGACGGCAGCCATTTCACCGTGAACATCATCCCGCACACCGCGCAATGGACGACGTTTGGCGGCGCAAAGGCCGGCGACGAAGTGAATATCGAGATCGATGTGCTCGCACGTTACCTGCACCGCATGAAGATGGTGTTGGGTTGACATCTTGATGTGACGGCCTAATCGTCATTGCACATTAGAATGTGAGATGGTGATGAACGACACACTGATTGCCCGCCTTCGCGACCTTGTGGCCTCTGGCGAGGAATCCAGGGCCGGCCTTGCCCGCGCGGCCGGCCTGCACGCCAACTCGTTGCGTGCGCTTGATGAAGCCGATTGGAACCCGACCAGCGAGACGCTGCGCAAGCTCGGCGCCTATCTCAAGGCGCGCGATTCCGGCCCGGCCTTGTCGCCGATCGAGGATATCATCAACGAGGCGCGCAACGGGCGGATGTACATTCTGGTCGATGACGAAGACCGCGAAAACGAGGGCGACCTCATCATCCCGGGCCAGATGGCAACGCCCGATGCTGTCAATTTCATGGCGCGCTTTGGTCGTGGCCTCATCTGCCTTGCGATGGCGTCGGACCGGGTCAAGGCGCTCGGCTTGCCGCTGATGGCGCAGCACAATGGCACGCGCCACACCACCGCCTTCACCGTTTCGATCGAGGCCAAGGAAGGCGTCACCACGGGCATCAGCGCCGCTGACCGCGCCCGCACCATCTCGGTGGCCATTGATGCCTCCAAGGGTCCCGAGCATATCGTTCATCCCGGCCATGTCTTTCCGCTGGTGGCGCGCGATGGCGGCGTGCTGGTCCGCGCCGGCCATACCGAAGCAGCGGTCGATGTCTCGCGCCTTGCCGGCCTCAACCCGTCGGGTGTCATCTGCGAGATCATGAACGACGACGGCACCATGGCGCGACTGCCCGACCTGATCGTCTTTGCCCGGCATCATGGCCTCAAGATCGGCACGATCCGCGATCTGATCGCCTATCGCCACGCCCATGACCGGCTGGTCAAATGCGTGGCCGAAACCCGCATCGAAAGCTGGCACGGCGGCGACTGGATCGCCAAGACCTATGCCAACACAGCCGAATATGGCGAACATATGGTCTTGCAGAAGGGCCGCGTCGAGCCGGGAAAGCCCACACTCGTGCGCATGCACACCCAGTCGATGTTCTCGGACCTGTTTCATGAAACGGGCGAGCGCGCCGGGCAGCTGCAACGCGCCATGGACGAAATCGGCAGCGTCGGGGCCGGCATCGTCATCATCATACGCGATGCCAGCCCGACGGCCATTTCCGACCAGATGCGCGCCAAGGGCAAAGGCGAGCCGATCACCCTGCGCGATTATGGCATCGGCGCGCAGATCCTTGTTGACCTGGGCGTCACGGACATGATCCTGCTGACCAATCAGCACCGCAACATCGTTGGCATCCAGGGTTATGGCCTGCAGGTTGTCGGCGAGCGCGCCATCCCGCCGCGTAGCGCTTGAAGGAGCAACCTGAGATGTCCCGTGTCCTCATCGTCGAAGCGCGTTTTTACCAGCATATTGCCGACATGGAACTGGAAGGCGCCATCTCGGCGCTGAAAGCCGCTGGCGCCACCCATGAAGTCGTGACTGTGCCCGGCGCACTGGAAGTGCCTGCGGCCATCGCCTTTGCCGATGCCTCCGGCCACTATGACGGCTATGTCGCGCTGGGCTGTGTCATTCGCGGCGAGACCTATCATTTCGAGGTTGTGGCCGTCGAAAGCGCCCGGGCCATCATGGCGCTGACGCTGGACGGCCTGGCCATCGGCAACGGCATCCTGACCGTCGAAAACGAAGCCCAGGCCATCGCCCGCGCCGATGCCGGCCAGAAGGACAAGGGCGGCGAAGCAGCAAAGGCAGCGTTGGCCATGATGGCACTGAAGGAACGCTTTGCCTGAGGCGCGCCCGGCCGGCAGAAAGCGGCGCTTCTATCAGGCCAGAATGAAGTCTAGGATCGGGGCATGACACTCGATCCGCTCATTGCCCAGATCCTTGGCCTGTCACCGCCCGAACCCGACTATCGGCTGTTCACGGCCACTGCGGCGCGTTTGGCGATGGCAATGCGGACCGCGCCGCTGCTGGCGATGGCAGCAAGGCCCGATGATGTGCAGGATATAGTGATTGCCGGGCGCGGCGGCGATCTGTCGCTTCGGCTGTTGCGGCCCAGCGGGCCGGGGCCGCATCCGGTCATCGTGTTCTTGCACGGCGGCGGCTGGGTTGTGTGCAGCAACGACACCCATCAACCGCTGGCGCTGGCCCTGATGCGGGCCAGCGGCGCCGCCGTGCTGATGACCGAGTACCGGCTGGCGCCCGAACATCCGTTCCCTGCCGCGCTCGAGGACGGGCAATCGGCGCTGGACTGGCTGGCGTCGCATGGCCGCAGCCATGACCTCGACCCCGCGCGCATTGCGGTGGCCGGCGATTCGGCCGGCGGCAATCTGGCTGCCGTGCTGGCAAGGCATGCGCCGAACCTGCGGGCGCAATATCTCATCTATCCGGTCACCGATCTGCCCGACGCAGCGCGCTATCCCAGCTATGCCGAAAATGACGCAGGCTTCGGGCTGAGCACCGAGGCGATGCGCTGGTATTGGCAGCAGTATGGCGGCGATGGCCCGGATGCGCGGCCAATGTTGGTGGGCGACTTGTCCGGCTTGCCGCCAGCCCTGGTCCAGACGGCACAATATGATGTGCTGCGCGACGAGGGCGAGGCTTATGCGCGGCGAATGGCCGATGCCGGCGTCGATGTTACCGTCACCCGCTATCCCGGCATGGTGCATGGATTTGTGTCGATGACCGGGATGGTGGCCGGCGCGGACAAGGCACTGGCGCAGGCTGGGCAATGGCTGCGCCAACGACTGGCATGAGCATTTGCCCATGACGTTCAAGTTAGCGGATTTCCTGCCGTATCAGCTATCGGTGGCGAGCAATGCCGTGTCGCGCGCCGTGGCGCTTGGTTCGGACTATGAACTGCGGTTTGGTCTGTCGGCGACGGAGTGGCGCGTGCTGGCTGCGGTAACTGCCAGTGGCAGCGCCACCCAGACGGAAGTCGCCGCCATCACAGCCATGGACAAGATGAGCGTCAGCCGCGCCGTGGCTGGTTTGACGCAGCGGCGGCTGCTCACACGCACGCCGCATCAGGGCGACCGGCGCACGCTTTGGCTGGAACCGACCATCGAAGGGCGGCGCATCCACGATATTGTCGCGCCCCAGGCGCTGGAAGTCGAAGCGGGGCTGTTGGCACTGTTCACGGCAGATGAGGCGGCGGCGCTGCGAGCGGCGCTGGTACGGCTGCGCGAAGCTTGTGACAAACAGTAACATATGTTACGATAAGAGCGTATCAAGGGGATGATCGATGACCAAAACCAGTGCCGCACCCGCCAATGATATGGGCCTTGATGGCTTTGAGTTCGTCGAATTCACGCATCCGGATCCCGAGGCGCTGGCCAACTTGTTCACGGCGATGGGTTTCACCCATATCGGCACCCACCGTTCCAAGAATGTGCGCCACTATGCGCAAGGAGACATCAACTTCCTGCTCAACATGGAAGAGCAAGGCCAGGTTGCCGCGTTCCGCGACACCCATGGGCCAAGTGCCAATGCCATGGCGTTCCGGGTCAACGATGCGGCGCGCGCGCTTGATCTTGCCGTTGCGCGCGGCGCCACGCCGGTCACCGGGCCTGTCGGGCCGATGGAACTGAACATCCCCGCCATTGCCGGTATCGGCGGCGCCAACCTTTATCTGGTCGACACAGCCGGCAGCCACAGCATCTATGACATTGATTTTCGGCCCACCGGCGCTGGCCGCAATGACAATTCGGTCGGGCTGCACACGCTTGATCACCTGACCCATAACGTGAACCGTGGCCGCATGGATCATTGGGCGAACTTCTACGAGAGCATCTTCAATTTCCGCCAGATCCGCTATTTCGATATCGAGGGCCAGTCGACGGGGCTGTTTTCCAAGGCGATGACCGCGCCGGACGACAAGATCCGCATTCCGCTGAACGAGAGCCAGGACGAGCACAGCCAGATCGAGGAATTCCTGCGGGCCTATGGCGGTGAGGGCATCCAGCACATCGCGCTGGCCACCGACAATATCTTCGAAACCGTGGACCGCCTGCGCGCGCGCGGCATCCGCTTCCAGGACACGATCGACACTTATTTCGACCTGATCGACAAGCGCTTGCCCGGCCATGGCCATGACGTCGCCGAGATGCGCAAACGCCGGATCCTGATAGACGGCGCGCCCGAAACCGGTGGCGGCCTGCTGCTCCAGATCTTCACCGAGAACATGGTCGGCCCGATTTTCCTGGAGATCATCCAGCGCAAGGGCAACGACGGCTTTGGCGAAGGCAATTTCAAGGCGCTGTTCGAATCGCTTGAGCTTGACCAGATGCGCCGCGGCGTGATCCCCGCCAAAGCCTGAACGATAAGGGCGCCTGTCATGATGAGCGGTTTCGGCAATCATTTCAGTACCGAGGCCGTGCCTGGCGCACTCCCGGTTGGCCGCAACTCACCCCAGCGCCCGGCGTTCGGCCTTTACGCCGAACAGCTTTCGGGCACGGCTTTCACCATGGCGCGCGCCGAAAACCGGCGGTCCTGGCTTTACCGCCTGCGGCCGTCCGCTGCCCATCCGGCCTTCACGCTGCTGCATGATCCGGTCGCTGATCGCGCCCTGCCGGCGGACCCGAACCGCCTGCGCTGGGACCCGCGCCCGCTGCCCGAATCCGCCATCGGCTTTGCCGAATCAGTGCGTCCCATGCTGTTCAACGGCGGCGGCGAGGCCCTGTCCGGTGTCACTATGTCCACCTATGCCTGCAACCGTTCCATGACCAACCAGGCATTCTTCAGCGCTGATGGCGAAATGCTGATCATCCCCGAAACGGGCGCGCTCGATATCATCACCGAAATGGGCCGCTTTGCGCTGGCACCGCTGGAAATCGCCATCATCCCGCGCGGCGTGCGCTTTGCGGTGCGCCTGCCGGATGGCCCGGCGCGCGGTTACACGTGCGAAAACCACGGGCTCCCGTTCCGCCTGCCCGATCTCGGCCCCATCGGCAGCAACGGACTGGCCAATCCCCGCGACTTCGAAACCCCGGTGGCCTGGTTCGAGGATAGTGACGAGCCGTTCGAATTGTTGCAGAAATTCGGTGACCGGCTGTGGGTCACGCGTCTCGATCAGTCGCCTTTCGATGTTGTCGCCTGGCATGGCAATCTCGCACCGGTCAAATATGACCTGCGCCGTTTCAACACGCTTGGCACGGTCAGCTTTGACCATCCCGACCCGAGTATTTTCACCGTGCTGACCAGCCCCAGCGATACGCCGGGCCGTGCCAACGCCGATTTCGTCATATTCCCACCGCGCTGGATGGTGGCCGAGGACACGTTCCGTCCGCCGTGGTTCCACCGCAACCTGATGAGCGAAGCGATGGGGCTGATCTCCGGCCAATATGACGCCAAGGCCGGCGGCTTTGCCCCCGGCGCGCTGTCCTTGCACAACATGATGGGCGCCCATGGCCCCGATGTTGCCAGCTGGCAGGCTGCCAGCACTGCTGCTCTCGCTCCGCACAGGATCGATGGCACCATGGCCTTCATGGTCGAAAGCTGCTGGCCCTATCGCGTGACCGATTGGGCGATGGCGCGCGCGCAGAGCGATTATGACAGCGTGTGGACCGGTTTCCCCAAGGCGCAATTGCCCTGAGGCGCGGCTGCCTGTGCGAATCCGCACAGTGCCGGATTGTCACAGTCTCAGGCGCCGCGTCATGCTGCATATGGTCAG
>NZ_JANPCD010000167.1:0-8698 GCF_031430775.1 Sandarakinorhabdus sp. | reverse complement strand
CAGGTGCGTCCGGAAGGGGGCCTCGCCGGCGATGGCGCATTCAGCGCGGCGCCGCGCAGCCGCACCCATGGCGTCGATCTGGGTGGCCGCGCGTGCCTGCACAAGTAGGACTGGCGAAAGGATGAGGGGTGTGGGGTGCTGACGCTGATAATGACGGCGCCGATGGTCGTCGCGTCATGGATCAACCTGCAATATTATGGTTCGGTCGTGAACAACAAGGCGTTCGGTTCGGGCAACAAGGTGCTGCACAATGTCGTTGGCACACTTGGCGTTCTGGAGGGCAATGCCGGTGACCTCAGGACCGGATTGCCGTGGCAATCTGTCCATGACGGCAAACGGCTGATGCATGAGCCGTTGCGCCTCAATGTGTTCATCGAGGCGCCGCGTGATGCCATCACGGCCATCATCCTGGCCAACCGCGGTGTGCAGGACCTGGTTGATAATCGCTGGATCCATCTCTGGGCGATGGACGATGATGGTCAGGTCACCCACCGCTATGACCGCGATGGCGAGTGGCTGGCCGCCTGATCACATCTTGCGGGCGCCCAGCGCGGCCAGTTCCTTGACGAGTTTGGCCGCCACGGTGGCAGTCATGCCATTGATGTCCCGCCCCGGGTTGAGTTCGACGACATCGGCCCCGATGATCGGCCCAGGAATGCGCGCCAGCACATCAAGCAACTGGCGCGTCGACAGCCCGCCCGGCTCGTGATGGGCGACGCCGGGCGCAAAGGCCGGGTCCAGTCCGTCAAGATCGATGGAAACATACAGGGGCGCCGCCGGAATCGGGACGTTGCCGGCAGCAAAATCACGCATCGGTACGATTTCCACGCCAAACCGCTGCGCCTGTTCCCGGCAATGGGCATTCAATGTGCGGATGCCGACCTGCACCAGCCGCACGGCATGGCCAGCCTCCATGATCCGGGCAAAGGGCGAGGCATGGCTGCGGCGATTGTCATCCAGGCTGTCGTACAGATCGGGATGCGCGTCGAAATGCAGGATGTTCACGGGCCCCAGTACGCTGGCGATGCCGGCAATGGCAGGGGCCGTCACCCAATGGTCGCCGCCCAGCAGGATGGGCACCGCGCCGGCGCGAACGGCATCCGCCGTGGCAGCGGCGATCAGCGCGTCATCTTCGGCTGATTCCGTCAGGCGCAGATCTCCCATGTCGGTAACCATGATGTCGGCGCCGATTGCGCCGCCCAGTTCCGATGCGCTGTTGCCGGCATCGGACCAGAGCGCGGCGCGAATCAGGGGCGGAGCGGCAGCGGCACCGCGCAAAAAGCTGGAATTGCTGTCTGTTGGCGCGCCTATCAGTCGAATTTCCGCCATTTGCGCTCCGTTTGGGGTCCTGCCCCTTGTCGTGGTAGCACCATTGCCATGCCATCGCAGCAAGGCAACAGCCATGCCGCCAAGTTGATCGACCGGAGGACGCACTGCCCATGACCAGTCCAGCCAAGCGGACCGATGTCGATGCCGGCGCCATGTTTCGTGGCAGCCTTGCGGCCATGGCCGGTATCGGTCTGGCTGTCGTGCTTTGGCAACTGAACCAGCTGCTGCTGGTGTTGTTCGCCAGCGTGCTGGTGGCCGTGATGCTGCACGACTTCGCGCATCTGCTGAAGCGGGTGACGCGGCTGCCATTTGCTGCAGCGCTGCCATTGGCCGTCATTATTCCGTTGGTCGCGCTTGCCATAATCTTCGGACTGTTCGGATCGTTGATGGTCGAGCAGTTCGCGGCGCTGGCCCAGCAGTTGCCTCAGGCAATTGCACGGGTGCAGGCTTGGCTGCAAACCTCGGTGCCGGGCCGTGAGGTCATCACCCAGCTGAGCGGCTTTGCACCGCGCATGGAGCAGGTGCTCGGTATTGCGCAGGCGACGTTGGCCAACATCGGCTCGGCGCTGACGGGCCTTGCAGTGGTGCTGGTTGCTGCCGTCTATATCGCGGCGCAGCCCCGGCTGTATGTCGATGGTGTGCTGTCCATGCTGTCCGAAAAGAATGCCGCAAGAGCGGCGGCGGCGGTGCACGCCGGACGCGACGCGCTGACGGCCTGGCTCAAGGGCCAGGCAATAGGCATGTTGTTTGTTGCGGTCGGCACTACCATCGGGCTGAGCATCATCGGTTTGCCGTCGTCGGTGGCTATCGGACTTGTCGCGGGTCTTTGCGAATTCGTGCCCTATCTTGGTATCGTCGTCGTGACGATTCCCACGGTCATTCTCGGCTTTGGCCAGGACGTGCAGACTGGCTGGCTGACTATTCTGGTTCTTGTGTCCGTGCAGCAGCTACAGGGCAATGTCGTCATGCCGATTGCCCAGCGCCGTTTTGGCGATTTGCCGCCGGTGGTGACCATTTTCAGCTTGATCGCGTCGGGCGCCTTGCTGGGGCCGCTCGGCGTCATTCTGGCCGTGCCGCTTACGGTTGTTGCCATGGCCCTGTTGCGCCTGGCGCTGGAAAGCCGCGGCAAGCATTCGCCGTTGACCGACCTGCCGGCGGCGGAATGAGATTCGCAAAACCGGGCCTGTGGCGGAGAGGGTTTCTTTCAACCGAAACGCGTAACTCACTAACTTAAATCATTAAATATAGACGGAAGCTGTATCCATACTGGACGGCGCCGGGTTTGCCGGAGGCTCCAACTCCTGGAAAGGTGGAGGGCCTACGAGCAAATCAACGAGCGCCTGTCCGCCCAAGGTGCGCCAGCGCGCGTTGCGGATCGTGCTCGATCACCAACGGGATCACGTGCACCATGTTCGTCGGAGGCTATTGTCCGTCCAAGCGCGCTGCATATAGCCCCATCCGGTTCCGCACGGGTGCTTCATCCCCTACATTGCCCGGCAGACCCAGTTCGGCCAAGGTTTCGCGGGCGGCGACACTGCCGGCAGCGGGGTCGGCGGCAATGGCGGCGAGAATGGCAGCGCGCCCGTCGGCGGGCAGGCGCGCTTTCAATTCGGCCGCGACCAGCAGTGGCAGGTGGGATTGCAGCGGTTCGGTATCGTAGAGATCGGGCACGGCGGCGATCAGCAGCAGGTTCCGCGCGCGTTGGGCAAGGTCTGGAACGGCAGCAGCAGGCCATTTTTCGATCTGGCGCTGGATGCGGGCGAGCGCGCTGGCGGTTGCGGCGTCAGGCACCGTCGTGGCGATGGGCGCGATCGGCCCGGCAGGTGCGGCAACGATAGCGAGGTCGGCGCAGGGCATAGGCGGACCTGGCCGGTGCCAAACGAGCGCGGACAGGCCGAGCCACGCCGTGAACATGAGCAAGTAGGGCCAGCGGCGAGGCAACAGCCGGGTCACCAGCAGCGTCACCGCCGCGGTACCTGCGAGAGCAATCAAGACCGAACTTGCCGCGCGTGTGCCAGTACCGGTAAGCGCCGTCTGGATCGCAGTGCTGGCCCATTGCGCCGGCAACAGGACCAGCAACCAGTCGGGCAGCGCGCCCGGCATGGCCGATGCTGTCAAGAGCATAGCCGCCTCGCCGGCGACCACGAATACGGCGATCCACCAGCCCTTCTCGCCCGCCGAGCGGGCAAACAGGGCGCCCCGCGCGGCAAAGCTGAGACTGGCGATGATAACGCCCAGCCCGGTTGAGAACGGGTGTGGCAGGGGTGGCATGCCCAGCGCACGCGCCAACATTATCAGGCCAGCCCCGGTCAGCAGGGCCAGAAGGATGCCGATCCACAGGCGCCCGGCAGCGGCCGCTGTGATCATGCCAACGCCCATCAGGCCCACGGCCAGTATCGGACCGCCAGTCAAGGCCAGCGGCGCCGGCGCCGGCGCATCCACAAGCATCAGCATGGCCAGGGTCGGTGCCGCAACCCCGGCCAGCACCGCTGCCGGCCAGGCCAGAAACGGCCAAGCCAGAGGGTGAGCGTGTGACAAGGTCTTCATAAGTCAGACATTGATTGAAGCGCCAGGCATTGTCGAGCAGGCACCATCATTGGCACGCGGCTTCGGTAAAGGTCTCCTTGCGGACATCGCAAGGCGCGGCCGCTGTCGACTCAATTCAAGCCGGTCCCCGATTGGTGTGGAAATGTCAGCTCCTGTCGAAACAGGCCGTCTGCACGGCCTTGAGCAGCACAGCACCTGCGTTCCCCATTGTGGTTGTCGTAAAGTCGAAGACGTTGCGTCGCTTGGAATGCCGACCGTGAAAATTGCTCTGTAGCCATTGGCGCCATGACGGGGCCGAACGAATTGCTGCTTGGCCTTTTCGTCTGCTACGTTCTGGCTTCAAGAGCGAGGAGGGGCAAATGCGACGCGACCTGCTGATTCCATTTGCGGCATTGCTCGCGCTGGCCGGAGAGGCTGCGGCCGAGTCACCCGCAAACAAAGGGCACTACCTTGTCGTTTGGGCCGGGGATCGCGCCAAGGCAGGGACCAACTTCATCGCCGTTATCGACGCCGACCCGAATTCGACCGGCTTCGGCAAGCTTGTGACAAGTGCAGCAACCGACCAAGTGAGCGTCAATCCCCATCACACGGAATATGTGATGCCGGCGAGCGGTCTTCTTTTCGCGAACGACCATAATGCAAGTCGAACGGTTGTCATGGATCTACGCAATCCCCTGAAACCCCGGCAGGTTGCGTCGTTCGGCAACATTGGCGGCTATGCCATGCCGCACAGCTTTCTGCGCCTGCCGAATGGCAATGTGCTGTCCAGCTTTCAGTATCCGGATCAAGGCGAACACGTCGGCCACGCTGCAATGACTGGCAAGACCGGCGGTATCGTCGAGATCGATGAAAGCGGCAAAGCGGTGCGTGCTGTCAGCAATGCGGATCCGAGCTTCGGCGACGAGGGACTTCTGCCGTACAGCCTCGTCGTGCTCCCGGAGATCGACCGGGTGCTGGTCACCAATTCGCCGATGGGCGATGATTTCCTGCTGACCAGCAACACCTATCAGGTCTTCCGCCTGTCCGACCTCCGGCTTCTTGGCACACACCGGCTTGATCCCGGACCAAGGCTGAACGGCCATGTCTCACCCGAAGAAGCGCGTGTTGGCCCAGACGGAGCGGTCTATGTCCAGACACTTTCATGCGGCGTGCAGCGTGTCACCGGCATCGAAACGCCAAACCCGGTCGCGAAACTGGTGCACCAGTTTCCGGGGAGCTGGTGCGGCGTACCAACCATCGTTGGCAACTACTTCATTCAGAGCGTGCCCTCCATCCACGGCTTTGTGGTTCTCGACATTCGCGACGGTTCCAATCCCGTCGAAGTCTCGCGTCTTGTCATCGACGCACGCTATTCCTCGCACTGGACCGGGTGGGACGCTAAGGCGAGGCGCCTCGTCGTCACGTCAGGACAGGCGGGCGACCGCACCTATCTGCTCAAGCTGGATGAGAAAACCGGGGCCCTGAGCATCGATACTGCTTTCCGCGACGTCGATGGCAAAGTCGGATTCAGCTTCGACAGCCGTCCATGGCCGCATGGCTGGAAAGGTGAAGCCGCGGCGCATGGCGCAGTTTTCACGCGGTGAGACAGCCGGCGCAAAAGCCTATCTGCATCTGACCCGGTCACACATGTTGTACGCCGTCTACCCTTCCTATCCTGTAAATCGCCTCGCTCATGTTCGTGTCAGCTCAACGTCTCCTTGCGGACAATGAGGCAACGCTGCGTTGCCGGCAAACTCTGTCCGGAGCGACTCACCATGATTTTTCCCCGGCTTCGGCTTTGCCGTCTGCCGGCTTGTTGTCGCCCGGCGGCAGCGGCTTGCGTTCCAGCGGGGTCATGCCGGCGGTCTGCAATTCCGCATTCGCCGCCGGCAACCCTTCGGCCAGCGCCGCCTCGAGCGCCTTCAACTGCACGTCGAGTTGCGCCGACAGGTCGGTGAACACCGCACGCGTGCCGTCGGTGGGCGGCGCCTCGGCGCTCTCGATGGTGCCGATCAGCGCCGCGAGCTTGTTGTTGAGCTTGATGGGATAGTTGAGCGGGTCCTGCCGGCTCTGGATCTTCACCTGATGGATCTCGGCCTCGATTGCCGACAACCTTGCCATCAGCGCGGGTACCGCGGCCGGCACCGGCTTGCTCCCCTTGCCGAGAGCATCGGTCTGAGCGCGGATACCGCGCACCAGAAGCACGGCATTGTTCGCCTCGCTCACCCGCGTGGTGACGGCCTGCGCGAGGTCGAACCGCGCCTTCAGATCGGCTGCACTTACCTTGACGCGCGGATCAGGGCCAATGCTGAAAGCCTGCTCGAACGTCTTGCCGTCCACGATCAGCCGCGCCCGGTAGCTGCCGGGCAGCGCAGCCACGCCGCGGTTGGACGCCGCCCAGAAGATCATGCTGTCGAAGCTGGTGTAACCGGGCTGGCGCATGTTCCAGGTGAAGCGGTTCATGCCCGGCTTCATCGTTGCGGTCGGCTTCCTGGGCGGGCCGTCATCCTCGTCGTCGTCATCGCTGCCGGCCGGCTCTTCGGTCTTGGCCGCGTCCTTCTTCGGATCCTCGGCCTTGCCGCCGAACCGCTGGATCGGCTTGCCTGTGCTGTCGAAAATCTCGATCGCCAGAGACTTGGGCGCGGCGGCGAGGTGATAATCGATGGCGACACCGGGATCGAGGCCGCGCAGCGCCGGCGCCGGCGCAAACAGCCGGGTCTCGGGCTTTGTGCCGGGCTTGAGCCCGGCGTTCACCTGACGCAGCAGGCCGGCATTGTCCATCACCCAAAAGCCTCGGCCATGGGTGGCGATCACCAGGTCCTGCCCCGACACGGCCAGATCGGCCACCTGCACATCGGGCAGATTGGCTTGCAGCTTGTGCCACGCGGTGCCGCCGTCGAAGCTCACGCGGACGCCGCGTTCGGTGGCGAGATACAGCATGCCGGGACGCGCCGTATCCTCGCGGATGGAGCGCAGCATCTCGTCCGCCGGCAGCCCCGCAGTGATCGGCGTCCAGCTCCGGCCATAGTCGGTCGTCTTGAAGCCGATGGGCGCAAAATCGTCCATCAGAAAGCGGTGCGCCACGACATAGGCCGTGCCGGGGCTATGGGGACTGTCCTCGACCGTGGTGATCTTGGCGAACCTGGGCATTGCCGGCGGGGTGATGTCGGTCCAGTTGGCCCCGCCATCACGGGTGATGTGAAGCAGGCCATCATCGCTGCCGGCCCAGATCACGCCCTTTTCCAGCCGCGACGGCGCCAGAGCGAAAACGGTTGCATAGGTCTCGACGCCGGTCTGATCGCGGGTGATCGGGCCGCCCGACGGGCCGAGCGTGGCGGGATCATGCGCAGTCAGATCGGGGCTGATCTTCTGCCAGCTCTGCCCCTCGTTGCGGCTCTGCCAGACATGCTGCGACGTCACATAAAGCGTGCCGGGTTCATGCGGATCGAAGACTATCGGGAAGGTCCACTGGAAGCGCTCGGCGATGTCGCCGGCCGAATACCCCATCGGATTGTCGGGCCGCACGTTGATCGCGCGGCTCAGGCCGGTCGCATGGTCATAACGGGTCAGCCTGCCACCATAGCTTCCGGCATAGAAGATGTCGGGGTTGCGCGGATCGGGCGCCACATAGCCGCTCTCGCCGCCGCCGACCGCGATGCCATAGGCGCCGCCCAGCACGTTCTGGTTGCGGTGGCCGCGTACCGGCACGCAGATGGTGCTGTTGTCCTGCTGGCCGCCGCAGGCAAACGCCGGCTGATGCGCGGTCACGGACAGGCGATAGATCTGGGCCGTGGAGAAATCCTGCCGCGTCCAGCTGGTGCCGCCGGTGACGCTCACATTGGCGCCGCCGTCATTGGCCTCGATCATCCGCTGGTTGTTGTCGGCGGCGATCCACAGGTCGTGATTGTCGCCGTGCGGCACCTTGATCTTCTTGGGGAAGGTCTTGCCGCCGTCGTCGGACCGGTAGAAGTTGACGTTCATAACATAGACGCGATCCTTGTCCTTGGGATCGGCCTGGATGCGCGTGTAATAAAAGGCGCGCTGGCGCAAATCGCGGCTTTCGCTGCGCTTTTCCCAGTTCTTGCCACCGTCATTGCTGGCATAGACCCCGCCGGCCGCATCATGTTCGATGATGGCGTAGACTCGGTTCGGGTCGACGGGCGACACGCTCACCCCGATCTTGCCGAGAAGTCCATCTTTGGGCAGGCCGGGCGCGCGGCTGATCTCGGTCCAGCTGCTGCCACCATCAGCGCTCTTGAACAGGCCGCTGCCCGGCCCGCCGCTCGACATACCCCAGGGCTTGCGCCAGGCTTCCCAGAGCGCGGCGTAGACCACGTCCGGGTTGGAGGGATCGATGCTGATGTCCACCGCGCCGGTCTTCGCGTCGCGATAGAGCGTCTTTGTCCAGCTCTTGCCGCCATCCTTCGTGCGGAAAACGCCGCGATCCGCATTGTCGGCGCCATAATGGCCGAAGCTGCCCACGAGCACCGTGTCGCAATCCTTGGGGTGAATACGTACCCGGCTGAAATTCTGAACATTGCCGAGGCCGATCTTGGCCCAGCTCTTGCCGCCGTCGCTGGTCTTCCAAACGCCATTGCCAGGCAGGATGTTGCCGCGCAGCTGCGTTTCTCCGGTGGTGGCATAGACGATGTCGGGATTGGCCTCGCACACCGCGACGCCGCCGAAGGCCGCGGTGTCGACCTTGCCATCGGTCATCGGCTTCCACGACACGCCGGCATCGACGCTCTTCCACAGGCCGCCGCCTGTGGCCGCAAACCAATACTCGTTGGGCCGCGCCACGCTGCCCACGGCCGAGATTGAGCGCCCGCCCCGGGCGGGACCG
>NZ_JANPCD010000166.1:0-14964 GCF_031430775.1 Sandarakinorhabdus sp. | reverse complement strand
CGGGCCAAAAGCCCGCCGTTTTTGACTCGTTGGCGGGCGCGGCTTGGCGGCGCTCTTTTCTTGGGTTTTCTTGGGCTGGCCAAACGGACTCGGCGGCTTTGCCGCCGGCCGCGCCCAAGAACGCAACGCTCCGGCTTTTGGTCGCACTGCCCCAACTTCGGCCAAACAGGACCGCGGCCGGCGGCACAGCCGCCGAGTCCGCCTCGTGTCGCCAGAAAGGCCAAGAAAGAGCGCGGCGGAGCCGCGCCGTCAGACGAAAGAAAAACGGCGGCCCTGAGGGACCGCCGTTTTCCATTCGCTGGCCGAGCTTGCGCGAGACTGCGTTCAACGCTGCGCGTTGGTCGCCAGCCGCGCTGCGCTTAGAACCGCACCCGCGCACCCACTCGGATCTGCCACAGCGACGGCTGGAGCGAAACCACCTGGGGCGGCGCCACCACGGTCGTGCCGCTGCGGGCCGCGTACCGATACTGGGCGCAGGCCTGGCCGGGCGCCGTGTTGGCGGCGCCGGTGCTGCCAGCGACCGACACGCACTGGACGTTAACGATAGCGCCATAGCCGGGGAACGACACTTGGCGCAGCTGGCCCCAATCCTTGTCGATCAGGTTCAGCAGGTTTTCAAAGTCGGCAAAGACCTCGGCCTTGCCGCCAAAGACAAACGGCAGTTCCTGACGGATCGACAAGTCGAGCTTGTTGAAGCGCGGAGCGCGGCCGATGTTCTTGGGCGCGATCTGGCCCTGGAACTCGTTCAGGTCGCCGTTCTGGATGAACTGCTGGAAGGCGTTGAAGTCAAAACCAGCGGCATATTGGACGCGCGGATCGGCGGTGGCCGACGACACATTCGGCACATACATCAAGAAGCGGGTGTTGTTGCCGGTCACGCCAAAGACGTTTGAACGGTTCGAACCCGACAGGCTGGTGTCTCCCATCGTGTAGCTGAAGTTCTGGCCCGACAGGCTGTTGAAGAACAGTTCAATGCGCGTGTTGTTGTCGCCGAACAGATTCTTGTCATAGCTGGCGGTCAGGCGGATCGCATTGTCACGCTGATAGCTGGAGGTGCCAAAGGCGGCGTTGTTGGGATCGATGCCAGCAGCCGAGTTGTTATAGTTGGACAGCGCCACCGACGATGTGCCGTTGTTGAGGTCCTTGGCGCGCTGGAAGGTGTAGGCGCCGCTGAAGCGGAAGCCGTTTTCCCAACGCTTGTCGACGCGGGCGACGACGTTCCAGCTGTAGCCAAGCGTGGTGTTGGTCAGCAGCATGTCGTTGTTGATGCCGGCAGCGGCGTTGAATGGCAAATAGCGCGGGCGGCCATCCGGGGTCAGCTGCTGACCGATCGCGGTGTTCGCGACGCTGCGCAGATCGGTCCAGGTCAGGGCGTTCTTGACGCGGCTGTAAATCACATCGGCGCCGAAGTTCCAGCCATCGCCCAGGAAACCGAGGTCGGCTTCATAGTCGGCGGTCATCGTGAAGCGCCACTGCGAGGGGATCTTGAAGTTCGGGTCTAGCTCGTTGGTCGGCGATGCAGCTGCACCCTGGGTGCGGATGACATCGATCAGAGCTTGCGGCACACCGGTGGTGCGATTGACATTGTTCAAGGTTGCGGCGCCAAGCGCCTGGACCGTGGCATTGTCGATGCCCGTCACGCCAGTCAGGCTGAACGTGCCATTGTCGTTGCGGCGCAGCTGGGCACGACCGAGCGTCGGGCCGGGGTTGGAATAGTTGTTCGAAATCCACACGTTGGGGCTGCCACCGCCGAACAGGCCGGCCGAGGCACGAAGCTGCAGACGGTCGCTTGGCTGCCAATCGACGGCCAGACGCGGCTGGAACAGGCCGCGGCCGTTCAGCGTCGCGGTGTTGGCAAAACCGGTGCGAGCAACGAAATCGGCGTTGTAGAAAGGCCGGTCAGGGGTGTCGAACAGGTCATAGCGCACGCCGCCGGTGATCGACAGAGTGTCGTTGACATCCCATGTGTCCATGATGCCGGCAGTCCAGGTATTGTTCTGGAAATCGGCGGTCACGGTGTCGATGCCGCCGCGCAGCGGCACGGCGAAATCAAGGTTGTTGGCGTTGCCCGCGTTATAGTCGGCAAGGCTGTCGAACAGCCAGTCACCCGAAACGCGCTGGGCGAACAGGTTCTGCACGTCCTGGCGGCGGCGCTCCGCGATGAACTTGACCGTGTGGTTGTTCATCTTGAGCGAGGCCTGGAATTCGAAGTTCAGGCTCTGGCTGAACAGCTCGTTGGCCTGGCGCGAGATGTCCGGACCGAACTGGATGCGGCGCTGGGTCGGCGAGCAGACGTTCGACGCCGAGCCGTTGGCAGCGCCGCCCGGTGCCGGTGGCAACGGGTTGGTCGGATCAAGGCAGACCGAGAACTGGCCGAAGGTGCGGCCATTGAACGGCTCCTGGATGCGGACATAGTCGTTGTAGCTGACACGCAGCTGCGTCGAGAAATTGTCCGACCATTGGTCGTTCAACTGGAACACGCCGAAATGGTTGACCGTGCCCTGGCTGTAGCTGTTGGACTGCAGCGACAAGGTCGGGTTCAGGGCGGTGAGCTGGCTGTCGGGGGTCTGGCCAGCAAGCAGGTTGCCCTTGTTGTAGATGTAGGTGAAAGCGGCGCGGTGGCCGTCGGCGATGTTCCAGTCGATCTTTGCAACGACCTTGTCGTCCTGCTCCGGCACATTCTGCGGCACGCCCAGCGGGTCATAGGAATAGCGGCTCTTCGCCGTGGCGGTGACACCATCAAGCTGGGCCTGGCTGATGTTCAGGTTGGCGGCGGTGACGTTGGCCGGGGTCTTGTCGCGCAAACGTTCCCAGGTGACGGCAAAGAACAGCGTGTCCTTGATGATCGGGCCGGTGATCTGCGCGCCGAACGCCTGCGATTGGAAATCGCGGTCGAGGCGCAGGTTGCCGGTCTGCTTGCCGCGCAGGGAATCACCGGAATAGGTGTAAAAGCCGGTGCCGTGGAATTCGTTGGTGCCGGACTTGAGCTGGGTGTTGATGGCGCCGCCCTGGAAGAAGCCCTGCTGAATATCGACCGGAGCGACTTCGACGCTGAATTCGCCGATGGCATCGAGCGGCACCGGGCCGCGTGCCGAAGCGAGGCCGCCGGCTTCAAGGCCGAACGGGTCGCCGAATGCAATACCGTCCACGGTGATGCGGTTGAAGCGGTTGTTCTGGCCGGCAATCGAGATGGCGCCGCCATTGGTCGGGTCGAGCGACACCAGCGGGTCACGCGCAGCAAGGTTGCGAATGTCACGGTTGACCGTGGAAATGCCGCGAATGTCGCGTTCCGTCAACACCGTGGCCGGGCCGCTGGCCAGCGAGATCGCCGACTTCTGGCGCGCCGCAGTGACGACCATCGTCTGGCCGGCGGCAGCGAGCATCACTTCGACGCGCTGCGGCACGCCAGCCGTCAGGCTGTCGATGGTGACTGCGGCCTGGTCAAAGCCGGCCGCTTCGACCGTTATCGAATAGGGGCCACCAAGACGCAGGCCGGAGGCGTTGAATTCGCCGCCTGCGCCCGAAGTCTGGGTGACGCGCGTGCCCGACGGGGTGTGGACCACGACGACAGTGGCGCCGGCAACTGCCGCACCTTGTTCGTTGACGACCGAACCACGAATGGCGGAGCTGGTTTCCTGGGCCTGGACGATGGCCGGCACGACCAGAGCGGCAAGTGCACAGCCGAGACGAAGATGGCGCATGGATATTTCCCCTATGGATTTCCGGCAGTCGGACGAGCGCGAGACAAGATATTGGCCCGGGAACGGAATCGAACCCGGTATGAGACGGCCCTTGCAGGGTTTTTGTGACAGTTCGTTTACAGCATCATGCCCGCAATGTGACACCCCAAGATGGCGGGTCGCTGTTGCAGTGCAGCAACAGTTTTTCGGGGGTTTGGCTGTCGGGGCAAGGTGGCCGGAAAAATGGTGGGCGGTGACGGGCTCGAACCGCCGACCATCCCCGTGTAAAGGGGATGCTCTACCAACTGAGCTAACCGCCCGGCGATTGCGGCACTAGCGCGGCGGACCGGCGCGTGCAAGTTTGACGCCATGGGGATCATGAATATCACGCAAGCGGCGGTGTTTGCCGTGCTGACGATCGCGATGGCGCTGGCAACCTGGTGGACGGTGCGCAGAATGGGCAGCGGCACTTCGGAAGGCGGCGGCCGCAGCACCAATTCCAACCGCGAATTCTTTCTGGCCGGCGGCAGCCTGAAATGGCCGTTCATTGCCGGGTCGATCACGCTGACCAACCTGTCCACCGATCAGCTCGTCGGCATGAACGGCAACCAGATGCTGCTGCTGGCGTGGTGGGAATTAAGCGCGGTGGCAGGCCTGGCGATTCTGGCGCTGGTGTTCCTGCCGATTTACTACCGCGAAGGCTGCACGACGACGACCGAGCTGCTGCAACGCAAATATGGATCGAAACACCTGCGCGCGCTGGTGTCGGCGTTGTTCCTGGCCGGCAATGTCATCATCTATCTGCCGATCACACTTTATACCGGCGCGTTGTTCCTGCGCACCGTGTCGGGGGCCGACCTGCCGCTGCTGCCGCTAGCGGCCGTGCTGGGCGTGGCAGGGTCGCTATATGCCATATTGGGCGGGCTGCGCGCCGTGGCGGTCTATGACACCATCGCTGGCGTGGGCGTGCTCGGTAGTGCGCTGGCTATCGTCTGGCTGACAATGGACGCGGTGGGCTGGAGCTTTGCCGGCATTCCCATGGAACGATTGAGCATGATCGGCGGCCCTGCCAGCCCGATTCCCTGGCCGACGCTGCTGACGGGCATGATCTTCATCCAGACATTCTATTGGTCGACAAACCAGAACATCACCCAGCGCGCCATGGCCGCGCCCAATCTGCGCGAGGGGCAAAAGGGCGTGTTTGCCGCCGGCATCATCCGGTTGTGCATCGTGCCGGCGATTGTCGTGATTCCCGGCGTTGCGGCGTACAAATTGTTCGGCGTGGCCGGCGATGCCACTTATGGCCGCGTCGTGGCCGCTGTCATGCCGGCCTGGGCATCGGGCGCCTTTGCCGCGTTCATGGCGGCCGCTGTGCTGACGCATTACACATCCATCCTCAACAGCTCGACGACGCTGTATGTCTGCGACCTGCACGAAAGCTATGTGGACGCGGCACCGGATGTGCGGCGGCTCAATTTGTGGGTGTCGCTGTCGTTTGTCGCGGCGTCGATCGCGCTGGTGCCGGTCTATGCCGGCGCCACATCGATCATCAACCTGGTGCAACAGTTGAACGGCCTGTTGTCGATGCCGATCCTGTCGGCGTTCATCACCGGATTGATCTTTCGCGGGGTAAAGGCGGAGGCCGTGATGGCGGCGCTCGGCTTTGGCGTGGCGCTGTATGCGGTTTTCACCTTTGTCTGGACGCCGATACACTATATCCATCTCATGCTTGTGACGTTGCTTGCCTGCATGGCCGTCGCACTGGCGCTCAACCACCTTATGGGCGGGCGAGCGAGGCTGGTGTTGCGGCGAACGATTCCGGCGGGCACTATGGCCTGAGCCGGCCGAGAATTTGGGCTAGAAATAGGAGACGCTGGACGATGTTTGCCCGCCTGTTCGTGGACCACCCCCGCGCCGTAAACGAAACCTACCCTGAACATATGGCGGCGGCGTTCACCGTCGGCGGACGGCTGGCGGCAGCGGCGCTGAAATGCTTTATCCACGGCCTTGTTCCTGGCCTGTGCAAGACATCGGGCAGCGATGCCATCCTCAAGCTGCACGGCGAGATCTCGCCGCGCCGCTTTGACCAGCCGACGCTTTAAGTCATGAACGACAGCCTTGGCTTCCATGCCGGCCGGCTTGCGGCGATGGACCGGTTCCTGGATGAAAAATACGTCCGCGCCGGCCGGCTGCCCGGCACGCTGACGATGGTCGCCCGGCACGGCGACATTGCCCATGTCGGCATCAATGGCCATGCCGATGTTGCCGGCGCTCGCCCGTTGGCGCTGGACACGATTTTTCGCATCTATTCGATGACCAAGCCGATCACGTCGGTGGCGCTGATGATGCTGGTGGAGGAAGGCAAGGTCGCGCTGGAGGACCCGGTTCACCGCTATATCCCGGCGTGGAAGAATATGGGCGTGTACGTGGCGGGCACGCACCGCACGGGGTTTCAGACCCGCCCGGTGTCGCGGCCCATGCAGGTAGTCGACTTGCTGCGCCACACCGCCGGGCTGACATATGGGTTCCAGCTGCGCACTAACGTCGATGAAGCCTATCGCCGCGAAAAGATCGGGGAAATCGAAAAGGCCGGCACGCTGGAAAGCATGATCGAGGCGCTTGGCAAGCTGCCGCTGGAATTTTCGCCCGGCGAGGCGTGGAACTATTCGGTGGCGACCGATGTCTGCGGCTGGCTGGTGCAGGTCATTAGCGGGCAGAAGTTCGAGGACTTCCTGGCAGAACGGCTGTTCGCGCCGCTGGGCATGGTGGACACCGGATTCCATGTGCGCAATGGCGAGGGCCACCGGTTCGCCAGTTGCTACCAACCGACGAAAACAGGTGGCATCGAGGTGCAGGACGACGCAGCGACCAGCAGCTATCTGAAACCGGCATCGTTCATTTCGGGCGGCGGCGGGCTGGTTTCGACGGCGGGCGATTATCTCAAATTCGCGCAGATGCTGCTCAATGGCGGGACCGCCGACGGCCACCGATACATCAGCCGCAAGACGCTGGACCTGATGACGGCGAACCACCTGCCCGGCCGCAGCAGCATCGCCGCCATGTCGAAATCGCTGTTCAGCGAGGCGGCCTATGACGGCATCGGCTTTGGACTGGGTTTTGCCACGACCATGGACGCAGCCCAGACGCTGATGCCGGGGTCGAACCGTGATTTCTTCTGGGGCGGCGCGGCCAGCACGTTCTTCTGGGTGGACCCGGAGGAGGATCTGGTCGGCATTTTCATGACCCAGTTGATCCCGTCGAGCACTTATCCGGTGCGGCGCGAAGTGCGAACGATGGTGTACAGCGCGCTGGATGATTGAACTGGCCAGATCGGCGGAAGAAAACTCGGCTTGAACGAGTATGGGGGACGTCAATGACCAGTGCCAGCAGCGTCTCTTCCCCAGTGCGCCGTTCGCGCGTGCCGACCATCACGCGCATCGCCTATGGCCTCGGCTCGGTTGCCAACGGCGTTCGCAACCACGGCCTCGGCTATCTGCTGCTGCTGTTCTACAGCCAGGTCATCGGTCTGGATGCGCGGCTGGTTGGCCTTGCCATCACAATCGGCCTGGTTGTCGATGCGTTCACCGATACCGGTATCGGCTATTGGTCCGATAATCTGCGAAGCCGCTGGGGGCGGCGACACCCGCTGATGTATCTGGCGGCCCTGCCGACCGGGCTGGTCTTTTTCCTGATATGGAACCCGCCAGCAGGTTGGTCGCAGATGGCGCTTTTCTGGTATGTGCTGGCGCTGACCATATTCGTTCGCTTTGTATCGTCGTTGTACGAAGTGCCCAATGCCGCACTTGCTGCCGAATTGACCGATGATTATGTCGAACGCAGTTCCCTGATATCGCTGCAACAATATTTTGCATGGAGCGGGGGTACCTTGATGGCCGTGCTCGTTTTCGGCTTTATTTTCCCGGCCTTTGCCACGGCCCAGATCCCCAACGGCCAGTTCAACCGCGAGGCCTATGCATTTTACGGGATCATCGGCTCGGCGGTGATTTTTGCGGCGATGATGGCCGCGACGCTGGGCACACACTCCCAGATCAAATATCTGAGGCCCGCGCCGCCAAAGCGTCCGATGACGCCTAGACGCATGTTCACCGAAGTGTTCGAGACCCTGAACAACCGGGCATTTTTGGCGCTGTTCATGGTCGCTGCGTTCGGACTGCTCGCGACCGGCGTTTCGACAACGCTGACCTATTTCATCAACAGTTTCTTCTGGGGCTTCACATCTGAGCAGACGGCCATGCTGGCAGCGTCGGTGCTCGTTTCGGCGGCGATTGGTGGCCTGGTGGCCCCGTTGGCCAGCCGCATTATCGGCAAACGCCGGGGCGCCTTCAGTATCGGCATGTTGGCGTTTGTGGGGGCGCCGTTGCCGATCATGCTTCGGTTGACGGGAGTCCTGCCGGCGGAAAGCGACGGCTTTGTCTTTTGGTTCGTGCTGAGCGTCCAAACCTTCGATCTTGGTTTGATCATTGCGTTCCAGATTCTCGCAGCCTCGATGCTTGCCGATCTTGTCGAACCCGCCGAACTGAAAACCGGACGGCGGTCGGAGGGGCTGTTTGCGGCATCGACGAGCTTTCTGGGCAAGCTGGTGCAAGGGTTCGGCGTCACCATTGCCTCGTTCGTGCTCACGTTCGCCGGCATCAAGACCGGGACCGACCCCAGCCAGGTGCCGGCAGACGCCATCTGGCGGCTGGGGGCCTATTATGTGCCGACGGTGCTTGCGCTTTGGATGGCGATGATGGCGGCGCTGACCTTCTACAAGCGGGAACGCAGCGACCATGAAGCATCACTGACAGCGCTGGCAGCGCAGCGAGCGGTGCCGGCTGCTGCGGAATAAAGGTTTTGCGCACCTGCAACTATTCGTTGCTGGGCCGCCCATGGAAACGCGCTAGACAGGCCGGCATCAACATGTCCGAGGAATAGCCATGACCGAATATGTGCCGCCCAAAGTCTGGAGCTGGAACAAGGAAAGCGGCGGGCGTTTTGCCGCCATCAACCGGCCCATCGCCGGGCCGACACACGACAAGGACCTGCCGGTCGGCAAGCATCCGATGCAGCTGTATTCGCTTGGCACGCCCAATGGCGTCAAGGTGACGGTGATGCTGGAGGAGCTGCTGGCGCTGGGCCATGCAGGGGCCGAATATGACGCATGGCTGATCAACATCGGCGAAGGCCATCAGTTTTCGTCGGGCTTTGTCGGCATCAACCCCAATTCCAAAATTCCGGCGCTGGCCGACCATTCGACCGACCCGGTGACGCGCGTGTTCGAAAGCGGATCGATGCTGGTTTATCTGGCCGAAAAATTCGGTGCATTCCTGCCGGCGTCAGGCCCGGACCGCACGCAGGCGCTGAACTGGCTTTTCTGGCAAATGGGGTCGGCGCCGATGCTGGGCGGCGGTTTCGGGCATTTTTACGCTTATGCGCCGGAAAAATGGGAATATCCGATCGACCGTTATGCCATGGAGGTGAAGCGGCAGCTGGACGTGCTCGACCGGCATCTGGCGGACAATGAATATATGGCCGGGGATTATGGCATTGCCGACATGGCGATCTGGCCCTGGTATGGCGCGCTGTCGCTGGGGCTGCTCTATGAGGCCGGCGAGTTTCTGGATGTCGCGAGCTACACCAACGTCATCCGCTGGACCAAGCAGATCGCCGAGCGCCCGGCGGTGAAGCGTGGCCGCATGGTCAACCGCGTGTTCGGCGCGCCGGAAAGCCAGTTGCGCGAGCGGCATGATGCAAGCGATTTCGATACCAATACCCAGGACAAGGTGGACGCACGGGCGGCAAAGGCGTGAGCGACCAACCCGCTGCCCTCCACGAGACACTGGGTCATGTGCGCGTCGTGCGCTTCGACCCTGGTCATGCTGCCATCGAATATCGCTGCGGGCTTCACATGTGCCATTCCGGCGGAGTTGCGCAGGGCGGCTTTGTTGCCGGCTGGATCGATGCCGCCATGGCCCATGCCGTCATCGCCAAGTTCGGTGAAACCCGCGTGCCGATGACGCTCGAACTGAAAGTCAGCTATTTCGCGCCGGCCAAACCGGGGCTGGTGCTGGCCGAAGCCTGGATCGAAGCCGGCGGCAGCCGCACGATCTTCACCGAAGGCCGGCTGACGGACAGCGCCGGCAAGGTGCTGGCCAAGGCGACATCGACGATCACCATGATCGATGCGGCCAAGGTAGCGGGGATGGTTGCGGGCTGAGATCTTGCCGCCCGGCCGTCAGCCGTCGAATCCCATGCCAAGGCTGGCGTTCACGACGCCCCCATCGACCGCGATGGTTTCTCCGACCACATAATCGCCAGCGCGGCTGGCCAGATAGATGGCGGCCCCTGCCATGTCCTCGTCGACGCCGATGCGCCGCGCCGGAATGCGCGCGGCCAGCGCGTCGCCATGGTCACGGGCATCGCGGTTCATTTCGCTGGCAAATGCGCCTGGCGCAATCGAGGTGACATGGATCGCATCCTGCACGAGCCGTGCAGACATGCGCTTGGTCAGATAGATCAACGCCGATTTCGACGCGTGATAGCTATAGGTTTCGCCCGGGTTCAGGCGGATGCCGTCGATCGAGGTGATGTTGATGACCTTGGCGGGTCGTTCTCGGCGACCCGACGCCTAGAGCAGGCCATGGATTGCCTGGGTCAGGAAAAACGGCGATTTGAAATTTAGGTCCATGACCTTGTCCCAGCCGCTTTCCGGAAAATCATCAAACGCGGCGCCCCATGCTGCCCCGGCATTGTTCACCAGAATATCGAGCTTTGTTTCATGCGCGGCAAATTGCGCGGCAAGCGCCTGGCAGCCGGCAACGGTCGAGACATCCTGCGGCAGCGCGATGCACTGCGGGCCAAGCTCTGTCGCCGCAGCGGCACAGGCCGCCGCCTTGCGCGACGAGATATAGACCTTGGCACCCTGCGCGATGAAGCCTGCCGCGATCATCTTGCCGATACCGCGGCTACCCCCGGTGACCAGGGCAATTCGGCCGTCGAGACGGAACAGGTTACTGGTATCCATGGGCAAATATCCATCAGTTGCAGAGCGAGGCGCCGGTCAATCCAGATTGGGCCGGCACCAGGTTTCGGCTTGTTCGATGCTGATGCCGCGCCGCACGGCATAGTCTGCCAGCTGGTCGCGGCCGATGCGGGCGACACCGAAATAGCTGGCCTGCGGGTGCGCGAAATAAAAGCCTGAAACGCTGGCGGTGGGCAGCATCGCAAAGCTTTCGGTCAGGGTGATGCCGGTGTGCGCAGTGGTGCGCATCAGGTCGAACAATTGCGCCTTGAGGCTGTGTTCCGGGCAGGCCGGATAGCCGGGTGCCGGGCGGATGCCGGTGTATTTTTCGCGGATCAGGTCGGCGTTGGACAGTTTGGGGCCGGTCTCATGCCCCCAGATCTCGCGGCGGACGCGCTCGTGCAGATATTCGGCAAAGGCTTCGGCCAGACGGTCCGCCAGCGCTTTCAGCAGGATGTCGTTGTAATCGTCATGCGCCGCCTTGAAGCGGGCCAGATGCGCATCGATGCCCTCGCCGGCGGTGACGGCAAAGCCGCCCAGCCAGTCGGCATCGGTGCTGATGAAATCGGCGAGGCAGCTGTTGGGCCGGCCTTCGCGCTTGGCGACCTGCTGGCGCAGGAACGGGAAGCGGGCGATTGCCTCGGCGCGGTTATCTCCTTCGAATACCAGTACATCATCGTCTTCACGCCGGGCCGGCCATATGGCGATGACACCGCGCGGCCTCAGCCAGTTTTCAGCCGAAATCTGCGCCAACATCTTTTGCGCATCGGCAAACAGCGCGGATGCGCTTTCGCCCACCACGTCATCGGTCAGGATGGCAGGGTAAAAGCCAGCCAGTTCCCACGCCTGGAAGAACGGCGTCCAGTCGATATAGGGCACCAGATCGGCGACCGTCACGTCATCGATGGCGCGCACGCCGGTGAAATTGGGGCGCACGGGCGGTTGGGCGGCAAAATCCGGCACAAAGGCGTTGGCGCGGGCGGCATCAAGGCTGACCAGCGCCGACTGGGTGTTGCCGGCGCGCTTGATGCGGATATCTTCGTACTCGCGCGCGGTGGCGGCAACGAGATCGTCCTTGAGCGTATCGGACACGAGCGTGCCGGCGACACCTACGGCGCGGCTGGCGTCGAGGACATGGATGACCGGGCCAGCGTAAGCCGGCGCAATGCGCAGCGCCGTGTGGACGCGGCTGGTGGTGGCGCCGCCGATGAGCAGCGGCATGGTCATGCCCGAACGCTGCATTTCGGCGGCGACGGTGACCATTTCATCAAGGCTGGGCGTGATCAGGCCGGATAAGCCGATCATGTCGGCGCCTTCGTCGTTGGCAGCCTTGAGGATGGTCTGGAACGGCACCATGACGCCAAGGTCCACGACCTCGAAATTGTTGCATTGCAGGACGACGCCGACGATGTTCTTGCCGATATCATGCACATCGCCCTTGACCGTCGCCATGACGATCTTGCCCTTGGAGCTTGATCCGGCGGACTTTTCGGCCTCGATATAGGGCAACAGGTGCGCGACGGCTTTCTTCATGACTCGGGCGGATTTGACGACCTGGGGCAGGAACATCTTGCCGGTGCCGAACAGGTCGCCGACGACATTCATGCCGTCCATCAACGGCCCTTCGATGACATCGATGGGGCGCCCGCCGCTGTGGAACGCCAGCAGCCGCGCTTCCTCGGTCTCCTCGACGACGAACGCGTCCAGGCCCTTGACCAGCGCATGCTCGAGCCGTTTCTTGACCGGCAACAACCGCCATTCGTCGGTGGCCTTTTCGATCGCCTTGCCGTCGCCCTTGAACTTGTCGGCGATGGCCAACAGCCTGTCGGTGGCGTCGTCACGGCGATTGAGGACAACATCCTCGCAGGCATCGCGCAATTCGGGGTCGATGGTGTCATAGACATCAAGCTGCCCGGCATTGACGATGCCCATGTCCATGCCAGCGGCGATGGCACGGTACAGGAACACCGAATGCATGGCGCGGCGCACGGGTTCGTTGCCGCGAAAGCTGAACGACAAGTTGGATACGCCGCCAGAAATATGAGCATGTGGGCAGCGGCGGCGGATTTCGAAGCAAGCCTCGATGAAGTCGACGCCGTAATTGTTATGCTCCTCGATGCCGGTGGCGACTGCGAAGATGTTGGGATCAAAGATGATATCGGCCGGCTCGAAGCCGATGCCGACCAGCAGCCGATAGGCGCGCTCGCAGATTTCGACCTTGCGCTGCGCCGTGTCGGCCTGGCCCTTTTCGTCGAATGCCATGACGACGGCGGCGGCGCCGTAACGCATCACTTTTCGCGCCTGTTCCAGAAACGGCGCTTCGCCTTCCTTGAGGCTGATCGAATTGACGATGCCCTTGCCGACAAGGCATTTCAGCCCGGCTTCGATGATCGACCATTTGGAACTGTCGACCATGATCGGGACCCGGGCAATATCGGGTTCGGCAGCGATGAGTTTCAGGAAAGTGACCATGGCCGCTTCGCTGTCAAGCAGGCCTTCGTCCATGTTGATGTCGATGATCTGGGCGCCATTGTCCACTTGCTGGCGCGCTACCTCGACGGCGGCGGCGAAATCGCCGTTCAGGATGAGTTTCTTGAACGCGGCCGAGCCGGTGACGTTGGTGCGCTCGCCGATGTTGATGAAGCTGGCGCCGGCAGGCGCCGCCGCTTCGGGCTGGATATCGCTGACCATGTTCATGCCGCGAAACTCACCGCTTCGATCCCTGCCAGACGCAGGGCGGGCGCCGCTTTGGGCAACTTGCGCGGGCTGAGGCCGGCCACTGCCGCCGCCATCGCGGCGATATGCGCCGGCGTGGTGCCGCAGCAGCCACCGACGATATTGATAAGGCCGTTTTCAGCCCAGTCGCGGATCAGCCCGGCGGTCGTGGCGGGCTCCTCGTCATAGGCACCCAGATCGTTGGGCAGGCCGGCGTTGGGATAGACCTGGATCAGCGTCGATGCCGCCTTGGCCAATGCCGCGACATGCGGGCGCAATTCGGTGGCGCCGAATGAACAGTTGAGGCCGACCGACAATGGCCTGACATGCGCGATCGAATGCCAGAACGCCTCGACGGTCTGGCCGGACAGGTTGCGGCCCGACAGATCGGTCAGCGTCATCGACAGCATGACCGGCAATTCGCGGCCCAGCGCTTCGCCGGCTTCGGCGGCGGCAAAGGCGGCGGCCTTGGCATTGAGCGTGTCGAACACGGTTTCGATGAGGATGATGTCGGCGCCGCCTTCGACAAGCGCGTCGATCTGTTCGCGATAAACGGCCTTCACGCCGTCGAAATCCACTTCGCGGTAGCCGGGGTCGGACACGCGCGGGGACAGCGACAGCGTCTTGTTGGTCGGCCCCAGCGCGCCGGCGACAAAACGCGGCCGGCCATCGCGCGCCATGGCGGCATCGACGCAGGCACGGGTGATCCGGGCGGCGGCACGGTTGATATCGCCCACCAGATGCTCGGCGCCGTAATCGGCCTGGCTGATGCGATTGGCGTTGAAGGTGTTGGTGGCCAGCACATCGGCGCCGGCATCGACATAGGCGTTGCAGATGGCGGCAATGTCGCCGGCGCGCGTCAGGTTCAGGATGTCGTTGTTGCCCTTCTGGTCCATCGGCAGGTCGAGCGCGCCCTTGTAGTCATCAGCATCCAGGCCAAGCGCCTGCACGGCGGTGCCATAGGGGCCGTCCTTGATCAGGATGCGCTTTGCCGCCTCGATGCGAAGAGTTTCGGCAGTGGTCATGCTGCGTCCTTGAGGCGGGTCTGGGCCGGGCGCACGCCCAGCAGATGGCAGATGGCATAGGCCAGCTCGGCCCGGTTCAATGTGTAGAAGTGGAAATGGCGCACGCCGCCGGCATACAGGCGGCGGCACATTTCGGCGGCGACCGTGGCGGCGACCAACTGGCGCGCGGCAGGCTTGTCATCCAGCCCTTCGAACAGCCGCGCCATCCAGCCGGGCACCGATGTGCCGCACGGGCCGGCCATGCGTTGCAGATTGGCGAAGTTGGACACCGGCAAGATGCCCGGCACCAGTTCCGGTGACAAGCCCGCACCAGCCACGCTGTCGCGGAAGCGGAAGAACGCATCGGGCTCGAAGAAGAACTGGCTTATGGCGCGGGTCGCGCCGGCATCGAGCTTGGCCTTGAGCGCGTCCAGGTCGGCGGCTGCATCACCGGCTTCGGGATGCACTTCGGGATAGCAGCTGACGGACACTTCGAAGTCATGGCGCAGTTTCAGGCCGGCCACCAGTTCGGCTGCGCTGGCAT
>NZ_JANPCD010000165.1:0-3556 GCF_031430775.1 Sandarakinorhabdus sp. | reverse complement strand
CGCCGGGAAATGCGACGATGGCGCGGCCGCGCGCCTCAAGCGCCTGGCCGATGATATAGCCGACATCGCCGGCCACTGCCTCGGCCATGTCCTCGGGGCTGTCATAGTCCCACCATTCGGCGTCAATCACATGCATCTCCTGTCTTGCGGGGCGGCTTTGGCAGGCTTGGCGGCCGGGGGGAAGCCCCTTCAGGTCGGCGGCATCGTATAGTTCAAGGCCATGCGCCCGCCATCGGCCACGATCGTCTCGCCGGTGATGTAGCTGGCATCGTCGCTGGCCAGGAATGCGGCGATGGCGGCGATTTCCTCCGGCTCGCCGGCGCGGCCCAGCGGCGTGCGCGACAGGATCATGGCGCGGGCCGCATCATCGGCCAGCACGGCTGTGCGCGCCAGTTCGGTCAGGATGGTGCCCGGTGCGATACCGACGACGCGCACGCCGTGCGGCGCCAGCGCGACGGCGGCGTTGCGCGTCAACTGGTCCAGCCCGCCCTTGGCGACATTATAGGCCAGCAGGCCGGGGATGGTCAGCACGGCGTTGACGCTCGACATGTTGATGACGACGCCCTTGCCGGCCGCGATCATGTGAGGCGCGGCCAATTGGATAGCATGAAAGGCGGCGGTCAGGTTTATCGCCAGCACCTGGCCGAATTGTTCCGGCGTTTCGGTCAATATGTCGCCGCGCGGCGCGATGCCGGCATTGTTGACAAGGCAGTCGATGCCGCCCCAGCGCGCGATTATGGTGTCGATGGCCGCTGCAATCTGCTCGCGGCTCGACACATCGCAGGTGATGAAGGCGGCGCTGTCGCCCAGTTCGGCTGCGCGGTCTGCGCCTTCGGGCAGCACATCAGCCATCAGCACGCGCGCGCCCTCGGCAACGAAGCGCCGGGCCATGGCTAGACCCAGCCCGCGCGCCGCGCCGGTGACAAGAATGCGGCGACCAGCCAGACGCATGTTCACGCGCCGATCAATCGGTCAGCTCGTTCCAGGCGTCCTTCAGCTTGTCGAAAAAGCCCTGGCTGCGCGGCGTGTTGCGCCCGCCTTCCTCGGTTTCGATGACCTGGAACTCCTCCAGCAATTCGCGCTGGCGCTTGGTGAGTTTCACGGGGGTCTCGACCTCGACCTCGACGACCAGATCGCCGAAGCCGCCGCCGGCCATGCCGCCATTCAACGCCGGCATGCCGCGGCCGCGCACGCGGAATTGCTTGCCGCTTTGCGTGCCGTGCGGGATTTTCACCACCACGGCTTCCTTGTCGAGGCTGGGTACTTCGATCTCGCCGCCCAGCGCCGCCGTGGTGATCGAAATCGGCGCAGTGGCATACAAGGTGGTGCCGTCGCGCTTGAACAGGCCATGCGGTTTCAGGTTGACGAAAATGTACAGGTCGCCCGCCGGGCCACCGCGTGCGCCGGCCTCGCCTTCGCCAGCGACGCGAATGCGCGTACCATCGTCGACGCCGCGCGGAATGTTGACGTTGAGTTCCTTGTGCTTCTCGACGCGGCCTGCGCCCCGGCAGCTCTCGCATGGGTCGGCGATGACCTGGCCGGCGCCCTGGCAGGCGGGGCAGGTGCGCTGCACCATGAACAGGCCCTGCCGCATGCCGACGACACCCTGGCCGCCGCAGGTGGTGCACTGGCGCGCCGATGTGCCGGGCTTGGCGCCGCTGCCCTTGCACGGCTCGCAGGCGGCGGCGACTTCGATGGACAGCGCCGCCTGCTTGCCGGCAAAGGCTTCCTCCAGCGTCATGTCGAGGTCGTAGCGCAGGTCGTTGCCGCGCGCCGGGCCGGCACGGCCGCGCCCGCGCCCGCCGCCCCCGACGCCGCCCATGAATTCGCCGAAGACGCTTTCGAAGATGTCGGTAAAGCCGCCGAAATCCTGTGCGCCGCCACCGCCGCCGCCATTCTGGGTAAAGGCGGCATGGCCATAGCGGTCATAGGCAGCGCGCTTCTGCGGGTCCTTCAGGACTTCATAGGCTTCGCTGATCGCCTTGAATTTCTGTTCGGCCGCAGCATCGCCGGGGTTCTTGTCGGGGTGCCATTGCATGGCCAGCCGGCGATAGGAGGATTTCAGCACGGCATCATCGGCGCCGCGCTGCACCTGCAGCAACTCGTAATAATCGATCTCGGTGCTCATCGCATTGCCTGCCCCGCGCCCGTGCCCGTGATTGTCCCGGTGCTCCGCCCGTTGCGCGGTGCCGGATCATCCGCCCTGACACGACAAGGGCACCCCCCGATGGGCGCGGTGCGCAGCATCGGGGAATGCCCTGTCATGTCACCAGTTACTTCTTTTCGTCGTCCGCGCCTGCATCGACGTCCGAGAATTCGGCGTCGACGACATTGTCGTCCTTTGGCGCCTCGCCGGCCGGGCTGGCGGCGCTGGCCTGCTCTGCCTGATACACGGCCTCGCCCAGCTTCATCGCCACCTGGCTCAGCGCCTCCGTCTTGGCGATGATCTGTTCGGCGTCACCGGAATCGAGCACTGCCTTGACGTCGGCCAGCGCCGTTTCGATGCTGGTTTTCACTTCGGCACTGACCTTGTCGCCATGCTCCGTCAGCTGGCGTTCGGTGCTGTGCACCATGGCGTCGGCCTGGTTGCGGGCTTCGGCGGTGGCGCGGCGCTTCTTGTCTTCCTCGGCGAAACGCTCGGCATCCTTGACCATCTGGTCGATGTCGTCCTTGGACAGGCCGCCCGATGGCTGGATACGGATCTGCTGGTCCTTGCCGGAGCCCTTGTCCTTGGCGTTGACCGCGACTAAGCCGTTGGCATCGATGTCAAACGTCACTTCGATCTGCGGTATGCCGCGCGGCGCCGGCGGCAGACCGACAAGGTCGAACTGGCCCAGCATCTTGTTGTCGGCCGCCATTTCCCGCTCGCCCTGGAAAACCCGGATGGTCACGGCCTGCTGATTGTCATCGGCAGTCGAATACACCTGGCTCTTCTTGGTCGGGATGGTGGTGTTGCGGTCGATCATGCGGGTGAACACGCCGCCCAGCGTCTCGATGCCCAACGACAGCGGCGTGACATCAAGCAGCAGCACATCCTTGACATCGCCCTGCAGCACGCCGGCCTGGATGGCAGCGCCCATGGCAACGACTTCGTCGGGGTTGACCGATGTGTTGGGCTCCTTGCCGAACAATTCCTTCACGAATGCCCGCACGCGCGGCATGCGGGTCATGCCGCCGACAAGGATGACTTCGTCGATTTCGCTGGTCTTGACGCCGGCTTCCTTGATGGCGTCGAGGCAGGGCTTGCGGGTGCGCTCGATGAGGTCGAGCACCAGCTTTTCCAGATCGGTGCGGCTGATCGCCTTGACCAGATGCTTCGGCCCGGTGGCGTCGGCAGTGATGAAGGGCTGGTTGATTTCGGTCTGGCTGGCGGAGGACAGTTCGATCTTGGCCTTTTCCGCCGCTTCCTTCAGCCGCTGAAGCGCCATCTTGTCCAGCGTCAGGTCAACGCCGTGTTCTTTCTTGAACTCATCGGCCAGATAATTGACGATCCGCATGTCGAAGTCTTCGCCGCCAAGGAACCCCACAAGGGCGTGAACCCCGACGAGGTCGTGGC
>NZ_JANPCD010000164.1:0-3393 GCF_031430775.1 Sandarakinorhabdus sp. | reverse complement strand
GATGGCCGGGTGATCTGGGACACGACCTTCCCATCTGTCCCGCGCGAGGAACGCCGCGCCTATTTCGATGCCATGAACAAGACGATGGCCGACCTGCACATGGTCGATATCGCAGCCGCCGGCCTATCCGATTTCGGCAAGCCCGGCAATTATTTCGCCCGCCAGATCGCCCGCTGGTCGCGGCAATATCTCGAAGACCCCGATGCCGGCCGCGTGCCGTCGATGGACAAATTGTGCGAATGGCTGCCCGCCAACATCCCGCCGGGCGATGAAACCAGCATCGTCCACGGCGATTATCGCTGCGACAACATGATCTTCCATCCCACCGAGCCAAAAGTGCTCGCGGTGCTGGATTGGGAATTGTCGACGCTGGGGCACCCGCTGGCCGATTTCTCCTATCATCTCATGATGTACCGGATGCCGCCATCGACCACCACGGGCCTGATCGGCAATGACCTCGACGCGCTGGGCATCCCGTCCGAGGCCGAATATATCCAGTCCTATTGCCAGCGCACCGGCCGCACCGGCATCCCCGACATCGATTTTTATGTCGCCTACAACATGTTCCGCCTTGCCGGCATCATCCACGGCATTCGCGGCCGGGTGGTGCGCGGCACGGCCGCCAGTGAACATGCGAAAAAGACCGCCGAGGGCGTCGAAGTGCTCGCCGATCTCGCCTGGGCGCAGGCGCAAAAGCTCGGCGCCAAATGAAGCATATCCGCGAAGGTCTTGCCTGATGAACCGCTGGCCCCTGTTTGCCGTCACGTTGTTGCTGGCGGCAATATTGGGCTGGTGGGCCAATCTGACACCCGCGCCGCTGCCGGCGACCGCGCCGGCAGGCCTGTTCGCCGCCGGCCGCGCCATGGCCGATGTTCGCGTCGTTGCCGCCCGCCCGCATCCCGGCGCATCGCCGCAAAATGCCGTGGTCCGCGCGCACCTCGTGGCACGGCTGACGGCGCTGGGCTTTGCCGTGCGGCAACAGCCGGTGGCGTTGACCGGGCGCCCGGCTGAACGCCTCGCGAAATGGGGCGGCGATCCTGCCGCCGGCCTCGTCAATATCGTCGCGGTGCGCGGGGGCCGCGCGCCCGCGCTGCCCGCCGTGCTGCTGATGGCGCATTATGACAGTGTCTGGGGCTCGCCCGGCGCCGCCGATGATGCGTCCGGCACAGCAGCCGCGCTGGAAATCGCCCGTGCCATTCCCGCCGCCGATCAGGCCCGCGACCTCATCATCCTGCTCACCGACGGCGAGGAACTTGGCCTTGTCGGCGCCCGCGCCTTTTTCGGCGAGGCCCAACCGGCGGGCGCGCGCGGCAGTTTCCGCAAGGGCGGCGCTTTTCAGGCCGCAGCCAGCGCCGACCCGCTGGTCGGCCATGTCGGCTTTGTCATCAACATGGAGGCGCGCGGCGGCGGCGGCCGGGCGATGATGTTCGAAACCGGGCGCGGCAACGGCGAGGCGGCGGCCTTGCTGGGCGCCGCAATGCGCGACCCTGCGGCCAACAGCCTGTCCGTCGCCATCTACGAAAGCCTGCCCAACGACACCGATTTCAGCCCCTCCAAGCGGCGCGGCCTTCCCGGCATCAACTTTGCCTTCATCGGCGATGCCTGGGCCTATCATTCCCCGCTGGCGACACCTGACCGGCTCGACCAGGGCGCGCTCCAGCACATGGGCGCACAGGCGCTTGATGTGACGCGCGCACTGTTGGCGGCACCGACCCTGCCGGCCCGCGCGCCCGACTGGGCGTTTGCCGATGTGCTGGGCCTGTTCATCATCGGCTATCCACTCTGGGCCGGCTGGCTGGTGCTTGGCGCCTCGGCGGCGCTGTTGCTGCTGGCGGCGCGGCTGCGACCGGGCGAATGGCGGCTGGGCGGCGTGATGCGCTGCGGCGTCGATGGGATCGCAACCGCTGCGCTCGCCGCACTGCTGCTCACCGGGTTCAACATGCTGTCGGGCAGCATCGGCAGCGAATATTATGACCGGCTGGCGGCCTTGCCCCGGTTGGAATTCCAGGCGGCGCTGCTGGTGTTGGCGGTCATCATCACCGCCTGCGGTTTCCACCGCGCGCCTTTTGATCGGGCGCTTGGCCTTGCCGGTCTTGGCTGGCTGGTGGCTCTGGCCATTCAGGCCGCCGTGCCCGGTGCCGGGCCGGTGTTCGCCTGGCCGGTCTTGATCGCCAGCGGCGGCATCGCTTTTGCGGCTGCCCGCAAACCGCGCCTGCCCGGCGGGCCGCTGCGCCTGCCCGAATTGCTCCCCGCCATGCTCGGCGCCGTCATCGGCCTCGCCATGCTGGGCGCCATCGGCCATTTTGCCCTTTTGGGCGTCGGCGATGGCCTGCCGGCGGTGCTGGCGGTGCTGATGCTGCCCGGTATGGCGCTGCTGGCACTGCTGCTGCCGCCTGCGCCGCAGGGCTGGCGCAGCGCGGCCTTTGTGCTCATCGTCGCTGCTGCCGCCATGGCGCTGTGGATACGGCTTGACGGTGTCGCCCCGTCCGTTCCACCCTATGCGGACACCAAGAAAAGCTGACTCTTCCGCCCCCGGAGCTTGATCGATGTTGTTGTTTGCGTTGTTGCTGGCGGCCTCGCCGCCTTTCACGTCCACCCCGGCTGCCCAAAGCCCTGAAGACGCCGCCATTACCGTCACCGGCAAGCGGATCGACGCTGCCACCGCCCAGGCCGGCGCCCGCAAGATGGTCGCCGATGTGTTGCCGCCCAGCCCGCGCGGCGGGCAATATGCGCGGTGGAACACGCCGCTGTGCCTCAAGGTCATCGGGCTTGAATCCGCCCCGGCCACGCTGGTCATGCGCCGCTTCATGGCCATCGCCGCCGGGGCCGGCGCCGAGATGGCCAAGGGGCGCTGCAAGCCCAATGTTTCCATCACCTTCACTGCCGATGGCGCGGCGCTGGCCACGCAGCTGCTGCAAAAACGCCCCAACAGCTTCAGTTATGACGTGCTTGCGGGCGCGGATCGCGACGCCTGGCTGAACCAGCCGCTGCCGGTGCGCTGGTGGTCCGCCACCCGCATCGAATCGGCCGATGGCAGCCCGGCCTATAATGGCCCCAGCACCGCCCTGATGTCTGCCGGCGGCGCGGCCGATCTCGGCTCGCTGGGCAACAGCGACAGCGTCTCGCTCGATAGCTGGTCCGGCAGCCTCATCGACAGCAAGGCGCGCCTTTCGGCGACATCTGCGACCGTCATTGTCGATGTGCCGCGCGCGACGGGCGTGGACCTTGGGGCACTGGCGTCGCACATTGCCATGGCGGTGCTGTCACAGGCCCGGCTGCGCAACCAGGCAGCGCCGGACCAGTCGATCCTCGGCCTGTTTCGCGCCGGCCCGGCTGCCCCGACCGATCTCACGCCGTGGGACCGGGCGTTGCTGACGGCCCTTTATACAACGC
>NZ_JANPCD010000163.1:0-22661 GCF_031430775.1 Sandarakinorhabdus sp. | reverse complement strand
CGAATGGAATTTCGTCTGCCTTTCCCGCGACCGCTTCACCCATGCCGAAACCGTCTGGCGCGCTGGAGATTTCCCGCTGGTCCCCGGCGATACCGATTTCATCCCGCTGCCCGAACGCCCGGCAAAGGCGCTGCCGCAGGCCGATTATCCGTAAGAACGTTACCGGTGGCCGGATGTCGCCCGGGCCTATAATCGCTCCATCTTCAGCCAGTGCCGGTCGCCGACCCAGGTCCTTTCAAATGCCGCCCGCGCTGCCGCCGCCTCGGCCTTGTGCCCTGCTGCCGCCTCGCTGCGCGCCAGCCCGAACAGCACCCAGCCATTTTGTGGCGTCTGCACCAGCGCGGCACGGAACGCCTCGCTCGCCCCCTTGTGGTCGCCGGACAGGTAAAGCGCGGCGCCCAGCGACTGGTGCACCGGATAATACCAGAACGGCGGCTCCATATAGCTGATCTTCGTTTCGGTGACGGTCGCGGCGCGGAAATGACCCGCCGCCGCTTCAAATCGGCCCTCGGCCATTGCCCGGCGGCCTCGTGCAACGTCCTCGGCCAGCGTTATGAGCTCGGGAACCGGAATCGCTTGCTCCACCAGCGCCTTGACGCCCGTATCTTCCCTCAGCGCTGACAGTGCCGCCATTTCCGCGTCAAAGCCCGCTGCGTCGCGCTGCGCGGCGCGGGCCACGGCGCGCGCAAATCGCCGCATGGCGTTGGCATAGGGCAGGCGCGCATCGGCCTTCGGCATGGCAAGGATTGCCTCAGGCTTGGCGAACTGCGCCATCGCCAGGAAAGGCGCCGCATCAATCGCCTGGATCCAGCCGATACGGGCTGATGTTTCCACGTCGAGGACGGTCCGCAACCGTGCGGCCTCGCGGACCGCTGTTTTCATGTCTCCTGCCATCTGCGCCGAGGTGACAATGAAGTGCAGGTTGTGCGGATAATAGCCATATCGCACCAGCCCCCTGTCGCCGGTTGCAGCGATAAAGGCTTCATCGGAACGCGCCGCCGCGACATTCGCCTTGATTGCATCCTGGTAGCGACCTGTACGGTGCCAGATATGCGACGGCATATGGACCAGATGTCCAGCGCTCGGCACATTGGCCGTCGCCAGCCGGTCCGCGGCGGCCTCGGCGCGCTTCGGATCGCTGGCTTCCATCATGTGGATATACAAATGCGCCGCCTGCACATGGCCGGGGTTGCGCGCCAGCACGCCCTCCAGCAATCGCACGGCGGCGCCGCTCCGGCCGATCGGCGTCTTGCGGTCAGCCTCCCAGTAGTTCCACGGGCTCGTATCCATCGCCGCTTCGGCCGCCAGCACCGCCACATCGTCATCGGCGGGAAACTTCCGCGCCACGTCCAGCATCGCATCTGCATAGGCACTATCCAGTTGTGCCCGGTCGGTCCTGTCGTCGCGCGCATAGCGTGTGGCAAGCGCATCTATCAACGCCTGTGCTATCGGCGACGTCATCGCCTTCAACGCAACGGCGCGGTCCAGCGCCGCCAACGCGGCCTCGCGGTCGCGGTCGTCCATCGGCGCATTGATATTGGGGCCAAGCGCCATTGCTTCGCCCCACCAGCACAGGCCGCACGCCGGATCGATCCGCTGCGCCTTGCGGAAAGATGCAACGGCGCCGGCATGATTGAAGCCAAAGGTCAGCATCAACCCTTGCGAAAACCAGGCCTGCGCTTCCGGGCTGATGCTCGACACGGCCAGCGGTGACGTCAGCAGGTCGGGATACAGCGGCATGGTCCCGGCCGCACTCGCCGGCGCTGCGATAGCGGCTGCGGCCATGATCGCGCGGGCCGCGCTCATTCCTGCCCGCCGCGCACCGCAAAGCGATTGCGCTGCCCGCGTCGGATCAAGGGCTTCGAGCACTGCCGGCGAAAATGGCGCATCGGGCTCAAATGCCATCGGGACCAGCCCCGCGGCCATCAGCACGGCGGAGCCGATCAGGAATTTGTGCGGTTGCGTCAACACGGTTTCACCCCTCGCGAACCCGCCACTACAGCCAATACAATGCCAGAAACGCGACTCTCGCTCAACGATTGCGTCAATCGCGTCGCCAGCTGCCGCAGGCTCCGCCGCCCGACCCTTTCACCCCGCCGCCAGCATCCGCCGCACCGCCGGCCGCAGCGCCAGCAGCAACAGCGCCCCGCCGGCGATGATCCCGGCGTGGAGCAGCCAGAAACGGCCCGGCGTCCAGACTTCGTATAGCCCGCCGATGCGCCCGCTGATGGTCGAGCCGACGAACACTGCCATCGAATTCACGCCGATCATCATGGCGTTGAGCGACGGCGGCGCGGCGCGCGTATAAAGTCCCACGGCGATCGGTGTGAAGAACACCCAGCCCCAGTTCGAAAGCATGTGGAAGCACACGGCATAGAGCAGCGGCACCCGGGCGGTGCCGAACAGCGGTGTTGCCATCGCCAGCCAGACCATGCCGGCGCCGAAGATCCGGCAGCCGATGGCCATTTTGGTAATGGCGTCCGGCTCCGAGGCGCGGCGTGACTGGGTGCGCCACAGCCACAGCGTGACCGGCAGCAGCAGACCCGGTGCAATGGCGTCCAGCGCCTGCAACCACGGAATCGGGACGGCAAACCCTGCGATGTTCATGTCGACATGGTCGCGCACCCATAGATTATAGACGTTCCACACCTGCGACTGCGCAATCCAGAATGCCGCCTGCACCAGCATCAGCACCAACAGCAAGCGCACGGCGTGACGCTCAGGCGCGGTCAATCGCACCCGCACCGCCGCCACCACCTTGGGCGGATCTGGTGGCAAATGCCGGCCGCCCAGCCAATAGACCAGCAGCCCCGCCAGCATGCCCAGCCCCGCAAGCCCGAACGCCTGGTGCCAGCCGAGTTCCTGCCCCATCCAGCCGCAGACGATCGGCGCCACGAACGCCCCGCAGTTCAGCGCGAAATAATACAGCTGAAGCCCATCGTCACGCCGCCGGTCGTCCGGGCCGTACAGGCTGCCCAATTGTGAAAACAGGTTGGAATTGGCAAAGCCGGTGCCGAGCATGAGCAGGAACAGCGCCAGCAGGAACGACCGGTCAAAGGCCATGCAGAAATGCCCGGCGGTCATCAGCAAACAGCCCAGCATGATCGACCGCCGACGGCCGAGCCAGCGATCCCCGATCCAGCCGCCGAACACCGGCGTGAACCGCACCAGCCCCGCCCATAGCCCGAACAATTGCACGGCAAACGCCTGCGTGGACAAAGGCCCGGTGACGCTTTCGATGGCGCCGCGCGTTGCCGCCAGCCCGGCAACATTTTCGACATGGCCCGGCAACAGCAACTGCCCGACCATGTACAGCGTCAGCAGCGCCTGCATGCCATAGAGCGAAAAGGCTTCCCAGAACTGTGTGCCCGACAGCCAGGCCAAGCCGCGCGGCTGCCCCAGTAGATCGTCCGAACCCTTGTGCGCGCCTGCGGTCATCTCGTTCCCCCCGGCTTGCACCATAAGCGCGGCTGACATTGCCGCAATCCGCACATCAGCCATGGCGCCGCAGCCATTCGCGCAATAGAATGATGCCCATGTTCATTCGCATCACCGATCATGTCTCCGTCGCGCCGCAAATCGCACCCGAAGATTGTGCCCTGGCCGCCGCGCAGGGCTTTGCCGCCATCGTCAACAATCGCCCGGACGGCGAAGGTGCCGGCCAGCCCGAAGCTGCAACGATGCGCGCCGCTGCCGAGGCAGCCGGCCTGCGCTATGCGGACATTCCCATCGATCACAGCGGTTTTTCCATGCCGCAGATCGAAGCAATGGTCGCCGTGCTGGACGCAGGCGGGCCGATTCTGGCCTTTTGCCGGTCGGGCACACGCAGCTGCAACCTGTGGGCACTCGCCGAGGCAAAGCGCGGCGGCGACCCCGACGCCATTGTTGCGGCCGCTGACGCCGGCGGCTATCACATCGGTGGACTGTTGCCGACGCTCAGGGCGCTGGCGGCGCGGTGATCCTGCAATTATCCCTTTCGCTGGCAGGCATCGTGTTCCTGATGCTGCTGGCACGCTGGCTGGGGTTCGATACTGATCCCCGCCTGTCCGGGCCGGATGAAGCGGCGCGGATCGCAGCCGATGCCATTGCCGGTTTTGCACCGGGCGATGTCGCCGTTGCCGGCGATGGCCGATCCGCGCTGGTGGCAGGCAGCGACGGCCGCGTCGCGTTGTTGCGCCCACTGGGAGACCGCTGGGTGGTGCGGGACGTTCGCGGCGCCGCTGCCAGAGTGGATGGGGGCCGGCTGCATCTGGCGCTTGTGGAACCGATGTTTGCCCCGGCTGACCTTGATCTGGGCGCCGATGCCGGACGCTGGGCGGCGCGGTTATGACCTTTCCCGATCCGGTCAAATACGCCATCCCGGTGTTCATAGCGGCGATAATCGTCGAAATGATCGCGGTGCGGCGCGGCGCACGCGGCAGCTATGACTGGCGCGATTCCGGCACATCCCTGACTATGGGGCTGGGCAGCACGATTGCCGGCGCCTTGCTTGGTACCACCGTGTTCAGCATCGGGCTGTATTTGTGGGAGCACCGGATCGCGACATTGCCGATCACTTGGGTAACTTTTGCGCTGTGCTTCGTGCTCGATGATCTTGCCTATTATGTCTTTCACCGAGCCGCCCACCGGGTGCGCTGGTTCTGGGCGAGCCATGTCATCCATCACAGCTCGCAGCACTATAATCTGTCGACCGCGCTGCGACAGACCTGGACCGGCGTCATCAGCTTGTCCTTCATCTTTCGCATGCCATTGATTCTCGTGGGTTTTGACCCGGCGCTTCTGCTGTTTTGTGGCGGTCTCAACCTTATCTACCAGTTCTTCATCCACACCGAGACGGTACGCCGCCTGCCCTGGGGGCTGGAATCCTGGCTCAATTCACCCTCGCACCACCGCGTCCATCACGGCACCAACCCGCGCTATCTCGATCGCAACTATGCCGGCGTGCTTATCATCTGGGACCGCATGTTCGGCACGTTCGAACTGGAGCATGACGACGAACCTGTGCGCTATGGCATCGTGCACAACCTGGGCACCTTCAATCCGCTTTGGGCCGCTTGCCATGAATGGGTCGGCATGGCGCGCGATCTTGCCGCGGCGCGCAGCGTCAAGGCGGCCGTGATGACCATCGCCGGTCCGCCAGGCTGGGTGACCGGCGACACCAGCGCCGTCATCCGTGCCCGCGCCGGGCTGTCCCCGCCGCCGACAGCGCAGGCCATAGCGGCTGAATGATCGATCGTCGCACGCTGTTGCGGGCCGGTGGCGGGCTGGGGCTGGCTGTGGCCGGCGCCGGCCTTTGGCGGGCGCACGATCAAGGCTTGCTCTGGTCCGGTGAAGAGCCGGCGCTGGCCGCGTGGCAGGATTGGAACGACCGACGCTATATCGGTCCATTGTCGCTGGTGTCGGCGGGGCTGCTCGCCTCGAGCCCGCACAACACCCAGCCGTGGCGCTTTGCTGTCGGCCGGTTCGGGGTCGATGTGTTCGAGGTGCCGGAACGCCAGTTGGGCGCCATGGACCCCTTTGGCCGTGAACGCCTGGCGGGATTGGGCGCGGCCGTCCACAATATGGCGCTGGCCTCGACGGGGCTGAAGCGCGCCGCTCGCGTCAAGCTGTTGCCCGATCCTGCCGCTCCGCACCATGTCGCACGCATCCTGCTCGGTCCGGAAAACAGCGGGCCGGCATCGCACGCCCTGCTTTCGGTCATTGGCCGCCGCCACACCCATCGCGGCGCCTGGATTGGCGGCCGGATCGCACCGGCGCGGCAGGCGGCATTGCTGGCATTTCCAAGGCCAGATGATATCCAGATCCTGCTCTTTGATGCAGGCTCGGCGCAGGGCAAGCGATTTGCTGCGCTCACCACCGAGGCCACGGCCGCCATTGCCGGTGATGTTGCGATGATGGAGGCCAGCCACCGCTGGTTCCGCCACGAAAAGTCCGAAGCCGACCGCTTTGCCGATGGCTTGACCATGCGCACGTCAGGCGTGTCACCGCTGCTGGCGACGCTGGGCAGCCTGTTGCCGGCGCCGTCCGCCATGGCAGAGGGGCAATATTGGCTGGATGCCACGCGTGACACGGCATTGCCGACGGCATCGATGTTCGGGTTGATCGTGACCCCTGACCCGCAGGACAGGCGCAGTGCCATGCTGGCCGGCAGTGCCTGGCAGCGGCTGCACCTGAATGCGACTGCTCTCGGGCTGGTGGCACAGCCGCTCAACCAATTGCCCGAAATGATCGACCGCGAAGCGCAGCTAGGTCTGCGTGCCCGCTTCTCGCGCCTTGCCGACGCGCTGTTGCCCGATCCCGCGCTGCGGCCAACCTTTGCGTTCCGGCTCGGCTTTGCCGATCCCGCGCTGCCGGCCTTGCGCCGTCCGGTCAGCGCCGTGCTCGGGCCGCCGGCGCGCATGGCCTTTGAAGTTGCGCAATGGCGGGTGGCCGGCGGTTCGTTCTGACCCTGGCTGGCGGCCCTTTGCGACCTTGGCCCTATTCCATTGTTGCCTTGAAGCGCAAAAAGTCAGGCATGCCTTCGGGGCCAAAGCCGATGAAGCTTTCGCCTTCATCTTCGTCGCGGCGGCGCACTGGCGCCTGGGGCGCAAGCTGGCGATAGGCGCCGAGGGGATCGCGGGCGGTCGGGCGCGGCGGATGGCGGGGGGCGGCTGTCGCGGCCTTTGGTGCCGGGGCAGGGGGTGCCTTTTCGGCACGCCTTTCGGTCGGGGCCGTTTCCATCGGTGGAGCAGCGCGGGGCTGGCGTGCCGGTGTGGCGGGCTGGACCTTTGGCGCAGCTTCGGCCTTTGGCGCAGCTGCAGGCCTTGAAGCTGCTGCGGGCCTGGCAGCGCCGCCGCCGCGACCACGGCGGCGGCGATCACCGCGCGGCGCGGCTTCGGCTGCCACGGCGGCCTCGGGCGCAACCTCCGCTACCGGCGCTGATGCTGTGGCAACCTCTGCAACCGGCGCTGCCACTGCGGCAACCGGAATCGACCCCGTCCAGAGTGCGATTTTCTGGCGGATCAATTTTTCGATCTCGCCCAGGTTTTCCGCATCTTCCGGCGTGGCCATCGTGAATGCGGTGCCGGTGCGGCCGGCCCGGCCCGTGCGGCCGATGCGGTGGACATAATCGTCGGCGTTGTACGGCACGTCATAGTTGATGACATGGCTGACGCCGGGAATATCGAGCCCGCGTGCCGCGACATCGGAGGCGACCAGGATGGTGATATCGCCGTTCTTGAATCGGTCCAACTCGCGGATGCGGTCCGACTGTTCCATGTCGCCATGGATCTGGCCGACCGAAAGGCGTGCGCGTTTCAGCACTTCGGTCAGGTCGCGGACGTCGCGCTTGCGATTGCAGAAGATGATCGCCGTCTTGACGTCTTCGGCATCCAGCAACGTGCGGAGCGTTTCGCGCTTGGCGCGTCCGCTGGTTTCGACGACATATTGGGTGATCAGCAAGTTGGCAGAGGCCGGGCGCGCCACTTCGATGGTGCGCGGGTCCGACATGAACCTGTCCGACAGCTTCTTGATCGGCGGCGGCATGGTCGCGGAGAACAGCAGCGTCTGGCGCACCTTGGGCAGCTTGGAACAGATTTCCTCGATGTCCGGGATGAAGCCCATGTCGAGCATGCGGTCGGCCTCGTCGATGACGAGCAGGCCGCACTGGTTCAGCATGATCTTGCCGCGCCCGAACAGGTCCATCAGCCGGCCCGGCGTGGCGATCAGCACGTCGACGCCCTTTTCGAGCGCAGCCAGCTGGTCACCCATCGACACGCCGCCGATGAGCAGCGCCATGTTCAGCTTGTGATACTTGCCATATTTGTCGAAATTCTCGGCAACCTGCTGCGCCAGTTCGCGCGTCGGTTCGAGAATAAGGCTGCGCGGCATCAGCGCGCGCGACCGCCCTTCGGCAAGAATGTCGATCATCGGCAGCACGAACGACGCGGTCTTGCCGGTCCCCGTCTGGGCGATGCCGATGATGTCGCGGCCCATCAGTACAGAGGGGATGGCCTGGCGTTGGATTGGAGTCGGGTCATTGTAGCCGCTGTCGTCGACAGCGCGCATCAGTGCATCGGAAAGTCCGAGATCGGAAAAGCTCATTTGGTTCCTTGGGCGGCGCCTGAGCAGCGCCCCGGCGCATTGTGGTCAAAGCGCGCAAATGTCAATGGACGCGTAATTTCGGGCCATGTCCGCCATGGCGCTCCGGTCCATGAAAATGGGGCAGGAGTTGCCTCCCGCCCCATCGGTTCTTCGTGTCTGCGCCTTAGAAGTTGAAGCCGGCGGCGATGCCGTAGCGGCGTGGTTCGAGGGTGAAGATGTTGGTGAACAGACCGGATGACTGATCGGTGACATACAAACCGGTCGTGGCGTTGTTGTTGGTCAGGTTCTGGATGTAGCCGCGAACATACCATTTGCGGTCCGGCCCGTTCAGCTGGATCTGCGCGTTGACGACGGTGTAGCTCGGCACCCGGTTGATCGAACCGTTGAAGATGTTGCCAAAGCTCTCGCCGGTATGGGCAAGATCAACACGCGGGATAAGGCTCCAGTCATTCTTGAAGTCGAAGGTGTACTGGGCGCCGACCGAGAATTTGAACGTCGGAGCCTGGGGCAGCTGGTTCCCCTTGAGATTGGATTCGACGCCGGCCGGCAGCATCTCGAAGCCCGATGCCGGTGTGCCCAGGGCGCCCAAGACGCCGCAGACCGAGAAGGCGCCGGTTGCACCGTTGAGACCGCTGTCCGAAGCGAACGCCGTTGGCGCGCGCAATCCGGCCCCGGCAACAAGACCCGGAATGGCACCCGCGTTGATGGCGGCGTTGGCACCGGCGACAAAGGCCGAAGTGCCGGCCTGGCCGCTGGTGTTGCCGGCGCGCGGCACCACGGCGCAGTTGGCGCCGTTGGTGATGTCCTTGATGATGACGGCATCGCTGCGGCCACCGGACGGATCACGCGGGTTGGACAGGAATTTGTCGGTGCTGACCTTGGTATGCAAATAGCTGACGTTCATGTTGACAGCGAGATTGCGGTTCGGCTGAACGATGAATTCGCCTTCCATGCCGTAGACATTGGCATCGACATTGTCGTTGACCGAGGTGCGGGCCACGATGCGCGACAGCTGCAAGCCCTTGTATTGATAATAAAAGGCCGTGATGTTGGCGCGCAGCACGCCGCCAAGGAACGTGTTCTTGGAGCCGATTTCAAAGGCGTTGACGAATTCCGGCGTGAAGCTGTCCGGCACGGCGAAGATCGGTTGCAGCGGCGGGTTGATGCCGCCCGATTTGTAACCGCGCGAGTAGGACGCATAGATCAGGTTGTCGTCGGTGATCTTCCAGTCGACGACAACGCGGCCGGTGACCGCGTCGAATTTGGCCGTACGCTCCTGGAACGCTTCGCAGCCGGGACGGCCACCGATGGGTCCCACGACCGAACCCGGCGACACCACGCAGGGCGTGGCCGGATCGGCATCGAAATTGCCGGCGAAGTTGCTGGCGAAGGCGTTGGTCGAGCCGAATGGCACCAGGAAACTGGCCAGTGTCGAACGGGCGCGGACGAACTTCTTGTCGTTGTTGTAGCGGATGCCGGCGGTGATCTTCAACGTGTCGGTGACGTTGAAATAGGCTTCACCGAACAAGCCATAGGATTGCAGCGTGTAGCGCTGCGTGTTGTTGCGGAAATAAGGCGTGCCCAGATAGCCGCCATTGGCCGCGCCCAGCACTCCGACCAGATGGTCGATGCCCCAGCTGTTCACATAATAGCTGTTTTCCGGCAGCACGCTGTCGACATAGATGCCGCCGACCAGGAAGTTGAATTTTCCGTCCCATTGCGAGCTGATGATGCCTTCGACCGTCTTGGAGCGGGTGCTCTGGTTCGAACGGTCGAAATCCTGCGGGGTTGGCGAGCACAGGCGGTTGCCGCCATAGGCGCCCACGCCGGCCGTGTCTGGCAACGACGTGCAGAAATTGCCGCCCGAGCTGATGGCGTTGCGGACATTGACCGTGCCGGGAATGGCCTGGGCAAAGGCGCCAAGCGTGGCCACCGCACTTGCAGCGACGGCCGGGTTGAAGACGCTGAGGTTGTAGTCAACCGAACTGTCGACCTCGTTCGACTGGTACATCCCGGTCAGCTGCGCCTTGATGCCGCCGAAGTCATGCGCCACGCGCAGCATGTATTGCTGCTCCTTGGCGAAATAGGTCGGCGTATAGTCGGTGCGCACCTGGCGGACATTGGCCGGGTTGACGTTGTTGATATAGGGATCGGGGCCATAAAGGCTGCCCTGGCCCAGTGCGGCAAAGCCCGGACCGCCTTGCGTGGTCAGGAATTCGCGGCTGGCCAGCGTGCCGACAAAGGTCGAATTGGCGTTGGTCGTCCCGAATTCGAGCCGGCCGGGAAGGCAGCCCAGCACGCCAGTGGCGTCGCGTTGGCACAGCTGCTTCTGGATGCGGCTGCGATTGTCCTTTTCGTGGAAATAGAAGCCCATGGCGTCGACGGTGGTGTTTTCTGTCGGCTGCCAGCGGATGCTGCCGCGAAGGGCGTACAGGTTGCGGCCATCGATGCGGGTGTTGTCGAACAGATTCTCGGTGAAGCCTTCGCGGTTCAGATAGGTGCCCGCGATCCGCACGGCCAGCGTGTCGGTGATCGGCAGGTTGAACATGCCCTTCAGCCGGACCGAATTGAAATTGCCATAGTCGGCTTCACCAGCGGCATGGATGGCATCCATCTGCGGCTTGGCGTTCACGAAGTTGACGACGCCGCCCGTGGCATTGCGGCCGAACAGCGTGCCCTGCGGGCCGCGCAGCACTTCGACACGCTCCAGGTCGAAGAATTCGGCTTCGAACAGGCGGGTGGCGAACAGCGGCATGCCTTCTGAGTGAATGGCGGTCGCGCTGTCGCAGGTCACGCCGACGCACAGATCGCCGATGCCGCGAATGGTGAAGCTGGCGCCGGTGAAGTTGCCCTTGGAGAAAGTGATGTTGGGCAGGGTAAGTTGGATATCGAGCGGGTTGTTGATCTGCTGGCGCTGCAGTGCTTCGGCGCTGAAGGCCGAAACCGCGATCGGCACGTCTTGCAGGCTCTGCGCCTGGCGCTGGGCGGTAACGACGATTTCCTCGATGCCGGTTTCTTCGGCGGCCGCAGCGGCCTGTGCAAAAACCGGTGTCGCCAGCAGCCCGATGAGCGAAACGCCGCCAACAAGACCTGCTCGGATTCCAGACGTGATGCGCATCAAAATTCCTCCCCGTTAAGCCCGTTATGGCCAGCCCTTTTTATCGCCGCGAACGGCAGGGTCTTGGACCGATGCATCACGGCCCTCAAAGGCCGAATGCTCAACGCTCAGTTTGGACAGGGAAGCGCTTGCTTGTCCAGTTTTTGGTCGCGCCAGCCGCAATTCCTTCAAAGAGTTTACGGAATGTGGCGCCCGTGCAACACTTGGCGGCCAACTTGAGAAATATTGTTGCGCAACAAGGTGCTTTGAGCGGAGACTCAGTTGCGCCGAGCGCGGCGCTTGCCCACTTCGCGTACTGGCAGGATGCTGGCGATAGCGCATTCGCCGCCTGATCGGGCGCCGATGACATCGCGCCCGGCGCATAGTTGCCCCGCCGACTGGGGCCGATAATAAAAGCCCTGATAGAATGACAGCGCCGGGCATTCCTGCGCCAGGAACATGCGGTACCGTGCGCCGCCCTTGAGGGTCAGTTCGATGGCGCGGTCGCCGAACAATTGTGCGGCGGCGATGTTCTTGATGGCCACGCACCGATTGCGCCCTGCGCGCGGTGGAAAAGGCCTGGTGGTGACGGCATCGCCGGGTTCCACCGCCATGCGCTTCCAGCTCTCGCTGCCCAGCGTCTGGGTAGCCGCCGGCCGTCCGGACAGCGCGGCGGCGGCCAGCAATGCCATCGCCAGCCAGAGCGCCGGCAACACAAGCAACCGCATTGCATCCGCTGCGCTATGGGCTGCCCGCCAATGCCTCACGCCTGCAACACCTCTCCGCCCCCAGTTCCGATATCCGGCCAATTGTCGCGATTTGCCACTCATCCCGATGCCCAGCCGAAATTGAACGCCCGCTGAACTGGCACCCTGCCCAATGATCCTCTAGAGTTGTGGGATGACCCGCGCACCGTCTTTTGTGCCTTCCCTGTTGCCCGGTGCAGGCGCGCTGGCGGCTCTGCAGGTTGCTGCCGGGCCGGGCAACTGGACAGATGACCCGGACCTCATTGCGCCGCGTCTGACCGATTGGCGTGGACGCTACACCGGGGCGTCGCCGCTGCTGCTTTTGCCGCGCACGACGGCGCAGGTGGCGGCGATCGTGGCGTCGGCGGCCGCTCACCGGGTCGCACTGGTTCCGCAAGGGGGCAACACAGGCCTTGTCGGCGGCGGTATTCCGGCCGCCGACGGCAGCAGCGTGCTGCTGTCACTGGCGCGCATGAACCGGATTCGCAGCGTCGACGGCGATGGCCTGCTGCTGGTCGCCGAAGCCGGCGTCGTGCTTGCCAATGTGCATGACGCGGCGCTTGCCATCGGTTGCCGGTTTCCGCTGTCGCTGGGTGCGCGCGGCAGCGCCACCATTGGTGGGCTGGTGAGCACCAATGCCGGCGGAGTCGAGGTGCTGCGCCATGGCACGATGCGCGCTCTGGTTGCCGGGATCGAGGCCGTCCTGCCGGACGGGACCATCCTTGACCAGTTGACCGGTCTGGCCAAGGACAACACCGGCTATGACATAAAGCAGCTGCTGATCGGCGCCGAAGGCACTTTGGGCGTGGTGACGGCCGCCGCCCTCAGGCTTGTCCCGGCGCCGCGCCACCACAGCATCGCCTGGGCGGGGATCGATGATCCAGCGGCTGCGCTGGCGCTTCTGGTGCGGCTGCGCGGCGACAGTGGCGGCCAGGTGGAAAGTTTCGAGATCATCCCCGATGCCGGGCTTCAGATGGTGCTGCGCCATCTCGATGGGCATCGGCCTCCGCTGGCAGGCAGTCATCCCTGGCATGTGCTGGTTGAACTCGCCGGCCCCGCGCCGCTCGATGACATGCTGTTGGCAGCCTTGGCCGATGCCGCGCGCGATGCGGTCATTGCCGCCAGCGATGCCCAAGGCGCGGCGTTGTGGCGGCTGCGGGAGGAACTGCCGCTGGCGGAGCGCCGGGACGGACCAGCCGTACACCACGACATCGCCGTGCCGGTTGCCATGATGCCGGCCTTTGCCCTGTCGGCGACGCGCACGGTTGAAATGGCCATCCCCGGCGCGCGCGTTCTCGCCTTTGGCCATCTTGGCGACGGCAATCTGCATTTCAATGTCCGCGCACCTGCGATCCCGGATGCTGCCGACTGGATTGCGGCGCACCGCGACGCCATCACCGCGCTGGTGCACCGGCTGGTGGTGGACGCCGGCGGCTCCATATCGGCCGAGCATGGCATCGGTGTGCTCAAGCGCGATGATCTGGGATGGGCGGCGAACCCGGCCAAGCTGGCGGCAATGCGCGCCATCAAGGCCGCGCTTGACCCGCTGGGCATCATGAACCCCGGAAAGGTTCTTCCCTGATTTTTTGGCCTGAATTTGTCCGGAGGCCGCGCGGATTGGCGCTCTCGGTCCGTTTCGGCAAAGGCCAATCTTGCATGGCCGTCATCCGGCCTCTAGGAAGCGTGCCAACGCCAATCAAGCCAACCCTGTTATGAAAGTCGATTCCTTCATGGCCAGCCAGCCCGCCAATGTGATGCCGTTGTTCTATGGCAACGTCATGCCGCTTTCCTCGGAACTGCACCCGACCCATGGCCTCAAGCCGCGCGGCGATCTGGGCTTTACCCGCGGTACCCATGCCGTGCCGGTGACGGTCGATGAATTTACCACCGTACAGCGTTTCTACCCGATCGTGTTCGGTGTTGGCGACAACCCGGCACCGCTGGCCCTGATCGGACTGCAGGAAGGGCAGAATTTGTATCTCGGCGCCGATGACCAGTGGGAAGCGGGTCATTACATCCCGGCGTTCATCCGCCGCTATCCGTTCATGCTGGCGCGCCTCAACCCGCAGAGCCAGGAGCTGTCGCTGTGCTTTGATGACACAGCCGGCATCGTCATCGCCGACGAAGGCGAGCCGATGTTCGCGGGCAAGGATGCCACCGACACCACCAAGGCCATCTTGCAGTTTTGCGAGCAGTTCGAACAGGCCGTCATGCGCACGCGCAATTTCATGGAAGAGTTGACCAAGCTCGACCTGCTGATGGACGGTGAAGTCACCATCCAGCGCGAAGGCCTGGCTGAACCCGCCGTCTATCGTGGTTTCCGCATGGTCGATGAAGCCAAGCTGCAGAACCTGCGCGGTGATCAGGCCCGCAAGATGGTGCAGTCTGGCCTGATGGGCCTGATCTATGCCCATCTGTTCTCGCTGTCGTTGATCTCGCCGCTGTTCGAGCGCCAGTTTGCAGCATCGCAGGCAGCTACCGCCTGACATTTGGCAATCACGCGTCGCCTGAAAATGGGCGGGCCAGCAGATGCTGGTCCGCCCATTTTCGTTCTGAGCCGCATGGCGCCTGGGACCAACACGCGGCTTGACACGATACACTATAACATTAAGGCATGCTCCTTCATTCACACCGCTATTCGGAGATCGGCCTTGTTCCGCCTGTCATTTCTCACGCTCCTGCTTGTTTCCACCGCGCCGGTCATGGCCGACGATGCTGCGGCGCCCGCGGGCGATACGCTGCACACGCCGACCGACCCCGAAATCATCGTCACTTCGCCCTATGCGCGTGACCGCAAGCTGGTCGCGACCGCCGTCACGGTCCTCGCCGCTGATGCGTTGCAGCGCGAGACCCGCTCGACGATCGGCGAGACGCTGTCGCGCCAGCCGGGCGTCAGCGCCACTTTCTTCGGCCCCAATGCTTCGCGTCCGATCCTGCGCGGCCTTGATGCCGAGCGCGTACGTGTGTTGACCGATGGCATCGGCAGCTTCGATGTGTCCAACACCTCGGTCGATCATGCCGTTGCGGCCAACCCCTTGCTCGTCGACCGTGTCGAGATCGTGCGCGGGCCTGCGGCGCTGCTTTACGGCTCGGGCGCGATTGGCGGCGTCGTCAACATGCGTGACCTGCGCATTGCGCGCGAAATTCCGGACGAAAGCATTCATGTCGATGGCAGCGCCAATTTCGGTACGGCTGCTCGTGAGCGCGGCGGCGCTCTGTCGGTCAATCTGCCGGTGTCCAAGAACCTTGTGCTGCATGCCGATGGCAGCTTTCTGGAAACCGGCAACTACCGCACCGGCGGCTTTGTCTTTTCCGAAGGCTTGCGCGCTGCGGCAGAGGCGGAAGGCGGCGAGGCGGCGCAGGACGCCCAGGCGCGCGGCCGTGTTGCCAACACCGGCGGGCGCACTTGGGATATTGGCGGCGGCTTCACCTGGATCGGCGACAATGGCGCCAATTTCGGTGTCGCCCTCAGCCATCTCGAAAATCGCTATGGCATCCCGGGCGGCCTCGAACTGGGGCATGAAGAAGACGACCATGACGGCGAGCATGCGGAAGAAGCCCATGTGCACGAAGACATCACCCTCGACATGCGCCAGACCCGGGTCGATGTCCGTGCTGCCGTGCCGCTGGGCGGTGCCTTTGAGGAGTTGAAATTCCGGGGCGGCTGGGCCGATTATCGTCATGACGAGATCGAATCGGACGGCGCCATCGGCACCAGTTTCTTCAACAAGAGCTGGGAAGCGCGCCTGGAACTCGTGCAGCGTGACCGGAACGGCTGGAAGGGAGCCACCGGCGTCCAGGTTCTCAGCCGCAACTTCGATGCCCAGGGTGAGGAAGCCTATATCCCGCTGAACCAGACTCGGCAGTTCGGTCTGTTCACGCTGCAGGAATTCGATCTTGGCGCCGTGCGTGCCGAAGTGGGTGCGCGCTTCGAACACAGCAACGTCACATCGCAGCTTGTCAGCTTCGACCGTGATTTCAATGCGCTTTCGCTCTCGGCTGGCTTGTCTGTGCCGCTGGGTGACAGCTTCCGTTTTGCCATTAGCGCCGCGCGCAGCGAGCGTGCACCTTCCGCCGAGGAAATGCTGTCCAATGGCGCCCATGCCGCCACCGGCGCCTTTGAAATCGGTGACCGCAATTTTCGCAAGGAGCGCCAGCTCGGCCTCGAAGCCGTGTTGCGCGGGCGCGGCGAGGGCTGGCGACTGGAGCTGTCGAGCTATTTCAACCGCTTCGACAATTTCATCTTCCTGAATCCGACGGGCTTGGAAGAAGACGGGTTGCCGGTGTTCCGCTACGCTCAGGCCGACGCCCGCTTCTTCGGCTTTGAAATCGAGGGCGCCCTCAAAGTGGCGCAAATGGGCGATACCCGCATCGAGGTCACCGGCCTCGTCGATTATGTGAACGCTTCCGTGCTGGGCGGCGTCGGCCCGGCACCGCGCATCCCGCCGCTACGCATGATCGGCGGCATCGAAGCCGGCGGCGGCAGCGTTGGCGGCCGGCTGGAGGTGGAGCATGTCACGCGCCAGAGCCGGATCACGTCGTTCGAGACCGAAACCCCGGCCTGGACCATGGTGAATTTCAGCCTGAACTGGAAACCTCTGGGCGAAGGCAACAACACGACGGTCATGCTGCAAGCCAACAACATCTTCGATGTCGAGGCGCGCCGCCATGCCAGCTTCCTCAAGAATGTCGCGCCCTTGATGGGGCGGGATTTCCGTCTGGGTGTGCGTTTCGGTTTCTGAGAAAAACGCCTGCCCGCACCACTTGCAGCGGGCGAATTGCTTCTTATTTCGGTATCGTAGTGGCGGCTTTCCCCCTCGCCACCCTACGATGACGGGGTTTCCCGTTTTCCTTCCCTGGACCCTGGCTGCTCCGTTTTCCCCCGAAAGCGGGGCAGCTTTTTTTCAGCTGGACACGGTGGCCTATTCGGCCGCGTCGCGCTGAACCGCCGTCATGGGCGCAAACGTCACCAGCATTCGGGCAAGCCCGGTCATGGCGCTCGCCACGGCAGCAAAGCCGGCGTGCGGCAGCAATTTCTGGCTATCCATGTACAGGGCGCGGTCGATCTCGATCTGCACGGCGTGGATGCCCTTGGCGGGCTGTCCATGCCGCTCGGTGGTATAGCCTCCGGCATAGGGTGTGTTGCGCCGTGTCCGCCAGCCAAGGCCGGAAAAATGCGCCTCGATGGCTGTGACGAGGTCCGGATCGGCGCTACAGCCATGCCGGTCGCCGATCACCACCTGCGGTGGCCTCGGGCCGCCGGGGCTGGGCATGGAATGGCAGTCGATCAGGATGGCATGGCCATGATGTGCGCGTGCCAGCCCAAGCAGGCGGTCCAGACTGGCGTGCCAGGGCGTATGCAGCGCTGCAATGCGCCGCGCGGCCTCTGCCGCCGGTATCTGCCGCGAATAGATATCCATCCCATGGGCAGCGACGCGCGGCAGGATCCCCAGCCCTGCCGCCACCCGGTCGCTGCGCACCACTGGCATCGGCAATGGCCCGTCGAACATCGCGGCATCAAGCTCGTCGGGCGCACGATTGAGATCGAGCCAGGCCCGCGCCTTCAAGGCGCGCAGCACCGGCACGCCCGCAATGCCATCAAGCAAGCCGTCGACATAGCCATCCTCGGCCCGCCGAAGCTGTGCCAGCGGCAGCCGCGCCATCGCCAGAAAGGCAGACGGATAATCCCGCCCGGAATGCGGTGAGGCCATCACCAGCGGCCAGCGGCCGTCGCTGTCGCCGCTGATGCTGAAGCCTTGTTCGGAGCCGGAAGTTGTCATCGCCACCTGTTTGAAGCCAGCCTTCGCCGACGGCAAGGTGGCGATTTGGCACCATTTCCGCAAATCCACACTTGCGCAGGCGGTCCCATCACACTAACAGCCACGCGCAGTGGACGCGTAGCTCAGTGGTAGAGCACTGTGTTGACATCGCAGGGGTCGCAAGTTCAATCCTTGCCGCGTCCACCATTCCCCAAAATCGCCGACCAAGCTGAACGCTGCTGCTGCACGCCATCGGACGTGCCGCGCGGGGGGCGCGACCGGCCTATGCTGGCTCCAGCCAGATTCCCCCTGTCATTCAATAGCATGTTGGATGCAGGCTTCTCCGCGAAATTGTAAACCCTGCCTTACACTCCTAAATTATTAACTTTTCAGTAATGAAATTGAATCAAATAGTTAAGAATTTGTTACCATTTGGCATGGTCCTTGCAGCACATCCCGGTGACGATGCGATGTTTCGCGCATCCGGATTGAATTTGCTGGAGAGAATGATGAACCTGATGACCAAGATCGCAGCTGTTGCCGTGGCCGCCAGTCTGGGTGCTGCAATGCCTGCCGCTGCGACCGTGACGGCCTTTGCCAATTTCTCTGCCAGCAACCAGGCCAACAACATCCGCTGGGAAAAGGTCGGCACCGATAGCGGCAAGCTGTACACGATCTCGACCGGCGCGGGTTCCAGCCTTGGCAGTGTCGCGGTGCGCTTCACCTATCTCACGCCCGCAATTGCCTATCTCGCCAATCTTCCGGCGATCTGGACACTGAACGCTACGACAATCGCCAGCCCGGCGTCGCTGTCGGCAGGGTTCTTGTTCCAGCGCATCAGCAGCGGTTCGATGTCGTTCGTGTCGACAACCGCCTTTTCGGTCGGCAGCACTTTTTATGCCGCCGGCTCCAATCTGCTCACCGTCAACTATGGCGCCAGTGGCGGGTCCAACCCGGTGATCTTCGGCCAGAGTGGCGGGACGTCCGGTTCCTTCTCGGCCAGCACCTCGGCTGGTGACCTGGTCACCATGACGTCCGATGTCCTCGATTTCTCCACCACCATCGAGCGCGATTTTGCGCTGTCGATGGTCAGCATCAACCCGATGCTGACCCGCAGCAACGCGGCCAGCGCGCTGAACAGCTTCCGCGCCAATGCGGGCGGTTCCTTCTCCTCCAATCCGCCGCCGGTCGTCGGTGTGCCCGAACCAGGCACCTGGGCGATGCTGCTGGCCGGCTTCGGCATGGTCGGCCTTGCCCGCCGCCGCCGCAACGCCAGCGTCGCGGCCTGACTCCTCCGCGTTCTCGTCAAAGGCCCGCTTCGGCGGGCCTTTTTCGTTTGCGCCCGCCGAACGGATTGACGTCCCGTCGGCACTGCCGCAACGCTGCCGGGCATGAGCCTTGATATCGCAGCGGTCCGCGCCGCCTTTCCCGCCCTTGCCCTGACCGATGACGGCGTCCCGCGCGGCTATTTCGATGCACCGGCCGGCACCCAGGTCGCTGGCCGCGTCGTCGATGCCATGCGGCACGCGCTGATCGATGCCTGCGCCAATGACGGCGGGCATTTCCGCACCTCGGTTGCCGCCGGCGCGATCTGCGACGCGGCGCTCCAGGGGGCCGCTGCATTCTACAATTGTGCGCCAGACGAAATCGTCTTCGGCCTCAACACCACATCGCTGTTCTTCCAGTTCGCGCCGCTGCTTGCCTCCGATTGGCGCGCCGGCGACGAGATCCTGCTGACTCGCATGGACCATGACGCCAATGTCTCGCCATGGTTGCAGCAGGCGCAGGCGCGCGGCCTGACCGTTCGGTGGCTGCCATGGGACCGCGAAACCCACGCCCTGCGGCTTGATCTGCTTCCTGAACTGATCGGCCCGCGCACGCGGCTGGTCGCCGTCGGGCAGGCCAGCAACTATCTGGGCACCATAAACGATGTCGCAGCCGTCTGCGCCGCCGCGCGCGCTGTGGGCGCCATCAGCATTGTCGATGCCGTGCAGGCGGCGCCGCACATTCTGATCGATGTCGCGGCCATCGGCTGCGACATGCTGTGCGCATCGGCCTATAAATTCTTCGGGCCGCACGCCGCCGTCATGTATTTGTCGCGCGGGCTTCAGGCGCAACTGCACCCCCTCAAGGTCCGCCCGTCGGTCGATACGATGCCAACCCGCTTTTCACCGGGCACGCCGTCGTTCGAGGCGCAGGCCGGCACGCTTGCTGCCATCGAGCATATCGCGTGGCTGGGCGACCAGGAGGGCACTGCCACCACCGCGCCGCTGCGCCAGCGCCTTGTGGCCGGCTATGACGCCATCACCGCGCATGAGGCCGATCTGTCGCGGCGCTTCCTGTCAGGGCTTGCGGGCATCAAGGGCCTGACGCTGCATGGCATCGCCAATGCCAATCGCCTTGCCGAGCGCGTGCCGACCTTCACCTTTACGGTCGAAGGCCGGGATTCAGGCGCGTTGGCCGCCGATCTTGCCGCGCGCAATATTTTTGTCTGGTCGGGGTATTATTACGCTTGGGAGCCGGCGGGCGTGCTGGGCCTGCGCGATGGCCCCGGCGCGGTCAGGATCGGCCTGTCACACTATAACAGCATGGCCGAGGTCGATGGATTGCTTGACCAATTGGTGCAGGTAATCGGCTGATCAAGCGCCGATCACGCTGCGCGGACAAGCGCCAGCCGCTCCGCATACGCAGCGAACAACCCCGCGAAATGCTGGTCCATGCTGGCCACGGCACCGGCATTGGCGATGGCAGAGGCGCGCATCGCCGGCAGCGCGGGCAGGGCATCGGCCAGCGTTCCGGCCAGGCTGGCAGCGTCCCCGGCACGGAAACTGCGGCCCTGTTCGGGCAATAGCTGGTCGAACGCACCGCCTTCGTCGGGTACGATCAGCGGCAAGCCCGACGCGCGTCCTTCGGCACAGGCCAGGCCAAAGGTTTCCGCCGGACAGCCATGGACCATCAGATCGGAACTGGCGAGCATGCGGGCAAATTCCGCGCGGTCGCTGACCGGCGCCAGCAGGCGGATGTGCGGATTCTCGCCCACCGCGCGCTGCACGGCCGCACGGCCATGGCCGTCACCCAGCAACACCAGCCCCAGTGGCCGCCCATAGGCCGCTGCGGTCACGCCGGCGATGACCAACGGCCATTGTTTTTCCGGGCTGTGGCGACCCACGCCAATGACCAGGGTCGCACTGTCGGGCAAGGCGCATTCGGCAAGCAGCTTTGCCCGCAGCGCCGGATCCCGCAAGGACGGCGAAAAAACCCCCGGATCGACTCCCATCGGGTGCACCGCCACGCGCTCCAGCCCGCCGCCGCGCAGCCGCGCCGCCACGCTGGGCGCTGCCGTGACGATCATGTCGTAGCGTGCATCCAGCCGGCGCAGATACCGCCAGAACCAGTCGAAGCCGCGGTCGATGGCCTCGCGGCTCAGAAAGCCGTCGAGATAGCGATAGACCCAGGCCGACATAGGCTCGGCATGCATGATCAGCGCGCGCGGCGCTTGGCCCTTCCAGTCCGCCACCGCCTGGGCGCTGCCCCAGGGCGACGAACATTCGACGAAATCCGGCGCTTCGGCGTCGAGCGCGGCATGGATGACGCTGTCGTCGCTGAAATAGAAATAGTTGCGGTCGAGCGGAAACCTCGGGCTGCGGATGGTGCGCAGCCGCGCCGTGCCGACATGCTCGATGCTGTCGGTAGCTCCTGGTGCGATCACGGTCAGCCGGTGGCCAAGCCGCTGCGCAATCGCCAGCTTGCGCCGTGTATAGGTGCGGATGCCGCCGCCCTTGGGGCTATAGAGCGCCGAGATATCGACGATATGCACGGCGCTATGCCCTGTCCTTGAGCGGCCCGAAACGCAGCAGGCCCCGGCGATAGTTCAGCCGGACGGTGATGAAGCTCAATCCCGGCCCGGCGGCAAAGCTTGCCGATGCTGCCTTGGGCTTGCTCCACCCCAGTTTCGGATTTCCGGGAAAGCCGATGCCATCGCTCGACAGACCGAATTTCAGGTTGGAATCGCGGTCGTGCAGGATCGACATCGCGAAACTGCCCGCCGATGGCAGGCGCAGGCACAATTGCACCGGGCCTGATTGCGGCATGGCCATATCGGCACGGCGAAAGGTTTTCCCGGCCCGCACCAATATCGCGTCATCTTCAAGGAAGTCGGCATCATTGTCGGGATAAAGCTCGGCGCGCAGCAATCCCTTGCGGTCCTTGAGGCCGATAACCGTGACGATCACCGCCGGCCCGGCTTCGTCTGCCCGGCACTGGGCCGCCGCCTTGCCAAGTTCGGGGGACGGCACGATTTCGCCCGGTACCTGCGCGCCTGCCAGCCCCGGCACCTGCGCGCCTGCCAGTACGGCCAGCGTCATGATTACCACGCTCACCGGCGGCGCCACCCGGCAGCTTCGCCGCCCATCAGCATCACTCCAAGGCCCAGATGCGTCACCAGTGTCAGGCTGGCCATCATCGTCATCAGCCGGGTGATTTCCGCATCATGACCGATCAGGAACACCGCCAGTCCGGCGAATACCAGTTCGCGGTTGGGCAGGAACGGCAGCCGCGACAGCAACATGCGCATCGCCGACAGCAGCACCCACAATTCCACCGATTCCGCCGGCAGCGCCAGGTGCCAACACAGGCCGGTGAGCACCAAAGTGGCGACCACGCGCGCTGATTGCACGAAGGTGACAAACCAGAGATCGCGCGCCGGCAGGCTGAACAGTTTCTTGCGGAAGAACAGCACGCTGCTGGAAATCACCAGCATCAGCGCCACCGATCCGAAAAAGGCGGTGGAATCAATGCCCAGGTGCAGCGTATCGAGCAGTGGATAGGCCAGCACCATCAGCACCAGCGTTACCGCGTTGGCCGCCATCGCCGACAGGATGGCGACATCCTTGACCGCGCCGAAGGGTGCCGAGGTCATCGCCGTGCGCTGTCGCGCCCAGGTGTAAAAATAGAGGTCGCCCACATAGCCGGTGATTA
>NZ_JANPCD010000162.1:0-6563 GCF_031430775.1 Sandarakinorhabdus sp. | reverse complement strand
CGGCAGGACTGGCGTTTCCCCCCGAATCTCCGCTAGGGCTTTTCTCCCATGACGCGGTTCATTTTCATCACCGGCGGCGTGGTCTCCTCGCTGGGCAAGGGTCTCATGGGCGCGGCGCTGGCGGCGTTGCTTCAGGCGCGTGGCTACAGCGTGCGGATCCGCAAGTTCGACCCCTATCTCAATGTCGATCCCGGCACGATGAGCCCGTATCAGCACGGCGAGGTCTATGTCACCGACGACGGGGCGGAAACCGATCTCGATCTTGGCCATTATGAACGGTTTACCGGCGTTTCCAGCCGGCGGACCGACAACATCACCTCGGGCCGCGTCTATCAGGACATCATCGCCCGCGAACGGCATGGCGATTTCCTTGGCGCCACCGTCCAGGTCATTCCGCATGTCACGGACGCCATCAAGGCATTCGCCGGCGCCGAAGTCAGCGACATCGATTTCGTGCTGTGTGAGATCGGCGGCACGGTCGGCGATATCGAAAGCCTGCCGTTCCTTGAGGCCATTCGCCAGATGGCCGCCGACATGGGGCGCAACAACGTCTGCTACATCCACTGCACCCTGGTGCCCTATATCGCCGCTGCCGGGGAGCTGAAAACCAAGCCGACACAGCACAGTGTGGCGCAGTTGCGCGGAATCGGCATCCAGCCGCAGGTGCTGGTGTGCCGGTCCGAACATCCGCTGCCCGACAGTGACCGCGCCAAGATCGCGCTGTTCTGCAATGTCTCCAAGGACGCCGTCATTTCGGCGCTGGACGCCGAATCCATCTACGAAGTGCCGCTGAATTATCACGCCGAAGGGCTGGACGACGAAGTGCTGGCGGCGTTCGGCATAACGGATGCGCCGGCGCCTGACCTGACACGCTGGCTGGACATATCGGAACGGCTGCACAATCCCGAAGGCGAAGTGACCATTGGCGTTGTCGGCAAATATACCGGCATGCGAGACGCGTACAAATCGCTGACCGAGGCGCTGGTGCATGGCGGGCTGGCCAACCGGGTCAAGGTCAACATCAACTGGCTGGATGCCGAGGCGTTCGAAGATGCCGATGCCGTCCAGAAACTTGAACCGATGCACGGTATCCTGGTGCCCGGCGGCTTTGGCGAGCGCGGATCAGAAGGCAAGATCGCCAGCGTTGAATTTGCCCGCGAGCGCGGCGTGCCGTTTTTCGGCATCTGCCTTGGCATGCAGATGGCCTGTATCGAAGCGGCGCGCCACCAGGCCGGCGTTGTCGATGCCGGCACCACCGAATTCGGCCCGACACCCGAACCCGTCGTCGGCATGATCACCGAATGGATGAGCCCCGAGGGCCTGCAACAGCGGCAGGCGGGCGGCGATATGGGCGGCACCATGCGGGTCGGCGCCTTTGAAGCGGCGCTGGCCGGCAATAGCCTGGCGGCCAGCATCTATGGCACCGCCACCATCAGCGAGCGTCACCGCCACCGCTATGAAGTCAATGTCCATTACCGCGAGCGGCTGGAAGCGGCCGGGCTGATGTTCTCGGGCATGTCTCCCGATGGCCTGCTGCCCGAAATCGTCGAGCGGCCGGACCATCCGTGGTTCATCGGCGTGCAGTTCCACCCGGAACTGAAATCCAAACCGTTCGACCCGCATCCGCTGTTCACCGGCTTCATCGCCGCTGCGCTGCGTCAGAGCCGGCTGGTTTAGGCTAGCCGGGCTGTTGCCCGTTCGTGCCAGGCCAGCAGATGGGCGTGCTCGGCCGGCACCGCAAGCCCGATCCAGCTGGCAAAATCGATGTTGGTGAGCAGCGCGATATCGGCCATCGTCACATGGTCGCCGGCCAGCCATTCGCGGCCAGCCAATTGTGCGTCAAACCATGCCATCATCGTGAACGCCTGCGCCCGCGCCGCTTCGGCCATGGCGGGTATTTGCGCCACAAGCCGGGCCGTCAGCGGATGGCCATGTTGCCAGAACAGGCTGATGGGCGTGCCCAGCCCGGTTTCGACGCGGCGGATCCACATGTCGGTCTGCGCGCGTGCCAATGGCGTGGTGCCGAACATCGGCGGCTGTGGGTGCAGTTCGTCGAGGTAACGGCAGATGCTGATTGTCTCGGCGATGATCGTGCCGTCATCAAGCTCCAGAAACGGCACTTGCCCGCGTGGATTGCGCGCCATCACATCGGCCGATTTGTGGTCGCGCGCCGGCAGCGACAGCATTTTTTCCGGGCATGTCAGGCCCTTTGCCGCCAGGAACAGCCGCACGCGGCGCGGGTTTGGGGCGGGATCGGGTGCGGACCACAGCAGCATCGGGTTTTCTCCGTCATCAAGCCCGCACTATGCACCGCTGCCCGGCGGGGCACCAGCGTCGGGGGAAAATCCACGTGCGCTACGTAACATCGTCGCACCGCGTTTCCCTTGGCTCAAGGCTGGGCTAATCGCCGTGCGCACTCTGCCCCCAACGCACGACAGGATCTTTCGGTGAATTTCTCTTTTGTGCGTTCGGTTGCGATGGCGGCTTTGGGTCTGGTGTCCATGCCGGCGCTTGCCCAGATGCCGCCGCTGTCGGGCCAGCCCGCCCCGGCTCAGGACAATAATGCCCAGGAAGCGTCCAGTCAGGATGGGGAAGGCGAAATCGTCGTCACCGGCCAGCGGCAGGTCGGCAGCGTCATCGGCGACATCCAGCCCGAATTGCAACTGGGCGTGCAGGATATCCGGGCCATCGGCGCCAGCAGCCTTGCCGAATTGCTTGCAGAACTGGCGCCGCAGACCCGGTCGGGCCGGGGCCGCAGCAATGGACCGCCGGCGGTGTTGCTGAACGGCAAGCGCGTGTCGGGCTTTGCCGAAATCTGCAACATCCCGCCCGAAGCGATCATCCGCGTCGATGTGCTGCCCGAGGAGGTTGCGCTGAAATACGGCTTTCGTGCCGACCAGCGGGTGATCAACTTCGTGCTGCGCCCACGGTTCAAGGCGGTCACCGGCGAACTGGAAGTGGGCGGGCCCACCGATGGCGGGCGCTTTTCGAACGAGATCGAAGCCAATTTCCTGAAATTGAACAAGGACAGCCGCATCAGCCTGGAGGCCAAGTCCAATATCGACACGCTGGTGACCGAAAACGAACGGCGCATCGTCTCGCCCACACAACTGCGTGCCTTCGACCTTGCCGGCAACATCACGGCGCCCATTGCCGGCGCCGCCATCGATCCGGCGTTGTCGGCGCTGGCAGGCAGCACCGTCACCATCGCAGCGGTGCCGGCGACCGCCAGCAGCCGCGCACCGTTGCTGGCGGAATTTGCTGGCGGCGGTGTCAATGTCACCGATATCCGTCCGTTCCGATCGCTGCTGCCCGACACGCGCACCGTCAGCCTGAATGGCACGCTGGCCGGCAGCATATTGGGCGATGTCGCCGCCACGCTGACGGGCGGTATCGAGCGTACCACCACCGAAGCGTTGCAGGGGCTGGCGCCCGTGACCCTGACCTTGCCCGCCGGCAATCCGTTTTCGCCCTTTGCCGGTGATGTCGTGCTGGGGCGCTATGGCGCCGATCCGCTCCAGCGCAATGGAACCAGCTGGAACAGCCGGCTGGGCACCGTGCTGGATGGCCGGATTTCGGGTTGGCGCTGGAACCTCACCGGCAACTGGTTGCATGCGCAAAGCCAGACCCGCATCGACCGGGGCCTTGATGTGTCCACCATCACGTCGCGGCTGGCGGCGGGCGACCCCGCGCTCAATCCCTATGGCGACATCCTGTCTACCCTGCCGCGCCTGACCGATGTGGCCAGCACCAACAGCGACACTGCCAGCCTTGACCTGCTTGTCAGCGGCAGTCCGTTCTCGCTGCCCGCCGGCCGCGCCGGCCTGAGCGTCAAGGCGCAGGTGCAGACACTGGCGCTGGATACCCGCTCGGTGCGTGCGGGGCTGGTGCAGGCTGCCGATCTGGCACGCACCCAGGGCAATTTTCAGGCGAATATCGACTTGCCGATTGCGTCCATCGATGCGCTGGCGGCGCTTGGCAAGCTGACGCTCAATGGCAATATCGCACTGGATTCGCTGTCGGATTTCGGCACGCTGGTGACATGGGGCACTGGTTTCAACTGGACGCCCATCGAGCAGCTGGAGATCATCACGTCGTTCACACGGGAACAGGGCGCGCCCGGCGTCGGCCAGCTTGGCGACCCGCAGATTGCCACGCCTGGCGTTCGCGTGTTCGATTTCGTGCGCGGCGAAACCGTCGACATCACGCGCATCGATGGCGGCAATGCGGCGCTGGTCGCCGACAGCCGCCGCGTGTTCAAGCTGGGCCTCAATGCCAAGCCGCTGGCCAAGGTCGATCTGGTGCTGAACGGCAATTTTACCGCCAGCCGCATCGACAATCCCATCGCTGCGTTTCCGACCGCGACCGCCGAACTGGAAGCGGCGTTTCCGGACCGTTTTCGGCGCGGCACCGATGGCCGGCTGTTCCAGATCGACAATCGCCCGGTGAATTTTGCCAGCAGCGCCCGGCAGGAACTGCGCTGGGGCTTCACGCTGACGCAGACGTTGAAACCCGGCGCCGCAGAACGCGCCGCCGTGGAAAAGCGCATTGCCGAAGGGCGCGCCGCCTTTGCCGCACGGGCCGCCGAGGCCGCACGCACCGGCCAGCCAGCGCCGACACCGGCATTTCGCACGCCCTTTGGCGGCCCGCCCGGCGGTGGCCAGCCTGGTGGTGGCCGCCCCGGCGGCGGTTTCGGCGGCTTTGGCGGCGGTGGCCGGGGCGGTCCGCCGGGCGGATTTCTGGATGGCCGGGTGCAGCTGGCCTTGTTCCATACCGTGCGGTTCCAGGACGAAATCCTGATCCGGCCGGGCTTGCCTGTGCTCGATCTGTTGAACGGCTCGGCGGTGGGCAGTCGCGGCGGCCAGCCCCGTCACGAAGTGGAAATGCGCCTTGGCGCCGGCAGGCGCGGCCTTGGCGCCCGGGTCAGCGTCAATTGGCAATCGGCAACGCAAGTGCTGGTCGATCCGACCGGCGGCACGCAGTCGCCCGATGACTTGCGCTTTTCGGACCTCACCACGGTCAATCTGCGGCTGTTCGTCGATCTGGGGCAGCGGCCCGAAGTGCTGCGCAAGGCGCCGTGGCTGCGCGGCTCGCGCATCAGCCTGTCGGTGAACAACCTGCTGAATGATCGCATCAATGTGCGCAGCCGTGCCGGGCTGGAACCGATCGGTTTTCAGCGGGACCAGATCGATCCGCTGGGCCGCACCGTCACGCTGTCGCTGCGCAAATTGTTCTTCTGACCCTGCCGGCTTTGCGGCCTCTGGCGCGCACAGGAAAATCGCGGCAAGAGGCGAGGCATGACCGTGCCTTCACCCGAAACAATCGCCCACATCGAAGCGCTGGATGCCCGGCTGCGCTGGCTGTCGGCCTGGACGATCCACAACGCCAATCACCTGCGTGACAGCCGCGACGGCCTGAAGGTCGGCGGCCATCAGGCCAGCTGTGCCTCGATGTCGGCGATCATGGCGGCGTTGTATTTCGGCGCGCTGGGGCCAAATGACCGGGTCGCGGTCAAGCCCCATGCCGGGCCGTTGTTGCACGCCGTGCATTATCTGACCGGCGGCCAGAGCCGGGCGCAACTGGAGGCGTTTCGCGGCCATGGCGGCGCGCAAAGCTATCCCAGCCGCACGAAAGACCAGATTCCGGTCGATTTCTCCACCGGCTCGGTCGGGCTGGGTGTGGCGATCACCGCCTTTGCCAGCCTGGTGCAGGATTTTCTGGTGGCGCATGGGGCGCTGGCGCCAGCCGACACCGGCCGCATGATCGCGCTTATGGGCGATGCCGAACTGGACGAAGGCAACATCTACGAATGCCTGATCGAGGCCTATAAGCACGACATCCGCAACTGCTGGTGGGTCGTCGATTACAACCGGCAGAGCCTTGATCACACCACCGCCGACCGCATGTTCCGGCGCTTTGACGATATTTTCGAAACTTGCGGCTGGCGGGTCATCACGCTCAAGCACGGCGTGCGCCTGCAGGCCGCCATTGCCGAGCCGGGCGGCGATGCCCTGGCAGACTGGATCGATAATTGCCCCAATGTCGAATATGCGGCGCTGACCTATCAGGGCGGCGCGGCGTGGCGGACGCGGTTGGCGGCCGATCTGGGCGCGGGCATCGCCGGCATATTGGCAGCGCGCGATGATGATGCGCTGGCGATATTGATGACCGATCTGGGCGGGCATTGCATCGCCAGCCTGCTGGATGCCTATGCGCAGGCCGCATCGAGCGACCGGCCCTGCCTGATCATCGCCTATACCATCAAGGGCAAGGGTCTGCCGTTTGCCGGCCACAAGGACAATCACGCCGGGCTGATGAACCCGCCGCAAATCGCCGCGCTGCGCTCTGCGATGGGCATTGCCGAAGGGCAGGAGTGGGAGCCATGGGCTGGGCTGGGCGGCAACCAGGCCGCCGCGCTGAAGGCCTTTGTTGCGTCATCGCCCGCAGCCCATCTGCCGCGTGACCGGCTATTTGCCGCTTTGCCGGTGCCGGCGATCGCTGCGCCGACGGGCGCCGAGCAAGCAACGCAATCGGCCTTCGGGCGTATCCTGTTCGATCTTGCC
>NZ_JANPCD010000161.1:0-52399 GCF_031430775.1 Sandarakinorhabdus sp. | reverse complement strand
GTTCTTCGCGCGCTTCCGCTCGGCACTGGTCCAGGAACCCACCGAACTCCAGATCATCCCGGCGGCATTGCCCGCCGCCACAGCAGTGGAAGCCAAACCCAGCGACGCCGTTCCCGCCGCGGTGGAATATGAGCCCGACGAAGAAGCCATCCTCGCCGAACTCCTGCCGCGCAATCTCAGTGTCCAGATCTTCCGCGCGCTGCTCGAAAACGCCGCGTCCGAACAGGGCAGCCGCATGACCGCGATGGACAATGCCACGCGCAACGCCGGCGACATGATCAAGAAACTCACCATCACCTATAACCGCACGAGACAGGCCGCGATCACCAAGGAATTGATCGAGATCATCTCGGGCGCCGAAGCGCTTTAAGGAGCAAGCCCCATGGCCAACACCACCAACAATGTCGGGCGCATCGCCCAGGTCATCGGCGCCGTTGTCGATGTCGCTTTCGATGGCGACCTGCCGCCGATCCTGTCGGCGCTGGAAACCCGCGTCGGCGACCTGCGCCTCGTCCTCGAAGTCGCCCAGCATCTGGGTGAGGGCACCGTGCGCACCATCGCCATGGACGCCACCGATGGTCTTGTGCGCGGCCAGGCCGTGACCGACACCGGCTGCCAATTCCGCGTGCCCGTCGGCCCCGCCACTTTGGGCCGCATCCTCAACGTCATCGGCGAGCCGATCGATGAAATGGGCCCCGTCAACGCCGACATCACCATGCCGATCCATGCCGAAGCGCCGCTGTTCGTCGACCAGTCGACCGAAAGCGCCATTCTGGTCACCGGCATCAAGGTCATCGACCTCATCGCCCCCTATGCCAAGGGCGGCAAGATCGGGCTGTTCGGCGGCGCCGGCGTCGGCAAGACCGTGCTCATCCAGGAACTGATCAACAACATCGCCAAGGGCCATGGCGGCACGTCGGTGTTCGCTGGCGTGGGGGAACGCACCCGCGAAGGCAATGATCTGTATCACGAATTCCTCGAAGCCGGCGTCATCGCCAAGGATGCGGACGGCAAAGCCACTTCGGTCGGCTCCAAGGTCGCGCTGGTGTTCGGCCAGATGAACGAGCCGCCGGGCGCCCGTGCCCGCGTCGCCCTGTCGGGTCTGACCAACGCCGAATATTTCCGCGATGTCGAAGGCCAGGACGTGCTGTTCTTCGTGGACAACATCTTCCGCTTCACCCAGGCTGGTTCCGAAGTGTCGGCGCTGCTGGGCCGCATCCCGTCGGCCGTGGGCTATCAGCCGACGCTGGCGACGGACATGGGCGCCCTTCAGGAGCGCATCACCTCGACCAACAAGGGATCGATCACCTCGGTGCAGGCCATCTACGTGCCCGCCGACGATTTGACCGATCCGGCCCCTGCCACATCGTTCGCCCATTTGGACGCCACGACGACGCTCAGCCGCTCGATTGCCGAGCTTGGCATCTACCCGGCCGTCGATCCGCTCGATTCCACCAGCCGCGTCCTTGAGCCGCGCACGGTGGGTGAAGAGCATTACAACGTCGCCCGTTCGGTTCAGGAAGTCTTGCAGAAGTACAAGAGCTTGCAGGACATCATCGCCATTTTGGGCATGGATGAACTGTCGGAAGAGGACAAGCTGACCGTCAGCCGCGCTCGCAAGATCCAGCGCTTTCTGTCGCAGCCGTTCCATGTCGCCGAAATCTTCACTGGGACCCCAGGCGTGTTCGTCAAGGTCGAAGACACGATCAAGGGCTTCAAGGCCATTGTCGCGGGCGAATATGACCATCTGCCGGAAGCGGCCTTTTATCTGGTCGGCACCATCGAAGATGCCGTCGCCAAGGCTGCCAGGTTGGCCGCCGAAGCTGCGTAACCCATGAACCGTGCGCCGGGGCCAGGCTCCGGCGCCAGTTTTCGGAAGACGCAAAGGACAAGATCATGGCCGAATTTTTCGATTTCGAACTCGTCTCTCCAGAGCGCCGGCTGGTGTCCGGCAAGGTTGCCATGGTTGTCGTGCCCGGCACCGAGGGTGATTTCGGCGTGCTGCCCGGCCATGCGCCGATGATGTCGACCGTTCGCCCCGGCGCCATCGCCATCTACGAGACCGACAGCAACAGCTTGTCGCAGCGCTATTTCATCGAAGGCGGCTTTGCCGAAGTCAACGCCACCGGCCTGACGATATTGGCGGAAAAGGCCATATTGGTCAGCGCCATTGATCCGGTGCAGGTCGCGGCCGATCTTGCCGCCGCGCGCAGCGCCGGCAACGGCGCCGCCGTAGACCGCCTCGAAGCCATGCAGGCCGCCGTCGTTAACTGAAACGCTTGGCCGCAAATCCGGTTTGTGGCCGAAGCAAAAGCCCGTAATGTAACGGCTCGGTGTTTGGAGCATGATCAATATGCGGGCGACGTTTGCAGTGCTGGCGGCTATCGCCTTGATTATGCCCGGTCTGGGGCACGCGCAGCAGGCAGATGGGGCGCAGCCAACTGCCGCAGCCAGGCCGGCCGCACCCTCTACTCTCAAGCCGCCCGTCGCGGAACCGACGGACAAGAGCTTGCCGCGCCAGCGCCTGGTGACGGTGTTCGGCACCGAGGCCTGCCCCAAGCCATCATCGCCCGACGAAATCGTTGTGTGCGCCCGGCTGCCGGAATCCGAAGTCTATCGAATCCCCGAGCGGCTGCGTCAGGCGCAGAACCGCCAGAGCGTGCTGCAAACCAACCGGGCGCTGCTGCTCGGTGACGGTTCGGCAGGGGCCGGTGGTTCCATCGGCAGTTGCTCGGCCAATGGCCCCGGCGGCATGATCGGCTGCACCCAGCGCGATGTTGATGCCTGGGCAGCCGACCGCACCAATCGCATGGGATATAACGAACAGACCCCCAAGCGCTGATCGCCGCTGCCGAAAGGCGGGCATGAAAAAGGCGCCGGGCCATTGGGCCGGGCGCCTTTTTCTGTAACCCGGAGGGCCTTCAGGCCGACCGCAAGGTCATCCCAGGGCCTTGACCGTGGGCGGCTTGGCCGGCTGCTTGGGATCAAAGCGCACGCGCACCGTTTCACCGCTGTTGCCGGGGAAGTTGGTGAACATGGCGGTGACAAGGTTCGGGACAAGCCGCGTCAGGTTGTTGCTGGTCGAGACGGTTTCGGCCCGGCCCTCGAACACGCTGGCCTTGTCGGCGTTGCGGGTGATCTTCATGGCAACCGCGCTGTTGTACTGGGTCACGGAATACACGTCATTGCCCCAGCCGCCGCCGCCGAAGCCGCCGCCCCAGCCGCCAAAACCGCCGCCCCAACCGCCGAATCCGCCGCCCCAGCCGCCCCAATAGGGACCCCAGCCCAGGCCGCCAAAGCCGCCGCCCCAGCCGGGACCAAAGCCGCCCCAGCCGCCAAAGCCCGGCCGCGTCTGCACCTTTTCTCGCGGCGCGCCGACATTATAGTCGAGCTGCACGGTCATGGTGGCGTCGGCCGGATTGGCGGCCTCCTGGAAGCCATTGGCCATCAGTTTCTGCTTCACCAGATTGGCGTAGGTGGCGAATTCCAGCCCGCCGGCATTTTCCTTGTTGCGCGGCTCGATCACAAAGGTCTGGCCATTGCTGGCCGGCAGCTGCGAAAACCGCGCCACTCGTGCCTCGAAGTTGGATGCGCAAGCCGTCAATGACAGCATAGCTGCGCCTAGAGCCGCCACTGTCAGTCTATTTTTCATGGTCATGACAACACCCCGAACATTACACGATAGCAATAATATGGGCATCAGGATGCCCGATTGCAAGTTTATGGCCAATGAACGCCTTGTCGCTGCAAACCGACGATCTGTCGATTCGCAGCGCCTGCTCCCGGCGCGTTACAGCCAGTCGCCAAAGCCCACGGCGCGGTGGACCTCGGCCAACACGGGCTCCGCAATGGCGCGGGCGCGGGCTGCGCCGGTTGCCAGGATGGAATCCAGCGCGATGCTGTCGTCCTTGAGGGCGTTGAACCGCGCCGTGATCGGGCCGAGCGCCGCGACCATCACCTCGGCAAGCGCCGGCTTGAACTGGCCAAAACCCTGTCCGCCATGGTCGGCCAGCACCTGCGCGACGCTGCGGTCGGTCAGTGCCGCCATCAGGCCGACGAGATTGGCTGCTTCGGGGCGGCCAGCAAGGCCCGCCGGCTCTGACGGCAGCGCATCGGCATCGCTTTTGGCGCGCTTGATCTTCTGGGCGATGGTGTCGGCATCGTCGGTCAGGTTGATGCGGCTGGCATCGCTGGGGTCGGATTTCGACATCTTGGCGGTGCCATCGCGCAGGCTCATGACGCGCGTGGCCGGGCCTTCGATGACCGGTTCGGGCAGCGGGAACAGCTCGACACCAAAGTCGTTGTTGAATTTGGCGGCGATGTCGCGGGCGAGTTCGAGATGCTGTTTCTGGTCCTCGCCGACCGGCACATGTGTCGCCTTGTAGGCGAGGATGTCGGCGGCCTGAAGGACGGGATAGGTATACAGCCCGACGCTGGCGCCTTCGCGGTCCTTCCCGGATTTTTCCTTGAACTGCGTCATGCGGTTGAGCCAGCCGACGCGGGCCGTGCACATCAGCACCCAGGCCAACTCGGCATGGACGCGGACCTGGCTTTGCGGGAACAAAATGGCGCGTTCAGGGTCGATGCCGCTGGCGATCAGCGCCGCGGTCATCTCGCGAATACCGCGCGCCAGCGTCTTTGGGTCTTGCGCCACGGTGATGGCGTGCAGATCGACGACGCAATAGATGCATTCGGCGCTGTCCTGCATGCGAACCCAGTTGCGGATGGCGCCCAGATAATTGCCCAGATGGAGATTGCCGGTCGGCTGGATGCCAGAAAAAACGCGGCCAAAAACGCGGCTCATGATGGTTTTGTTCCTCTGGAAAACTGGGTTTTCAAATCGGCGATGGTGAACAGGCGCAGGGCGCGTGCCGCCAGCAGATAGGCGATGCCGGCCGACCCGAGCAAGAGCGCCAATCCGGCGATTCTGGCCATGACGCTGCCGCCGAAAAGGCCGATGGCCGGCATCGCCAGCAGCAGCACGCCGACCATGACGGCGCACGCCAGCCCAAGCCGGGGCAGGGCGCGCAGCAGACGCGTATCGGCATCGAAATGCCCGCGCCGGCGCAGCACGACATACAGCGCACCGGCATTGACCCAGGCCGCCAGCGCGGTGGACAGCGCAATGCCGACATGGCCAAGCGGCCAGACCAGCGCGAGGTTGCCGACCAGATTGACGAGCATGGAGCCGACGGCGATCCGCACCGGCGTCTGCGTGTCCTGCCGGGCATGAAAGCCGGGGGTGAGCACCTTTATGAGCACATAGGCCGGCAGGCCGAGGCTGAATGCCGCCAGTGCCGTCGCCGTGGCGCTGGTATCGGCCGCGCGAAATGCGCCATATTCGAGCAGGCCGTGGATGATCGGCGCCGCCGCCACAGTCAGCGCTGCGGCCGCAGGCAAGGTCAGGAACAGTACCAGCTCGATGGCGCGGTTCTGGCTGTGCCGCGCGGCCACATCTTGGCCAGCGCCCAGTTGCCGCGACAGTGCCGGCAACAGCGCCGTGCCGACACCGATCCCGATAAGCCCCAGCGGCAGTTGGTTCAGCCGGTCAGCATAATAGAGATGCGACACCGCCCCTTCGGGCAGGAAGCGCGCCGCCAGCGCCGTCGAGATCAGCAGGTTGACCTGCACGGCGCCGGCACCAAGCGCGGCGGGGACAATCAGCTTCATCAACGTGCCGACCTTGTCGGTCAGGCGCGGCCAGCGCAGCCGCAGCCGCAGATCGGCGCGCCAGCACGCCCAGAGCAGCCAGATGAATTGCAAGATGCCGCCGATGGTGACGCACAGCGCCTGCACGCGGGCCGTCGCGGTATCATCGGGGCCGTGGAACAGCAGCATGCCGGCGATCAACGCGACATTGAGCAGGATAGGGGCCGCAGCATTGACGGAGAACCGCCCGATGGAATTGAGCAACCCGCCCATCAGCGACACCAGGCTGATCAGCAGCAGATAGGGAAAGGTCAGCCGGGTGAAATCGACCGTCAGCGCGAATTTGCCGGCGCCGGCATCCGGGAAACCACCGGTCAGCGCCCAGACGATAGGCGCCGCACCGATGATCATCAGCACCGTGAACAACGCCAGCACCGGCAGCAGCACGGCCAGGACATCCTCGGCAAAGCGCTTCGCACCTGTCATGTCGCCGCCATCAGCGCCGACCTGACGGTTGAACATCGGCACGAACGCCGAAGCAAAGGCGCCCTCGGCAAACAGCGCACGGAACAGATTGGGCAGGCGAAAGGCGATCAGAAAGGCATCGGCAGCCATGCCGGCGCCGACATAACGGGCCTGCAGCATGTCGCGGACAAAGCCGGCGATGCGGGAGATGAGGGTGAGGCCGCCGATGGTGGCGGTGGCGCGCAGCAGATTCATGGCGCGGCAGCGATACAGCCCGCACAGACTAAGACGCCGCTGCGGGCACCCGCTGCGGCGTCTGTATCAATTTGAGGCAAAGCAATCACCTGCCAGCCACCATAGTCGGAATTTGGGGCTAGTCGAGACACTCGGCAAGGCTCAGGCGTTCCCGACCTGGCCGCCCTGCTGCTGCGCCATGTACAGCGCACCGAAATCGATGGGATCGAGCATCAGCGGCGGGAAGCCGCCGTCGCGCACCGTGTCAGCAACGATGCGGCGGGCGAACGGGAACAGCAGGCGCGGCGCTTCGATGATGCAGAAGGGCTCAAGGGCTTCTTCGGGCACATTCTGCAGGCCGAACAGGCCAGCGTAGACCAGTTCGACCATGAAGCTGACGTCGCCGTCCACTTCGGCCTTGGCGCTGATCTTGAGCTCGACTTCATAGACGTTCTCGGCGGCGCGCTTGGCGTTGACGCCGACGTTGACGTCGATCTTGGGCTGGGTCTGCGCCTGAAGCGAATTGGGGGCATTCGGATTCTCGAACGACAGATCCTTCACATATTGCGTGAGGATCGCCACCTGCGGCAGCGGTTCGTCCATGAAGCCGTTTTCGGGCGTTTCGCCCAGATCGATTTCGTCAGCCATGCTGGCAGCCTTTCAAGAACAAGGTCGGATGGGACGATTTATTCGTCGCCGCCGAAATCCTGCACCGGGCCGGAATCCTGGCCCTTGGCGCTGACGTCGCGGTCAACGAATTCGACGATGGCCATCGGCGTGGCGTCCGACTTGCGCATGCCGATCTTGACGATGCGGATATAGCCGCCCTGACGGTCGGCGTAGCGCGCGGCAATTACGTCGAACAGCTTGATCAGCTGTACATCGTCCTGCAGGCGGGCGAGCGCGAGGCGGCGGTTCGACAGGCCGCCATGCTTGGCCAGCGTCACCAGCTTTTCGATGTAGGGGCGGATTTCGCGCGCCTTGGGCAGCGTCGTGGTGATCTGCTCGTGCTTGATGAGCGAGGCCGACATGTTGCGGAACATGGCAAGGCGGTGGCTGCTGGTGCGGCCGAGTTTACGATGGGCGACGCGATGGCGCATGAGTGTTCTCCGTTCGTTATGAGGCCGTATCAGGTACCTCAGACCAGGCTGATTTGCGGGTCAGCCGATGTCCCGTTGCTTGACTTGTGCTGGCCGCGCTGGAGCGAGCCTGTGTCCAGCGCGCGGCGCTGAACACGAGCCGCGCTGCGCTTAAAACTCCTGTTCGAGCTTCTTGGCCATTTCCTCGATATTTTCCGGCGGCCAGCCCGAGATTTCCATGCCAAGACGCAAGCCCATGTGCGACAGCACTTCCTTGATTTCGTTCAAGGACTTGCGGCCGAAGTTCGGGGTGCGCAGCATTTCGCTCTCGGTCTTCTGGACCAGATCGCCGATATAGATGATGTTGTCGTTCTTCAGGCAGTTGGCCGAACGCACCGACAATTCCAGCTCGTCGACCTTCTTGAGAAGATAGCGATTGATGCTGGTGTTGTCGTCAACCTCGATCGGCCCACCGGCAGCGGCGGTCGAGACCGGCGCGGGCGCGGCCATGTCTTCGAAGTTCACGAACAGCTGGAGTTGGTCCTGCAGGATCTTCGCAGCATAGGCGAGGCTGTCCTCGGGCGACAACGAACCATCGGTGTCGACCGTGATGGTCAGCTTGTCGAAGTCCAGTTCCTGGCCGACGCGGGTGTTGTCGACCTTGTAGCTGACCTGGCGCACCGGCGAGTACAGCGCATCGACAGGCACAAGGCCGATCGGCGCATCGGCCGGGCGGTTGGCACTGGCCGGGACGTAGCCCTTGCCGGTTTCGACCGTCAGTTCCATGTTCAGCGTTGCACCTTCGTCGAGGGTGCAGATCACAAGGCCCTTGTTCATCACTTCCATGTCGCCCGACACGGCAATCATGCCAGCGGTGACCTCGCCGGGGCCAGTTGCGGTCAGATGGACACGCTTGGCCTGGTCGCCGGCCATGCGGATGGCGACCTGCTTGATGTTGAGCACGATGTCGGTGACGTCTTCACGAACGCCGGCAAGGCTGGAAAATTCATGTAGCACGCCATCGATCTTGATAGCGGTAACGGCCGCGCCTTGCAGCGACGACAGCAGGACCCGGCGCAGGGCATTGCCCAGCGTCAGGCCGAAGCCACGCTCCAGAGGCTCGGCAATGAAGCTTGCCTTGCGCTGGCCGTCACCCAATGGGCGCGATTCCAGCTGGTGGGGCTTCTTGAGTTCGGTCCAGTTCTTGGCGATGACTGCCACAGGTTCACCTCGTTTTTGGGATGGGGCGGATCGTCACCCGCCCGTTCCCTTGAGAATCAGATAAGAGCATTGGACATGAAACGCGGCGCCGAAGGGGGCCCGGCGCCAGGGCAGAAGGTCAGACGCGCCGGCGCTTTGGCGGACGCACCCCGTTGTGCGGAATCGGCGTCACGTCGCGGATGGCAGTGATCTGGAAACCGACAGCCTGCAGCGCGCGCAGAGCCGATTCGCGGCCCGAACCCGGACCACGCACTTCGACTTCGAGGGTGCGCACACCGTGTTCGGCGGCCTTTTTGCCAGCATCTTCGGCGGCCATCTGTGCGGCAAAGGGAGTCGACTTGCGGCTGCCCTTGAAGCCCATGGTGCCGGCCGACGACCAGGCAATTGCATTGCCCTGTGCGTCGGTGATGGTGATCATGGTGTTGTTGAAACTGGCGTTCACATGCGCGACGCCAGAGGTAATGTTCTTGCGCTCACGGCGCTTGATGCGTGCAACTTCGCGTGCCATCGAAAAAGTCCCTTTGCCTGTGTGAAGAGAAGCGGCGGTATCCCGCGCTTACTTCTTCTTGCCGGCGATCGGCTTGGCCTTGCCCTTGCGGGTGCGGGCGTTGGTGTGGGTGCGCTGGCCGCGGACCGGAAGGCCCTTGCGGTGACGCAGGCCGCGATAGCAGGCCAGATCCATCAGCCGCTTGATGTTCATCGAATTCATCCGGCGAAGATCACCTTCGACGGTCAATTCGCGGTCGATCTTTTCGCGGATGAGCAGCACTTCCGCGTCGGTCAGGTCCTGCACGCGGCGTTCGCGCGGGAAACCCAACTCGTTGGTCATGCGGGTTGCGGTGGTACGGCCAATGCCGTGGATATAGGTAAGCGCGATTTCAACGCGCTTGTTGGTCGGGATGTTAACACCCGCAATACGTGCCACGAATCGTTTCCTTTCATGCTCCACAGTGACGCCGGGCAAGGTGTCACTATCTCAAAGCAGGAACCCGGCAGCCCTGCGGCCACCTGAGGTCTTTCCGGTTTAGCGGAGTGGAGGCTGCTAGCGGCGAGTCGTCCCAAAGTCAAGCCAGCAGATGCGAGGTTGCAGCCGAAGGTTGCTGCCCCGCCATGCAGTCACGGCCCGATCAGCCGTCCAGTACCATGTCGATACTGGCGGCGACCGTATCCATGTCGGCCATGCCGTCGATCCGCGTCACCAGTCCCTGCTGGCTGTAGTGCGGGATGATCGGCGCCGTCTTGGCACGATATTCCGCCATGCGGGTCCGCACGGTGTCGGCGTTGTCATCGGGGCGGCGCTTGAATCCTGTGCCGCCGCAGACGTCGCAAACGCCTGCGACCGCAGGCAGCTTGTGACGGTCGTGGTACCCTTCGCCGCACGTGCCGCAAGTGAAGCGGCCGGTGATGCGATCGGTCAGCGCGTCTTCATCGACTTCGAGTTCGATGACGTGATCGAGCGTCATGCCCTTGGTCTCTAGCATCGCATCAAGGGCAAACGCCTGTGCCGAAGTCCGCGGATAGCCGTCCAGGATGAAGCCGGCCCGCGCGTCCGGCGCGTCGAGCCGTTCGGACAGGATGGCGTTGACGATTTCGTCGGACACCAGCTTGCCGGCGTCCATGACCGACTTAGCCTCGATGCCCACGGGCGTGCCCGCAGAGACAGCAGCGCGCAGCATGTCTCCGGTCGAAAGTTGCACCATGCCGCGCTCCTTGACGAGTCTGCTGGCCTGGGTTCCCTTGCCCGCCCCTGGCGGCCCCAACAATATCAGATTCAACGGCCCGTGCCCCTATTTGTGCCTCTGAGTTTGGACTTCTTGATGAGCCCTTCATATTGATGCGCCAGCAAATGGCTTTGAATCTGCGCCACTGTGTCCATCGTGACGTTCACGACGATCAGCAGCGATGTGCCGCCGAAGTAAAATGGCACCTTGAGCTGCGAAATCAGGAATTCTGGCATCAAGCAGATCACGGTCAGATAGGCAGCGCCGATGACGGTAATGCGGGTCAGCACGAAATCCAGATACTCGGAGGTCCGCACGCCGGGCCTGATGCCGGGTACGAAACCGCCGTATTTCTTGAGATTTTCAGCTGTTTCATCGGGGTTGAACACGACAGCGGTGTAGAAGAAGCTGAAGAAGATGATGCCGCCAGCGTACAGCGCCATGTACAGCGGCGCGCCATGTTGCAGCGCGGTCGTCATGATCGTCAGCCATTCGGGGGCGCTGCCCTGCTGGCTGAAGAACTGTGCCACCGTGAGCGGCATCAACAGCAGCGATGAAGCAAAGATCGGCGGGATGACGCCGGACGTGTTGATCTTGAGCGGCAGATGGCTGGCATCGCCCTGCGCTGTGCGGCCGCCGACCTGGCGCTTGGGATACTGGATGAGGATACGGCGCTGGGCGCGTTCCATCAGGCAGATGAAGGCGATGGTGCCAAGCGCGACAACCGTGACCAGAAGCACGAATGCTGGCGACAGGGCGCCGGTGCGGCCCTGCTCGAACATGGTGCCGAGCGCGGTTGGCAATTGCGCCACGATGCCGGCCATGATGATGAGGCTGATGCCGTTGCCGATGCCCCGGCTGGTGATCTGTTCGCCCAGCCACATCAGGAACATGGTGCCGCCCAGCAGGGTGACGACTGTGGTGATGCGGAAGAACATGCCCGGATCAATGACGGCCGATACGCCCTGGCCGGCGCCCAGCTTTCGAGGCCAACGGCAATGCCATAGCCCTGCACGATGGTCAGGAACACGGTGCCATAGCGCGTGTACTGGTTCAGCGTCTTGCGGCCGCTTTCGCCTTCCTTCTTCAAGGACATGAAGCTGGGGATCAACGAAGTGAGCAGCTGCACGACGATCGAGGCCGTGATGTAGGGTGTGACACCCAGCGCGATCAGGCTCATCCGTTCAAGGGCGCCACCGGAAAACATGTTGAAAAAGTCGAGCACGCCGCCGCGCGTCTGGCTGAACAGGCTGTTCAGCGCCAGGGGGTCGATGCCGGGCAATGGCACGAACGACACCAGGCGGAACACGATGAGCGCACCCAGCGTGAACCACAGGCGCTTTTTCAGCTCGGTGGCCTTGGAGAAGTTCGCGAAGCTCAGATTCGCGGCCATTTGTTCGGCGGCAGACGCCATGAAACCCTATCCGATCGTTGGTCTTGGAACGGCAAAGCGCCGCGTATCAGCCCAGATAGGCGGAACGCGGCGCAATTGCCATGGGGTCAGGTGACCCGGACGCAGACTTAGTTTGCTGCCTTGGCGGCCTTGGCTGCACGCGCAACGGCGCGGGCGGCCTTTTGCTCGTCGCGGCTCAGCGGTGCCGGGGCGGGCGGCGGCAGGGTGACAGTGCCGCCAGCGGCCTCGACGGCGGCCTGTGCCGCAGCGCTGGCGCCGGCGACATCGATGTGAAGTGCAGCGGTCAGCACGCCCTTGCCGAGCAGGCGGACGCCGTCACGGCCGTGGGTAAGGATCCTGGTTTCCAGCAGCACGGCGCGGTCGACCTTCTGGCCGACGGTCAGCTTGCCGGAATCGATGGCAGCCTGGAGCGTGCCGAGGTTCACGACAGCATAATCCTTGCGGAAGATGTTATTGAAGCCGCGCTTTGGCAGACGCATGTGCAGCGGCATCTGGCCGCCTTCGAAACCCTTGATGGCAACACCCGAACGGCTGGTCTGGCCCTTCTGGCCGCGACCGGCGGTCTTGCCGAGGCCAGAACCGATGCCGCGGCCGACGCGGACGCGGTCCTTGCGGGCGCCGGGATTGTCATGAAGATCGTTGAGCTTGGTGGTCATGGGGTGCACTCGCTTTCGCTTTGGTCGCGCGGATGGGGAAAGACAATTGCCCCCGCCCGGACAGGCCGGGCGGGGGACAAAGGCGGCTTAGGCGATTTCCTCGACCTTCACCAGGTGATTGACGACGCGGATCATGCCGCGCACCGAAGGCGTGTCTTCGAGTTCACGCACACGGTGCATCTTGTTGAGACCGAGGCCGATCAGATTCTGCTTCTGGATCGGGGCACGGCGGATCGGCGAACCGGTCTGGGTGATTTTCAGCTTGGCCATGGGGATCGTCCTTATGCCATTGCTTCGGCTTCGGCTTCGGCCACACGGGCCGAAACGTCGCCGCGGCGCGCCATCAGATCAGCAATCTTCTTGCCGCGCCGCTGCGCTACCGATTTGGGGCTGGTCTGTTCCGAAAGCGCCGCGAACGTCGCCCGGATCATGTTGTAGGGGTTGTTGGTGCCGACCGACTTGGTGACGACATCGGCAACGCCAAGCGCTTCGAACACGGCGCGCATCGGGCCGCCGGCGATGATGCCGGTACCCTGTGCGGCGGAGCGGACATAGACCTTCCCGGCGCCGAAATGGCCATAGCCATCATGGTGCAGGGTGCGGCCGTCACGCAGCGGCACGCGGATCATTGCCTTTTTGGCAGCAGCCGTCGCCTTCTGAATGGCTTCGGGCACTTCGCGCGCCTTGCCATGACCAAAGCCGACCCGGCCCTTGCCGTCGCCGACCACGACCAGCGCAGCAAAGCCGAAGCGCTTGCCGCCCTTCACGGTCTTGGAGACGCGGTTGATGTGGACGAGCTTTTCAATCAGCTCCTCGCCGGTTGGCTCCTGCGGGCCATCGCGGCGGCCGCGGTTGCGGTCTCCGCGATCGTTGCCGCCGCGCCCGCCGCCGGGACCGCTGCGATTGCCGCCCGGACCACCGCGATTGCCGCCTGGGCCACCACGATTGCCACCGGGACCGCCGGGGCCGCGGCCACGGCTTTCGGTTTCGGCCGGCGCTGCGCCGGCAACTTCGATTTCGTCAGCCATGCTCAGAACTCCAGCCCGCCTTCGCGGGCACCGTCGGCCAGCGCCTTGACGCGGCCATGGAAAAGGAAACCACCACGGTCAAACACCACGGCAGACACGCCAGCAGCCTTGGCCCGTTCGGCCAGACGCTTGCCGACTTCGGCTGCGGCATCCTTGGTGGCGCCAGTCACGCTCCGCACATCCTTTTCGAGGGTGGATGCAGCGGCGACCGTGATGCCACGGGCGTCGTCGATCACCTGCGCATAGATATGCTGCGAGGACCGGTGGATGGACAGCCGCGGGCGGGCGCCGCCCTTGGCACGAAGGGTGGTGCGGACGCGCCGACGGCGCTGCGCAAAAAGAGACAGCCTGGCCATTACTTCTTCTTCCCTTCCTTGCGGAAGATCTTCTCACCGCGATACTTGATGCCCTTGCCCTTATAGGGTTCGGGTTTGCGCCAGCGGCGGATCTCGGCGGCCACTTGGCCGACGCGCTGCTTGTCGGAGCCGGTGATTTCGACCGTGGTCTGGTCCGGCGTCTTGATGGTGATGCCGTCCGGGATCGCAAAGTCGACGTCATGGCTGTAGCCGAGCTGCAGCTTGAGGTTTGAACCCTGCACCGAAGCGCGATAACCGACGCCGGTGATTTCCAGCACCTTGGTGAAGCCGTCCGACACGCCGGTGACCAGATTGGCCACCAAAGTGCGCTGCATGCCCCAATAGGACCGGGCGCGCTTGGTGTCGTTGGCGGGCATGACGGCAATGGTGCCGGCATCGATGGTATAGCTGATGTCATCCACCAGCGGCATCGACATTTCGCCCTTGGGGCCCTTCACCGACAACACGCGGTCAGCGATGGTGGCTGTGACACTGGCCGGAACCGGCACAGCTTTCTTTCCAATGCGTGACATGGCTCAGAACACCTGGCAGAGGACTTCGCCGCCGACATTCTGCTCACGCGCTTCCGCGTCAGACAGAACGCCCTTTGGCGTCGAAACAATGACGATACCGAGGCCGTTGCGGACCCGCGGCAATTCGGTGGCGCCCGAGTAGACACGGCGGCCAGGCTTTGAAACCCGGGCGACATGCTGGATGGCCGGACGGCCCTCGAAATATTTCAGGTCGATCCGCAGGGCTGCTGCGGCGCCTTCGGCGGCCTGGCTGTAACCGCGGATATAGCCTTCGCGCTGCAAAACATCGAGCACGCGGGCCCGCAGCTTGGAAGCCGGGGTGAGAATGGAATCCTTCTTGGCCTGCTGGCCATTGCGGATGCGGGTGAGCATATCGCCCAGGGGGTCGGACATCGACATCTTATACTGTCCTTACCAGCTCGACTTCGTCACGCCGGGGATGAGGCCCTTGTTGGCCAATTCCCGAAGCATGATGCGCGAAAGCTTGAACTTGCGATAATAGGCGCGCGGGCGCCCGGTGAGTTCGCAGCGGTTGCGAACCCGGGTCGGGTTGGCGTTGCGCGGCAGCTGGGCCATCTTGAGCCGGGCCATCAGGCGTTCGGCATCATCGCGGTTTTCGTCGTTCGCGATCGCCTTGAGCACGGCGAACTTGCCGGCGTACTTGACGACCAACGCCTTGCGGCGCTCGTTCTTGTTGATCATGGAAAGCTTTGCCATGGTTCAGGCCGCCTGCTTCTCAAGAGTGTAGCCAATGAACGGGAAGCCGAACAGCGCGAGCAAGGCCCGGGCTTCATCATCGGTCTTCGCGGTCGTGGTGACGATCACGTCCATGCCGCGGATCTGGTCGATCCGGTCATAGTTGATTTCCGGGAAAATCAGCTGTTCCTTGAGGCCCATGGCATAGTTGCCGCGCCCGTCAAACGACTTGGGGTTCAACCCGCGAAAATCGCGGACGCGGGGCAGAGCGATGTTCACCAGCCGGTCCAGGAATTCGTACATGCGTTCGCGGCGCAGGGTAACCTTGCAACCGATGGGCATGTTCTCGCGCAGCTTGAACTGAGCGACCGACTTCTTGGCCTTGGTGATCACCGGCTTCTGGCCAGCGATGAGCGCCATTTCAGAAGCGGCCTGATCGACCTTCTTCTTGTCCTGGGTGGCTTCGCCGACGCCCATGTTGAGAACGATCTTGTCGATCTTCGGCACCTGCATGAGGTTCTTGTAGCCGAACATCTCGATCATCTTGGGACGGACGCTGTCGACATACACGGTGTGCATGCGCGGCGTGATGTTGGTCTCAGGCATCGATCTGCGCTCCCGACTTCTTGGCGACGCGGACCTTGCGGCCATCGTCGAGCATCTTGAAGCCGACGCGGGTCGGCTGACCCGTTGTCGGGTCCTTGATGGCGACCTTGGAGACGGCCATCGGGGCTTCGATACGCTCGAGGCCGCCGTTCGGATTCGCCTGGCTGGGCTTCTTGTGGCGGGTCATCATGTTGATGCCGCCGACAACGACCTTGCCGTCACGCGGCATGGCCTTGGTGACTTCGCCCGACTTGCCCTTGTCCTTGCCGGACAGGACGATGACGGTGTCACCCTTCTTGATCTTGGCAGCGCTCATTACAGCACCTCCGGCGCGAGGCTGATGATCTTCATATGGCCGGACGCGCGCAGTTCACGCACCACTGGCCCAAAGATACGGGTGCCGATCGGCTCCTCGTTCTTGTTGATGAGCACGGCGGCATTGCCGTCGAAGCGGATGACCGAGCCATCAGCACGGCGAATGTCCTTGGCTGTGCGCACGACGACCGCGCGGTGCACGTCGCCCTTCTTCACCTTGCCCTTGGGCTGCGCTTCCTTGACCGACACGACAATGATGTCGCCGACGCCGGCAAAGCGACGCTTCGAGCCGCCCAGGACCTTGATGCACATCACCCGCTTGGCGCCAGAGTTGTCCGCCACGTCGAGGTTCGTCTGCATCTGGATCATGTGTTCGATCCTTCAATTGAGTTGAGAGAAATGGTCATCAACCGACCTTCTCGAGAACTTTCCAGGTCTTCAGCTTGGACAGCGGCGCGCATTCTTCGATGCGAACCATGTCACCGGCCTTGATCTGGTTGTTTTCGTCATGGGCGTGATACTTCTTCGACCGGCGAATGATCTTGCCATAGACCGGGTGCGCAACCTTGCGCTCGATCAGCACGACCACGGTCTTGTCGCCCTTGTCGGACACGACAGTGCCCTGGAGGATGCGTTTGGGCATGTGTTATGCTCCCGTCTGCTGGGGCTTGCGGCCCGACTGCAGCGTCTTGATGCGGGCGATGGTGCGGCGCACCTCGCGGATACGGCCCGGCTTTTCCAGCTGGCCGGTGGCCGCCTGGAAACGCAGGTTGAACTGTTCGCGCTTCAGCTCGGACAGCTGGCCCGCGAGACCTTCATCGGTCTGACCCTTGAGGTCGGCAAAATTGTTCTTGGTCATTGTGATCAATCCTGCGTCGTCGGTTCGCCGAGACGAACAACCATCTTCACCTTGATCGGCAGCTTGGCAGCAGCGCGCTCAAAGGCGCCGGCAGCCACGTCGTGCGGCACGCCGTCGAGTTCGAACATGATGCGACCGGGCTTGACGCGCGCCACCCAATATTCGGGAGCGCCCTTGCCGGAGCCCATGCGGACTTCGGCAGGCTTGGACGACACCGGCAGATCCGGGAAGATCCGGATCCACAAACGGCCGGCGCGCTTGATGTGGCGCGAGATGGCACGGCGCGCGGCTTCGATCTGGCGGGCGGTGATGCGTTCCGGCTCCATGGCCTTGAGGCCGAAGGCGCCGAAGTTCAGGGCGGTACCGCCCTTGGCATCACCATGGATACGGCCCTTGAAGGCCTTGCGGAATTTTGTGCGCTTTGGTTGCAGCATTTCTCTATCCTCAGCGAGCCGGACGAACGCCGCTGGTCTGCGATTCCATCATGAGACGGTCCTGCGCCATCGGGTCGTGCCCAAGAATTTCGCCCTTGAAGATCCAGACCTTCACACCGCACACACCATAAGCGGTGTGGGCCTGCGCTTCGGCATAATCGACGTTGCCGCGCAGGGTGTGCAAGGGCACGCGGCCTTCACGGTACCATTCGGTGCGGGCGATTTCCGCACCGCCGAGCCGACCCGAGCAAGTGATCTTGATGCCTTCGGCACCCAGACGCAGCGCTGCCTGCACCGCACGCTTCATGGCGCGGCGGAACGCGATACGGCGCTCGAGCTGGTCGGCGACACCCTGGGCAACAAGCTTGGAATCGATTTCCGGCTTGCGGATCTCGACGATGTTCAGCGACACGTCCGAACGAGTCATCTGACCGATCTGCTTCTTCAGCTTCTCGATGTCAGCGCCCTTCTTGCCGATGATCACGCCCGGGCGGGCAGCAAAGATCGACACGCGCGCCAGCTTTGCCGGACGCTCGATGACCACCTTGGAAATGGCAGCAGCAGCGTGCGTCTTGAGGATGAATTCGCGAATGCGAAGATCTTCGAGAAGCAGATTGCCATACTCGTTGCCACGGGCGAACCAGCGGCTGTCCCAGGTGCGGTTGATCTGCAAGCGCAGACCGATGGGGGACGTTTTGTGACCCATTATTCGGCGCTCCCGGCAGTGTTGCTGTCGTCATCGCCCAGTTCACGCACGACGACGCGCAGGCGGCTGAACGGCTTTTCGATACGGGCGGCACGGCCACGAGCGCGCGGCGTGAAGCGCTTCATGACAATGGCCTTGCCGACGCTGGCTTCCTTGACGACGAGTGCATCGACATCGAGGTTGTGGTTGTTTTCGGCGTTGGCGATGGCAGACGCCAGCACCTTGCGCACATCGACTGCCATGGCCTTCTTGGAGAAGGTCAGGATGTTGAGCGCGTCACCAACCTTGCGGCCGCGGATCAGACCGGCGACCAGGTTGAGCTTGTACGACGAACCACGGATGGTCGTTGCAACGGCCAGTGCCTCGCGGTCACCAACCTTGCGGGGGGATTTCGGCTTGGACATTAGCGCTTGCCCTTCTTGTCGGCAGCGTGGCCGGGGAAGGTGCGCGTCGGCGCGAATTCCCCGAGCTTCATGCCGACCATGTCTTCGTTGACCGAGACCGGGATGAACTTCTTGCCGTTGTAGACACTGAAGGTGAGGCCGACGAACTGCGGCAGGATGGTGGAGCGGCGCGACCAGGTCTTGATCGGACCACGGCCACCACTGCCAGCCTGTGCGGCTTCGGCTTTTTTGAGGACATGCAGGTCCACGAACGGACCCTTCCAGACGGAGCGGCTCATGCGCGCTTACCTCTTCTTCTTGGCATGACGCGACCGGATGATCATCCCGTCGGTCGACTTGTTCGAACGCGTCTTGGCGCCCTTGGTCGGCTTGCCCCATGGGGTCACCGGGTGACGGCCGCCCGAGGTGCGGCCTTCGCCGCCGCCATGCGGGTGATCGACCGGGTTCTTGGCGACGCCGCGGGTCAGCGGACGATGGCCCAGCCAGCGGTTGCGACCGGCCTTGCCCAGGTTCTGGTTGCTGTTGTCGGGGTTCGACACAGCGCCCACCGTGGCCATGCACTCGGAGCGGACATAACGCTGCTCGCCCGAGTTGAGGCGGATGATGACCATGCCCTTGTCGCGGCCCACGACCTGCACGAACGTGCCGGCGGCGCGTGCCATCTGGCCGCCCTTGCCGGGCTTCAGCTCGACGTTGTGGACAATGGTGCCAACCGGCATCTGGCCGATTTCCATGGCATTGCCCGGCTTCACATCGACCTTCTTGCCGGCAGTGACGACGTCACCCACGGCAAGGCGCTGCGGTGCGATGATGTACTGCTGGTTGCCATCGGGATATTTCACAAGCGCGATGAAGGCCGAGCGATTGGGATCATATTCCAGACGCTCGACAGTCGCGGTGACATCCCAGGTGCGACGCTTGAAGTCGATGACACGGTACAGCTGCTTGTGACCACCGGCGATGCCGCGGGCCGTTGCATGGCCCATGTTGTTGCGGCCACCCGACTTGCGCAGACCTTCTGTCAGCACCTTGAGCGGACGACCTTTGAACAGGCTCGAACGGTCGACGAGGATAAGGCCACGGCGGCCCGGGCTCGTCGGGTTATAATGCTTCAAAGCCATGGCGTCAGATCCCCGTGGTCACATCGATCCGGTCGCCATCGGCGAGCGTCACAATGGCCTTCTTCTCGTCGGAACGGCGATATTCCTTGCCCTTCCAGCGCTTGGTCTTGCCCTTCTGGATCAGCGTGTTGACGCTGAGAACCTTGACGCTGAACAACGCTTCCACGGCAGCCTTGATCTGCGGCTTGGTGGCGTCGTTCGCGACCTTGAACACAACCTGGTTGTATTCGCTGACCAGCGTGGTCTTTTCGGTGATGACCGGCTTCACGACGATGTCGTAATGCTTCAGGTCGATCGGGGTGGCAGCTGTCTTAGCCATTGACCCGGGCCTCCAGTGCCGTGACGGCAGCGCGGGTCAGGACCAGCGTGTCGTGATTGAGGATGTCATAGACGTTGGCGCCGATGGCCGGCAGCACGTCGATGTGCGGAACGTTGGCCGAAGCCATCGCAAAGCCGGCGTCAACAGCGCCGCCGTCGATGAACAGGCCCGAGCTGATGCCCAAGTTGCCCAGCGCGACGAGGAATGCCTTGGTACGGGCTTCGCCGAGCACCAGGTCTTCCACGACGATCAACTTGCCTTCCTGGGCCTTGACGGACAGGGCGGTGGCAAGACCAAGACGACGGATCTTCTTGTTGAGGCTGGGGTTGAAGTCACGGACGCGGGGACCATGGGCCTTGCCGCCGCCGATGAACTGCGGTGCTGCACGGTTGCCGTGGCGGGCAGTACCGCCGCCCTTCTGGTTGCCCAGCTTTTTGCCGGTGCGTGCAACGTCGCTGCGTTCACGGGCCTTGCGAGCCGTGCCGCGACGCTTTTCGAGCTGCCAGGTGACAACGCGGTGCAGAATGTCGAGACGCAGTTCCTTGCCGAAAACGGCTTCGGACAGCTCGATCTCACCAGCGTCGGTGGCGGCCAGGGTTTTGACCTGAATCTTCATGTGCCTCAGGCCCCCTGTTCGTTGGTTGAGGTTTCATCAGCTGCTGGCGCGACATCGATCGGAGCCGGTGCAACATCATTGGCGGCAGCGGTCTTGAGCGATGCCGGATACGGCAGATCAGCCTTGGCCGGGATCTTCACCGCATCCTTGATCAGCAGCCAGCCGCCCTTCGACCCCGGCACCGAGCCGTGGATGAAGATGAGGCCGCGCTCGACATCTGTCGAAACGACTTCGAGGTTCTGCTGGGTGCGCTGCTTGTCGCCCATGTGGCCGGCCATCTTCTTGCCCTTGAAGACCTTGCCCGGATCCTGGCGCTGACCGGTCGAACCATGCGAGCGGTGCGAGACAGAGACGCCGTGAGTCGCGCGCAGACCACCGAAGTTCCAGCGCTTCATGGCGCCGGCAAAGCCCTTGCCCTGCGTCACGCCCGTCACATCGACGTACTGGCCGGCGACGAAATGGTCGGCGGAAATGGTGTCACCCATCGCAAGCAGAGCTTCGGCATCGACGCGGAATTCCGCGACCTTGGCCTTGGGCTCGACTTCGGCTTTGCCGAAATGGCCCCGCTCGGGCTTGGTGGTGTTCTTGGCTTTCTTCGTGCCAGCGCCAAGCTGGACAGCGGTGTAGCCGTCGTTCGCTTCGGTCTTGACCGAAACGACCTGATTGTTTTCAAGAGCAAGCACGGTCACCGGCACATGCCGACCGTCTTCGCGGAAGATCCGCGTCATGCCCATTTTCCTTGCGATCACGCCAATGCGCATGATCCGTTCCTTTCATCAGAGGCCCCATCCAGACTATCTGGGGAGGGGGCTTGGGGAGAAACCGGGCGTGAGGGCCAGTGGCCCCCATCCAATGTCGCTCCGCGTATGGAACCCGGCTTGTGGGCCGGGTCTGTCTTGCCCGGCTTATTTACCGAGTTTGATCTCAATGTCCACGCCGGCGGCGAGATCGAGCTTCATCAGCGCGTCCACCGTCTGCGGGGTCGGGTCAACAATGTCGAGGAGACGCTTGTAGGTGCGGACCTCGAACTGTTCGCGGCTCTTTTTGTCGACGTGCGGCGAGCGGTTCACGGTGAACTTCTCGAAGCGGGTCGGCAAGGGAATCGGACCACGGATGGCAGCGCCAGTACGCTTTGCGGTGTCAGCGATTTCGCTCGTGGCCATATCGAGGACACGGTGATCAAAGGCCTTCAGGCGAATCCGGATGTTCTGAGCTTCCATGGCACCAATCTTGTCAAACAGCGTTTAAAAGGACGAACCGGTGCAACCACCAGGAAACTGGCGGGGTGCACCGGCCGTCCGAAACTCGTGCCCCTGAAGCTGCGGGGTCCAGTTTGTCGCCCCGGAAAACCGGGATGACGAATCGGGGCCGCCTCCAAGGGAAGCGGCCCCTTACACTCACTTGATGATGGTTGCAACCACGCCGGCGCCGACAGTGCGGCCGCCTTCACGAATTGCGAAGCGCAGACCCGGATCCATGGCGATCGGGGCGATCAGCTTGACCTTCAGCTGGACGTTGTCGCCCGGCATGACCATCTCGGTGCCTTCCGGCAGTTCGACGGTGCCGGTGACGTCCGTGGTGCGGAAGTAGAACTGCGGGCGGTAGTTGGCGAAGAACGGCGTGTGACGGCCACCTTCGTCCTTCGACAGCACGTACACTTCCGAGGTGAACTCGGTGTGCGGCTTGATGGAGCCGGGCTTGCAGAGCACCTGGCCGCGTTCCACGTCATCACGGCCAACGCCGCGCAGCAGGGCACCGATGTTGTCGCCAGCCTGGCCCTGGTCGAGCAGCTTGCGGAACATTTCGACGCCGGTGCAAACGGTCTTGCGGGTGTCGTGGATGCCGACGATTTCGATTTCTTCGCCAACCTTGACGACGCCGCTTTCGACGCGGCCGGTGACGACCGTGCCGCGACCCGAGATCGAGAACACGTCTTCGATGGGCATCAGGAACGGACGATCAAGCGCACGTTCCGGCTGCGGGATGTAGTCGTCAACCGTCTGCATCAGCTTCAGCACGGCATCATGGCCGATGTCGTCGCGCTTGCCTTCAAGGGCGCACACGGCCGAACCGGGGGTGATGGGAATGTCATCGCCCGGGAAGTCGTACTTGGACAGAAGCTCGCGGATTTCCATTTCGACGAGTTCGAGGATTTCCGCGTCATCGACGAGGTCGACCTTGTTCATGAACACGACCATGGCAGGAACGCCGACCTGCTTGGCGAGCAGGATGTGCTCGCGGGTCTGCGGCATCGGGCCATCGGTTGCGGACACCACCAGGATGGCGCCGTCCATCTGCGCGGCACCGGTGATCATGTTCTTCACATAATCGGCGTGGCCGGGGCAATCGACGTGCGCATAGTGGCGCTTGGCGGTTTCATATTCGACGTGCGCCGTCGAAATGGTGATGCCGCGCTCGCGCTCTTCGGGAGCCTTGTCGATGTTGGCATAGCTGGTGAACGTGGCACCGCCGGTTTCGGCCAGCACCTTGGTGATGGCGGCCGTCAGCGACGTCTTGCCATGGTCGACGTGACCAATGGTGCCAATGTTGCAGTGCGGCTTGTTCCGCTCGAATTTCGCCTTACCCATGGCCGTAACCTCTTCCTGATTTGTGTCTGTTGGTGAATTTCATCGTAGCGGCGAGGCGAATCCCCGCCCCGGAGGGCGCCGAATCAACATCCCGGAAGGGGCGCTGACTAGCCGCAATCTCGAATAAATCAAGCCAGTTTCAGCTTGATCTCCTCGGCCACGTTCGACGGCACTTCGTCATAGTGGCTGAACTGCATGGAATATTGGGCTCGCCCCTGGCTCATGGAGCGCAGGTTGTTCACATAGCCGAACATGTTGGCAAGCGGCACCATGGCCTCGATCACCTGTGCGTTGCCGCGGGTGTCGGTGCCCTGGATCTGACCCCGGCGCGAGTTGAGATCGCCGATGACGTCACCCAGATAATCTTCCGGCGTCACCACTTCGACCTTCATGATCGGTTCGAGAATCTTGATACCAGCCTTGTCGGCAGCTTCGCGCATGCCGCCACGGCCAGTGATTTCAAAGGCCAAGGCCGACGAATCGACGTCATGATAAGCGCCGTCATACAGCGTTGCCTTGAAGTCGATCAGCGGGAAGCCGATCAGATGACCCGAGGCTGCGATTTCGCGGATGCCCTTTTCGACAGCCGGAATATATTCCTTGGGCACATTGCCGCCCTTGACTTCATCCTTGAAGATGACGCCCGAGCCGCGCTCGCCGGGTTCCACGGTGAACTTGATGCGGCCGAACTGGCCGGAGCCGCCCGACTGCTTCTTGTGGGTGTAATCGACATCGACCTTGCGGGCGAGCGATTCGCGATAGGCGACCTGCGGCGCGCCGACATTGGCCTCGACCTTGAATTCGCGCTTCATGCGATCGACAAGGATTTCGAGGTGAAGTTCACCCATGCCCTTGATAATCGTCTGGCCGCTTTCATTGTCGGATGTGACGCGGAACGACGGATCTTCCTGGGCAAGGCGATTGAGCGCGATGCCCATCTTTTCCTGGTCGGCCTTGGTCTTGGGTTCCACGGCAACCTCGATGACGGGCTCCGGGAACTCCATGCGTTCAAGAATGATGGGCTTGAGAGGCGCGCACAGCGTGTCGCCCGTCGTAACGTCCTTGAGGCCCACCAGCGCGACGATATCGCCTGCAAAGGCCTCCTTGATGTCTTCACGGTTGTTGGCGTGCATGAGCAGCATGCGGCCGATCTTCTCGCGCTTGTCCTTGACCGAGTTCATCACAATCGAGGCCGCTTCCATGCGGCCCGAATAGATGCGGGCGAAGGTCAACGTGCCGACGAACGGATCGGTCATGATCTTGAAGGCCAGGGCCGAGAACGGCGCATCATCGGATGCTTCGCGAATCTCGTCCTCATCCTTGAGATTGATGCCGTGCATTGGTGGAATGTCGAGCGGGCTGGGCAGATAATCGACAACGGCGTCGAGCAGGGGCTGCACGCCCTTGTTCTTGAACGCCGAGCCGCACAGCACGGGCACGAATGCGAACGCCAGCGTGCCCTTGCGGATGAGCGCCTTGAGTTGCGCCGTCGTCGGCTCGGTGCCTTCGAGATAGGCGGTCATCAGATCATCGTCCTGCTCGACGGCCATTTCGATCAGCTCGGAACGGGCCAGCGCGGCGGCATCGGCGTATTCGGCCGGGATTTCCTTGTATTCGAACTTGGCGCCCAGCGATTCTTCGAGCCAGATGATGGCGCGGTTCTCGACGAGATCGACGAGGCCGATGAAATCGCCTTCGAGGCCGATCGGGAGATACAGGACGGCCGGACGCGCGCCGAGGCGGTCCTTGATCATCTCCACACAGCGGACGAAATTGGCACCGGTGCGGTCAAGCTTGTTGACGAAGCACATGCGCGGCACCTTGTACTTGTCAGCCTGGCGCCACACGGTTTCGGACTGCGGCTCGACGCCGGCAACGCCGTCGAAGCAAGCCACGGCACCGTCAAGCACGCGCAGCGAACGTTCGACTTCGATGGTGAAGTCGACGTGGCCGGGGGTGTCGATGATGTTGATCCGGTGATCTTCCCAATAGCAGGTCGTCGCGGCGGACGTGATTGTGATGCCGCGCTCCTGCTCCTGCTCCATCCAGTCCATGGTGGCAGTGCCTTCATGGACTTCGCCGATCTTGTACGACTTGCCGGTGTAATAAAGGATACGCTCGGTAGTCGTCGTCTTGCCGGCGTCGATGTGCGCCATGATGCCGATGTTGCGGTAACGCTCAAGCGGGGTCGTGCGGGGCATGGGAGGTCAGCCTGATCTAGAAGTGGCGGCGCCGGAGCGTTGATGCTCCGGCGCCAACAGAGTTTACCAGCGGTAGTGCGAGAAGGCGCGGTTCGCTTCCGCCATGCGGTGCGTGTCTTCGCGCTTCTTGACGGCCGAACCACGGTTCGATGCGGCGTCGAGCAATTCGCCCGACAGACGCTGTGCCATGGTGTGTTCCGACCGCTTGCGGGCGGCAGCAATCAACCAGCGGATGGCAAGCGCCTGGCTGCGTTCGGCACGCACTTCGACGGGCACCTGATAGGTGGCCCCGCCGACGCGGCGCGAACGCACTTCGATGCCCGGACGGACATTGGCGAGCGCATCGTGGAAGACGCCGATCGGTTCGCGGCGGCTCTTGGCTTCGATGGTTTCCAGCGCCGAATACACAATGGCTTCAGCGACGGATTTCTTGCCCTCGTACATGACGAGGTTCATGAATTTGGAAAGTACGACATCACCGAACTTGGGGTCCGGATTGATTTCGCGTTTTTCGGGGCGACGACGACGTGACATTTTCTGTACCCCTTACTTCGGACGCTTGGTGCCGTATTTGGAACGGCTCTGCTTGCGGTTCTTGACGCCCTGGGTGTCGAGAACGCCGCGCAGGATGTGATAGCGCACGCCGGGAAGATCCTTGACGCGGCCACCGCGAATCAGGACCACGGAGTGTTCCTGAAGGTTGTGGCCTTCGCCCGGGATGTAGCCGATGACTACAAAGCCATTGGTCAGGCGGATCTTGGCCACCTTGCGCAAGGCCGAGTTCGGCTTTTTCGGGGTCGTCGTGTACACGCGGGTGCAAACACCGCGCTTCTGGGGGCAGGCCTCCATGGCCGGCACCTTGTTGCGAGCTTTCTGCGGCTCGCGACCCTTGCGGATCAGCTGGTTGATCGTTGGCATCTGTCTCTCTTTTGCTGTTCGGCAGGCCGCTTCCAACCAAGGAAACGGTCGCCTACTCCAAGCCTGTGCCGCTTCTGGAAATTGCTTCCGGAACATAAGCGCAAAAGGCCCCCGGGAAGGGAGCCAATCGCGCGCGGCGCTGCCTGTCGTTTCTTTTCGCCTCGCAGCACGGTCTGCACCGGGCAATGAAGCGAAGCGCGCCTATAGTCGCGGGGGCGGGGCTGGTCAACCGTCCGTGCGCCGGCTTGTTCGGCAAAAAGGGCACGGGCGCATCGCCGGTCGTGCAATTGGCGGCGCCCTCTTGCCACGGCACGGCATTGCGCCGACACTTTCTCGTCCAGATGGATCAGCGGTCGGACAGCGAGGGGAGGCAGGATGATGGCCAGCGCGGTGCAAGCAGCCGAACCATCTGGTGACCAGTCAGCCGGCCCGATCAGCGTCACATCGTTGACGCCCGCTATCGGGGCCGAGATTTCGGGCGTTGACCTCGGCAGTGCGGACATTGCGGCCTTTGTGCCCGCCATCAGGGCGGCCCTGCTGGCGCACAAAGTCGTATTTTTTCGCAATCAGGACATCACGGCCGCCCAGCACATTGCCTTTGCCGGCCACTTTGGCGAACTGGAAATCCATCCCGCGACGCCGCGTGACCAGCCTGACCCCGAAATCCTGCGCATCGCCCATGGACCGGAAAGCCGGGGGAAGGAAAACTACTGGCACTCCGACGTGACCTGGCGGGAGAAGCCGTCGCTCGGGAGCATCTTGCGTGCAATCGAGGTTCCCCCTGTTGGCGGGGACACGCTGTTTGTCGACATGCATCTGGCTTTTGCCGGCCTGTCGTCGGAGATGCAGCGCTTTGTCACCGGGTTGACTGCCGTGCACGACATTGCGCGGGTCTTTGCCGGGCGGCTGAACAAGGCGCCTGCCGACCTGCACGAGCGTTTTCCGCCCCAGGAACATCCCGTCGTTCGCACGCACCCCGAAACGGGGTTGCCGACACTGTATGTCAACACGGCGTTCACCAGCCATATCAAAGGACTGAGCCGCGAGGAAAGCGACTGGCTGCTGGCGCATCTCTATGCGACGGCGGCCAACCCTGAAATTCAGTGCCGTTTCCGGTGGCAACCAGGTTCGGTTGCCTTTTGGGACAATCGCGCCAGCCAGCATCTCGCCGTCAGCGATTATTTCCCGGCGCGCAGGATCATGGAGCGCGTGACGGTGGCCGGCTGCAAGCCTTTTTACCGCTCAGGCTGAGGGGCCGGGCCGGCTGAGGTGCAGACCCGGCTGACACTTGTTGCCGGAATGCCTCAAAGCGCCCCGTGGCAGTGCTTGAACTTGTTGCCAGAACCACAGGGACACAACGCGTTGCGAGGCACGCTGGCCTGCCATTCGGCAAGATCCTCGGGGTCCACGGCTTCCAGCACCGCTGTGGCGCTCTGCGCGGCTTCGAGCGCGCCGGCGGGCAAAGCCGCACCAAAGGCATCGAACGACAGCCGCGGGCCTGCGTCATTCTCGCCGGTCAGCGGGTCGATGTGCGTCGTCACGAAGCTGGGCAGCGGCGGCAATTCGGGCGGCTGCATCTGGAAGGCCGAGTTGGACAGCATGCGCGTCACATCCTCGCGCACGATGCCGAGCATGCGTTCGAACAGCGCAAAGGCTTCGGACTTGTATTCGTTGAGCGGCTGTTTCTGGGCATAGGCGCGCAGGTGGATGACGGACCGCAGCGAATCCAGCGTCGCGAGATGTTCCTTCCAGTGGTGGTCGAGCGCCTGGAGGAGGAAGTTCTTTTCGATGTTCACCCAAGTCTCGGTCGGCAATTCGGCGGCCTTGGCGGCCATGTGCGCGTCGGACGCTGCGATCAGCCGGTCCACGACGGCTTCGGGGTCGATGGCGGCTTCGGTGGGCCAGCCGCTGACGTCGAGATCAAGGCCCAGCGTGCCGTTCACATCTTCCTGCAGGCCGGCCACGTCCCATTGTTCGGGATAGGAGCCGACCGGGCAACGCACCGCGACAATGGCGTTTACTGTTTCGTGTCGCATGTCGATGACGACATCGCCGACCGCCTGCGAATCCATGATGTCCGCGCGCTGTTCATAGACGACCTTGCGCTGGTCGTTCATCACATCGTCGTACTGCAGCAATTGCTTGCGCACGTCGTAGTTGCGCGCCTCGACCTTTTTCTGCGCCGTCTCGATGGCCTTGGAAATCCAGGGGTGGACGATGGCTTCGCCTTCTTCCAGGCCGGAGTTCATCAGCCGCGACAGCATGCTCTGCTGGCCGAAGATTCGCAGCAGGTCATCGTCGAGGCTGAGATAAAAGCGGCTGAAACCGGGGTCGCCCTGACGGCCCGAGCGGCCACGCAGCTGGTTGTCGATGCGGCGGCTTTCGTGGCGTTCGGTGCCCAGCACGAACAGGCCGCCGGCGGCCAGCACAGCCTCGCGCTCGACCTGCACTTCGGCGCGGATTTTTTCGATGGCGGCGGTGCGCTCCGGGCCGTCGATGACGCCGGCCAGTTCCTTGGCGATGCGGGCATCGGCATTGCCGCCGAGCTGGATGTCGGTGCCGCGTCCGGCCATGTTGGTGGCGATGGTGACGGCGCCGGGACGGCCGGCCTGGCTGACGATCTCGGCTTCCTGCTCGTGATAGCGGGCATTGAGCACGACGTGTTTCACGCCTTCGGTGGTCAGATACTCGCTGAGCATCTCGCTCTTTTCGATGGAGACGGTGCCGACAAGGATCGGCTGGCCCCTGGCCGACGCTTCGCGGATCGTCTTGACGATGGCTTTGTATTTCTGCTCGGCGTTCTTGTAGAATTCGTCGTCGACGTCCTTGCGCAGCACAGGCAAGTTGGTGGGCATTTCCACCGTGTTGAGTTTGTAGATGTCGTAGAATTCTGCTGCTTCGGTCGCAGCCGTGCCGGTCATGCCGCCCAGCTTGGGGTACATGCGGAAATAATTCTGGAAGGTCACCGATGCCAGCGTCTGGTTCTCCGGCTGGATCTGCACGCCCTCCTTGGCTTCGACGGCCTGGTGCAGGCCATCGGACCAGCGCCGGCCATCCATCATGCGGCCGGTGAATTCATCGATGATGACCACCTTGCCGTCGCGCACGATATAATCGGTGTCGAGCTTGTAGATCATGTTGGCGCGTAGCGCCTGTGTCAGGTGGTGGACGACCTGCGTGTTTTCGAAATCATACAGGTTCTCGCCTTCGAGCAGCCCGGCAGCCTCAAGCGCGCGTTCCGCCTTTTCGGTGCCGGCTTCGGACAGGATGATCGAACGGTTCTTTTCGTCGATCTCGCAGTCGGTGACATCGAGCGTTTTGACCATCATGTCGACAGCGGAATACAGCGCCGATTTGTCATCGGTGGGGCCGGAGATGATCAGCGGCGTGCGCGCTTCGTCGATCAGCACCGAATCGACTTCATCGACAACGGCGAAATTGAACGGTCGCTGCACCATCTGCTCGCGGCTGTATTTCATGTTGTCGCGCAGATAGTCGAAGCCGAATTCGTTGTTGGTGCCATAAGTGATGTCGGCATTGTACGCCGCGCGGCGGCTGGCATCATCGAGGTTGGGGATGATGACGCCGACTGACAGGCCCAAAAAGCGATAGACCTGCCCCATCCAGCCGGCATCGCGCGATGCCAGATAGTCGTTGACGGTGATGACATGCACGCCCTTGCCGGTCAGGGCATTGAGATAGACCGCCAGGGTGGCCACCAGCGTCTTGCCTTCGCCCGTGCGCATTTCGGCGATTTCGCCCCGGTGCAGGACAATGCCGCCGATCATCTGTACATCGTAATGGCGTTGGCCCAGACTGCGCTTGGCAGCTTCGCGCACGGTCGCAAAGGCTTCGGGCAGGATGTCGTCAAGGCTTTTGCCGGCTGCCAGCAAGCCCTTGAGCTTGTCGGTCTGTGCCTTGAGGGCGGTGTCGTCCAGCGCCGCCATCTGCGGCTCAAGCGCGTTTATCCCCGCGACAACGCCGCTCAGCGACTTGATGTACCGGTCATTGCTGGACCCGAACAAACGTTTGGCGATGCCGCCCAATCCAAGCATGGAAATCCTGACTTTCGTTGCGGGCCCGCTTGCGCCTGTAGCGCACGCCGATGTCCCGCAAAGTGTGTGCAACGAAGAGATTGTTCAAGGCGGCGATGTAAGGTCGGGTGCCGCGTTCGTCAATTGACCGGTGCAACGGCCGTTTCGCCGTCCGCCCGGGACGCTGGCCTTGCGGCAGCCGGCGCCCGTTTGCCGCGCTTGCGGCGCAGCCCGAAATCGACGGCCTTGCGAACCTTGGGATAGCGGCGCGTGTAATGAAGGTAACGCCGCCGCGTCCAGCGCGAGTTGCGCAACACCAGTGCAAAACCGAAACCGGCAATGACCAGCCCCAGCGGTCCAGGTGCCGGAATACCGATGATCGGCGCCACCAGGATGAGCAGGCAACCAAAAGCGATCTGGAAAACCCGGAAAGGCTCGGACTTGACGAGCGTGTCGATGAACAAGGGACGCGGCACAGATAGTTTTCCTACGGCCAGCTTGTGGCAATCGCATGGCAAATTTGCAGTGGCTCGCATGATTTCGTCGCAAAATTTGCACGCTGGCGCTGCCGCGCCTAAGCAGCGGGCCAGGGTCATGATTTTTGCACGTTTTTTGCGGGGGGTGCATGGTCGCGCATATCGGCACGGTGGCGTTTCTGGGGCTTGAGGCCCGGTCCATCGATGTCCAGGTCCAGATTTCTGCCGGTCCCGCCGGCTTCACCACGGTCGGCCTGCCCGACAAGGCGGTGAAGGAAAGCCGCGAGCGGGTGGCCGCCGCGCTGCATGCCATCGGGCTGTCGCTGCCGCCGCGCCGCGTCGTCGTCAACCTGTCGCCTGCCGACCTGCCCAAGGAAGGCTCGCATTATGACCTGCCGATCGCGCTCGGATTGCTGGTGGCGATGGGCGTAGTGGGGCAGGACGCGCTGGACGGCTATCTTGTCATCGGCGAGCTTGGCCTTGATGGGGCGGTGGCGCCGGTGCCGGGTGTGCTGCTGGCAGCCCTGCACGCGGCCGAGCGCGAAATGGGGCTGATCTGCCCGCAGGCGCAAGGCGGCGAGGCGGCATGGGCAGGCGAGGTGGACGTGATCGCAGCGCCGGAACTGTTGTCGCTGCTCAATCATCTCAAGGGTGTGCAGCTGCTGATACCGCCGACGCGCAGCCTTGCCGAGGTGCAGCGCAGCGGCCCTGATTTTGCCGACATAAAGGGCCAGGAAACCGCGCGGCGCGCCGCTGAAATCGCAGCAGCGGGTGGGCATAATCTGCTGATGAGCGGCCCGCCGGGATCCGGCAAGTCGCTGATTGCTGCGGCTCTGGCGGGCATATTGCCCGAACTGACGCCGGCCGAGGCGCTGGAAGTGTCGATGGTCGCATCGATTGCTGGCGAGCTTGAGGGCGGGCGGCTCATTCGCGCCCGGCCGTTTCGCAGCCCCCATCACAGCGCCTCGATGCCGGCGCTGGTCGGCGGCGGTGCCAAGGCGCGGCCCGGCGAAGTTAGCCTGGCGCATCTGGGCGTGCTGTTCCTGGACGAATTGCCGGAATTTCAGCGCGGCGTGCTCGATTCGCTGCGCCAGCCGCTGGAAACCGGATCGGTGATGGTGGCGCGTGCCGCCGCGCACGTTACTTATCCGGCGCGGGTGCAGTTGATTGCCGCGATGAACCCGTGCCGCTGCGGTCATCTGGGCGACGCGTCACTGGCGTGCAGCCGCGCGCCGCGTTGTGCCGCCGATTACCAGGCGCGGCTGTCGGGGCCATTGCTCGACCGCATCGACCTGCATGTCGATGTGCCGGCGGTCAGCGCTGCCGATCTGGTTCTGCCGATGGCGAGCGAATGTTCGGCCGACATCGCGGCACGCGTGTCAGCGGCGCGGGCGCGGCAGACGGCGCGATATGGTCCCGCCGGGCGAAGTCCGGCTGCTCCAGCCAGTGGCAAGCGCAGCCCGCGCACCAATGCCGAGGCGGACGGCAAGCTGCTGGAGGCCTGTGCGACGCCCGATGCTGCGGGCCAGAAGCTGCTGGCACAGGCGGCGCATACGCTGAAACTGTCGGCGCGCGGCTATGGCCGGGTGCTGCGGGTGGCGCGCACCATCGCCGACCTGGCCGGCGCCGACATCGTCAGCCGGCTGCATGTTGCCGAGGCGCTGAGTTATCGCCGCCGCCCGCCGGTGAATTGAACGGTTTGCGGCTTGCCGCCGGCGCATATCGGCATATCATTGCCGCGACGAAATCATGGGGGCGACAATGGAACGATCAGCAACCTTCTGGATGATGGAACCGCTGCGCAAATATGCGACATTTTCGGGCCGTGCCCGCCGCGCCGAATATTGGTGGTTTTATCTGTTCTACATCCTGGTCACGGTCGTCACCAATATTGTTGATGGGATAACCGGGGTGCCGGTCCTGAGCGCCTTGGCCGCACTCGGCTTGATCATACCGTTCCTCGCCGTCGCGGCCCGTCGTCTGCATGATACCAACCGCAGCGGCTGGTGGATGCTGGCACCGACCGTGGCCGCCATACCTTATATTTTCGGGATGATCACGATGGTGGCCGGGGGCCTGGGCGCTGCTGCTGGCGCCAATGCCGGCTTTGGCGTGCTTGGTGCCGGCGGTGCGCTGACGGTCATATCCGGTCTGGCGATGCTGGGTCTCGGCATCCTGCTGCTGGTGTGGTTCTGCACGCGCGGCACCGATGGCCCCAATCGCTTCGGCGCTGATCCGCTGGGCGCCGGCGACGACACTCTGGCCAGTGACTTTGCCTGAGCCTGATTTCGCCTGAGTCCCAGCGGTGCACCCGACAACGCCGCATGGCTGGGCCTGGCTGGCCCTTCGCCGCTATGCCCAGTTTCGTGGCCGTGCGCCGCGAACGGAATATTGGTGGTTTTTCGCGTTCAATGTCGCAGCCAGTGTGGCAGCGGAAGCGATCGATTATCTTTCCGGTTTGAGGGCAGATGACCCTGGTTCATTCGGCGGCCCGGTCAGCAATTTGCTGGCGCTGGTGCTGTTGCTCCCCAGCCTTGCCGTCACGGTCCGGCGCCTGCACGATACCGGCCGCACCGGCTGGTGGATCGGCGGTGCAGTGCCCGTCGCCATGCTGTGGTTCATCTTCATGATGGCGCTTGCGTTCATGGGCTTCAAGAGCCTGGCACCCATAGCCATGGCAGGCGTCATCGCCATGCTGTGCTATATTCCGCTCATACTCTATTTCGCTACCCGCCCCGGTACCCCCGGTTCCAACCGCTTCGGCCCGGCGCCCGATGGTCTGGAAGGCGAAGCCGAACAACTGGCGCAGGATTTCGCCTGTCCTTATTCGTGCGGCGCCACCATCGCGGCGGCAGCTTCAGCCTCCACATCGCTCATCGGCTTGTCCTTGTCCCATTTGGCGATGACGGCGGTGGCCACGGCGTTGCCGATGACGTTGGTGGCGCTGCGGCCCATGTCGAGGAAATGGTCCACCGCAAGGATCAGCAGCAGGCCGGCTTCGGGGATGTTGAAATAGGGCAGGGTGGCGGCAATCACCACCAGCGACGCGCGCGGCACGCCGGCAATGCCTTTCGATGTGATCATCAACAGGCCGAGCATTGCCAGTTCCTGCCCCAACGTCAGGTCGATGCCATAGGCCTGGGCGATGAAGATGCTGGCAAAGGCGCAGTACATCATCGAGCCATCAAGGTTGAAGCTGTAGCCAAGCGGCAGCACGAAACTGGCGATGCGGTTGGGAACGCCGAACTTTTCCAGAGATTCCAGCAATTTGGGATAAGCTGCTTCGGAGGAGGCAGTCGCGAACGTGATCAGGAACGGCTCGCGGATGATCGGGATCAGCCGGCGGATCTCGCTTGCCCCCAGCACCACGGCGCCGGCGCCCAGAAGCACGGTCCACAAGATCGCCAGCGCCAGATAGAAACCGCCGACGAACTTGCCGAAGGTGATGAGGATGCCCAGGCCCTCGACGGCAATCGAGGATGCGATGGCGGCGAACACAGCAAACGGCGCCACCTTCATGACATAGCCGGTGATGACCAGCATCAGGTGCATGATGGCATCGAGCGCGCGGTTGATCGGTGCCGCCCGCTCGCCCATGCCGATGAGCGCGACGCCGGCAAACAGCGAGAACACGACGATTTGCAGCACTTCGTTGGTCGCCATCGCCTCGATGATCGATTTGGGAAAGATGTGCCCGATGAAATCCTTGAGGTTGAACGCCTTGGTCGCCACGCCGGCGACCGCATCGCTGGCCGGCAGCGCCAGGCCGACACCGACACCGGGGGCCAGCAGGTTGACCATCAAGATGCCAAGGCCAAGGCTGACGATGGATGCGGTGATGAACCAGGCCAGCGTGCGCACGAAGGTGCGGCCCACCGCGCCGCCCGAACCCATGTGCGCGATGCCGACCGTCAGCGTCGAGAACACCAGCGGCGCGATGATCATCTTGATGAGCCGCAGGAACACATCGGTGATGATCGACAGATAGTCGGCGATCTCCTTGGCCTGCGGGGCGCTGACGCTGGCATGGACTGCATAGCCGGTGGCCAGCCCGGCAAACAGGCCGATGAGGATGCGGGTGGTGAGCGAATTGCTGGTCATACGTCCCTAGGCTTTGTCGGACAGCGCGCCGCGGTCAAGTGATTTGCACGGGCTTGGCAAGGTACGCGCCGCCGTGGCATGCCTGTGTGATGATGAAAAACCTCGCTCTTGCCGCCGTTCTTGTCCTGTCCGCGGCTCCGGCTGCTGCTGCACCCGGCGATGCCGCCGATGCCAAGGCGCTGCTGATGCGCGGTGTCGGTTTTGATACCGTCAAGGGCCGGGGCCGCACGCCGGCCTATGCCGCCGACCTCAAGGCCTATCTGGTTGCGGCCGGCTTTGCGCCCGGCGATATCGCCATCGATGAACTGCACGGCACCGCCAACCTGCATCTGCTGTGGAGGGGTGCCGGCAAGAAGCCGCCGATCGCACTGACGGCGCACATGGATGTGGTGGAAGCCGACGCCAAGGACTGGACCCGCGACCCGTTCGTGGCCGTGGAGGACGGCGGCTATATCTTCGGGCGCGGCGTGCTGGACAACAAATTCGATTTGTCGATGCTGGTGGCAACGCTGGCGCGGCTGAAGTCGCAAGGCTTCAAGCCCGGCCGCGACATTCACCTGTTCCTGTCCGGTGACGAGGAAACCGACGGATTCACCGCCGAGGTGCAGGCCAAGGCCGCCAAGGCGGCGGGCGTCGTTTTCATGCTCAACACCGATGCCGGCGGCGGCGGCCTGGATGAAGCGGGCCGGCCCAGCGGCTATCAGGTGCAGGCAGCGGAAAAAAGCTATGCCGATTTTACCATGACCGTCACCAATGCCGGCGGCCATTCCAGCACACCCGGTGCCAGCAATGCGATTGCGGAACTGGGCGCTGCTGCGGCCAAGGTGGCAGGCTATCGTTTTGCGCCGCAAATCAACGACATCACGCGTGCGTCTTTGGCCGACCAGGCCGGGCGCCGCAGCGATGCCATCGGCGGCGCCATCAAGGCGTTTCTGGCCGACCCGTCGGACCCGGCGGCATTGGCCGTGCTGCGCGCCGATCCGGGCAGCATCGGCCAGATCGGCACAACATGCGTGCCGACGCAGGTGCAGGGCGGCCATGCCCCCAACGCCCTGCCGCAGCGCGCGACGATGAACGTCAACTGCCGGATTTTCCCCGGCATTTCGGTTGAAGATACACTTTTAGAACTGGCGCGGCTGGTTGGCGCCGGCGTGGCCGTTACCTCGCAGATGGAATGGAAATCGACACCGGCCTCGCCGCTGCGCCCCGATGTCATGGGCGCCATCACCAAGGCGGTGACCGCGCGCGTGCCGGGCCTTCTGCCGGTGCCGGGCATGTCGGCCGGCGCTACCGACAGCGTCTATTACCGTGCGCTGGGTATCCCTTCGTACGGCGCGGGCAGCCTGTTCATGAAGGACAGCGACTTTTTCGCCCATGGTCTCAATGAACGCGTGCCCGCTGCAGAAATCGCCCCGGCGCTGCGGCATTGGGAAATCATCCTAAAGGACGTCGCCCGCTGACCGTTATCTTTGGTCTGGGCTGACGAATTTTCTTTTCCGATTGCGACTGCACTTTGCAGCCGTGGCCCCGTTCGGGCGCCACGGCGGCAAGTGTGAGAGATTGGTTAAGGAATTGGCGTTAACCAGTTGACAAGGTGTTAGGACTTCGTTTATTACTATGTTGAGTTGGTAAAGACATGGCGTAGGGGGCGTATGTTGGGATCGCGATTTTCAGACGCGCTGGGCGATTTCGCCAGTGCACGTTCAGGCGCGGTGGCGGCCGAAACGGCGCTGGTGCTGCCGCTGATGACCTTCGTGCTTTATGCCATCATCCGCTTCGGTGCGGCCTATAATGCCGACATCAGCCTGACCGATGCGGCCCGCATGTCGGTGCGGGAACTTGCGGTGGGGCGTGAAAGCGCGACGGTTTATACCGACACCATGGCGCGGTTCAATTCCGCTGCCGGCTTTCTGGATACCAGCAAGGCCGTTGTCACGATGAAGATCAACAACACCACCTGCGCCAGCAACGCGACCTGCCAGACGCTCATGAACGGCGCCAGTGGCCAGACGGCCCGGCTGGAGGCCAGCTACCCGTGCAACCTCAAGGTCGTCGGCGTGGATTTTGCGCCGGGTTGCATGTTGAGCGCCAATATCGCCCAGCGGATCGAATAGGGCGCGGGACATGGTCAATCCTTCCCGCATGAATGCTTTGCTTTGTCGGTTGCGCGGCGATCGCAGCGGCGCAGCTGCCGTGTATTTTGCGCTGACGATGATCGTCACCATGGGCATGTCGGCCGCCGTGCTCGATTGGGGCGAAGTGCTGCTCGCTCGCCGTGCCTTGCAGGCGGCAGTCGATTCTGCCGCGCTGGCCGGTGCGGCCTCCATTCCCGGCGGCAATGCCGTGTCGGTTGCCAACAGTTTCAGCGCCATGTCGGGCCAGGCCAATGACGGCCGCGGCACAGCGGAAATGGCGCCCGGTTATCCGCAACTGCGCTGCCTGAACAGCATCGGCGTGACCTGCACCGCGCCCAGCAATGCCAATGCCATTGTCGTGCGCCAGACGCAGCGCGTGCCGACGCGCTTTGCCCGTTTCATCGGCATTGCTGCTTATAACGTCTCGGCCACGGCCACGGCGGGCCTGACCGGCGGCAAGCCGATCCCGCTTGAAGTCATGATGGTGCTCGACACCACGGGGTCGATGAACGATGCCAACAGCAGCTGTTCCGTTCCCGGCTCCACCAAGCTCAGCTGCGCGCAGGCAGGCGGCCGCACGTTGATGAACGGGCTGGCGCCTTCGGTGAACCGAGTCGGCCTGATGACCTTTCCGGGCATGACCAGCCCATCGGAAGCCAGCAAGCAGTTCAATTGCAGCACCGACACCCCGGCCATCGCAAGTTATCGCAATTCGCCGGTCTATCAGGTGCTGCCGCTCGGCAATGATTTCCGCACCGACGACAAGACCACCGGCCTCAACACCAGTTCCAATGTCGTGCGCGCCTTTCGCGGCGGCGGCACCGGCTGCGCGCAGGGTATGAGCGCACCGGGCGGTGTCGCGACCTTTTACGCCGATGCGATAACGGCGGCGCAAAATGCGCTTGTGGCCTCGGGCCGCGTCAACACCCAGCGCGTCATCATCCTGCTCAGCGACGGCGACTCCAACGCCTCCAGCGGCAATATGCCCATCGGCCGCGCAACGGGCCAATGCCGTCAGGCGATCACGGCGGCAAACACCGCCAAGGCCGCCGGCACATGGATTTATTCCATTGCCTATGGCGCCTCGACCTCGGCAACCGGCAGTTGTTCCACCGACAGCCCGCGCATTTCCGCGTGTGAAACCATGCGGCAGATCGCCAGCGAATCCGCCAAATTCTATGTCGGCAACAACGGCACATCGACCGGCTGCACCTCGGCTGCCAATGCCGGGACCGACCTGATCAATGTGTTCAGCAACATTGCAAAATCATTCCAGCAATCGCGCCTGTTGCCTGACAATGTGACCTGACCCGATCCCGGTCGGTTAGTGAAAAAGACACTTCTGCTGTAACCCCAGTCTGTTAACGCGATATTAGCAGATGGCGTGTTAAGAGTCCGGACTGTTTGTGGGCAGTCAGGGGTAACAGATTTGTCTCGCTTCTCGGGTTTTTCACGTCGTTTTCGGGATGATCGCCGTGGCACGGTCGTGGCCGTGACGGCGCTGATGATGCCGATCCTGATCGGTTCTGCCGGCCTTGCCAGCGACACCATCCAATGGACGCTGGTCAAGCGCATGATGCAGCGCCAGGCGGATTCCGGCGCGCTTGCCGGTGCCTATGCGCTCAGCCAGGCCAGCGGCACCCAGGCCCAGATCACGGCGGCCGTGAACGCGGCGGTGAACAGCGATATCGGCCGCAATGGCGGTTACAAGATGACAGTGACGCCGGTCATCGCCACGCCGGCAACGGCCGGATTTTACAAGGATGCGGCCTCGGCAGTGCGGGTCCAGCTTGCCACCGACATGCGGCTACCGTTCACCGGCATGTTTTCGGGCCAGGTGACGCGGATCAGCGCGGCTGCCGTTGGCGAGATCGTCGGCAATGGCAATTACTGCGTGCTGGCACTGGAAACCACCAATACCACCGGCATTCCGATCGGCGGCAACGCCACGGTCGATCTCGGCTGCGGCATGATGAGCAATTCGCCGGCACTCAATTCGGCCGAAGCGGGCGGCTCAAGCTCGGTCAAGGCCAGCCCGGTGGCGGCGGTCGGCGGCGTGCCGAATGGCAACTGGGCTACGGGTACAGTGCGGATTCCTTATTCCGTCCCGTTGCGTGATCCGTTCCGCGCTGTGCCGGACCCGAACGTCTTCACCAACGGCAGCGCCCTGAACGTCGGGTCCAACCGCAGCAGCACGTTGAACCCCGGCACCTACAGCAACGTCAGTATTCAAGGCACTGCGTTGATGGCGCCGGGCGAATACATCGTCACCGGCTCGCTCGACATAGGCTCGCAGGCGCGAGTCACCGGTGCCGGCGTGGTGTTCGTTCTCACCGCCAACAACGCTGCCAGCAATACAGGTTCCATCGCAACTGTCCGCATCAATGGCGGTGCCCAGATCAACCTGACGGCTCCGGCCACCGGCACCTATGCCGGCATCTTGATGTATCAGGACCGCCGCGCGACCAATGCTGCCACGAACATCATCAACGGCAATTCGGCTTCGCGGTTTCAGGGCGCGTTCTATTTCCCGCGCCAGCAACTGCAATTCAATGGCACCAGCGGCGCGAATACCGCCTGCCTGCAACTGGTGGCCCGCACCATCGATATTCGCGGCAATGCGAGCATCACCAATGTCTGCCCGGCCAACAGCGGCGCTAAATCCTTCGATGGCACCCAGATCAAGGTGGTGAGCTGATGCGGCTGATTGCGCGTCTGGCCCGCAGCCGCAGCGGCGGTGCGGCTGCTGAACTGGCCCGCAGCCGCAGCGGCGGTGCGGCTGCCGAACTGGCATTGATGGCGCCGGTGCTGGGATCGATGTTGTTCGTCGCCATGGATCTGGGGTCCGCATTCAATACCAAGCTGGAACTGGAACAGGCGGCGCAGCGCGCACTGGAAATGGGCATCGCGCCCGGCACGACCGGCACCAGCTATACCTATCTCGGGCCCGAAGCGACTGCCGCCTATGGCAAGCCCGTCGTGTCGTCGGTTGCCACCAACTGGCTGGAATGCGCCGGCGTGAAACAAGCCAGCTGGGGCATGATCTGCCCGGCGGGGCAGACCTATGCCCGTTATGTCAACGTGGTGATCAAGGCCAATTATACGCCCCGGTTCAGCTTTGGCGGATTGCTGTCAGGCAATGGCATGAACGGCGCCTGGGTGCTGACCGGCGATGCCACGGTGCGTATCCAGTGATCCGGCGCTTGTTCCGTGATCGGCGCGGCGCTGCGGCGGCCGAATTTTCGCTGGTGCTGCCGGTGTTCCTGCTGCTGACCTTCAGCTTTATCGGCGTTGGCCAATTGTTCTGGGCCAATGCCGGCATCAACCATGCCGTTGGCGAAGGCGCCCGTGTCGCGACACTGTTCCCGCGCCGCACCAACGCGCAGATCACCACCGTCATCCTGGCCAACACCTTTGGCATGAAGGCCGCCGACATCACCGGCCCGACATATGTGACGGGTACGACGAACAGCCAGGACTGGGTCGAGATCACGGTCAGCTACAACCCGCGTTACTTTCTGTTCTTCAAGAGCGTGACGCCGGTAACGCTGCGCGAGACCCGCCGGGCGTATCGCCCCGCCTGAGACGTGCCCCTGTGTTCAGGCGCGGGGATGGGCATTCCTGTAACTGTCGAGCAGTTGCGCCGCATCGACGGCGGTATAGATCTGCGTCGATGACAGGCTGGCATGGCCCAGCAGCTCCTGCAATTGCCGCAGATCGGCGCCGCGTGCCAACAAATGCGTGGCAAAGCTGTGGCGCAGCGCATGCGGCGTCGCGCTGTCGGGCAGGCCCAGCGCCGGGCGGGCCGCGCGGATCGCCGTGCGCACGATGCCGGCATCGAGCAGCCCGCCGCGCAGCCCCCTGAACAGCGGCGCATCGCGAACCAGCGGCCAGGGGCATAGTTTGACATAGGCGGCGATGGCATCGGCGACGATGGGCAGCAGCGGCACCATTCGAGTCTTGCCGCGTTTCCCGGTGATGGCCAGCGTCTCGCCCAGCGGCAGCGCCGCGCCGGTCAGTGACAGCGCCTCGGAGATGCGCAGGCCGGCCCCATAGAGCAGCAGCAGCACCGCCATGTCGCGCGCCGCCGTCCACGGCAGGCGGGCATCTTCGCCCACGACGCTGACCAGCGCCCGCGCATCGGCGGGCGACACCGGGCGCGGCACGCGGCGGGGCAGTTTGGGCGCCTTCAGCCCGGCCATGCCATCGCAGGCGATACCATGGCTGCGCCGCACCCAGACAAGGAAGGTGCGCAGCGCCGACACTTCGCGCGCCATGCTGCTGTTCACCAGGCCCTCGCCGCGGCGCCGGGCCAGAAAGGCGCGAAAATCCGCTTGCGTCAGCGCCGGCAGCGCCGATGCCGGCACCGGCCCGCCCAGATGCTGAATCAGGAAATCCTCGAACCGTTCCAGGGTGCCGGCATAGGCCCGGACGCTATGGGGCGACAACCGCCGCTGATCGGCGATGCTGGCCAGCCATTCTGCCACCAGTGCCCGCATGATGCTCCCTTACAGGATCGATTGTCCGGTCTTTTGCCAGTCGCTGAGGAAGGTCGCCAGCCCCTTGTCGGTCAGCGCGTGATTGGCCAGCGCCTTGATCACCGCCGGCGGCATGGTGGCAACATCGGCGCCGATCTTGGCGGCCTGCAACACATGGATGGGATGGCGGACGCTGGCGACGAGGATCTGCGTCTTGAAATCGTAATTGTCATAGATGGTGCGAATGTCGTCGATCAGTTCGATACCGTCCTGCCCCATGTCGTCGAGCCGGCCGACGAACGGCGAAATGTAGGTCGCGCCAGCCTTGGCCGCGAGCAGCGCCTGGTTGGCCGAAAAGCACAAGGTGACGTTGGTCTGGATGCCCTGCGCCGTCAGTGCCTTGCAGGTCTTGAGGCCATCGAGCGTCAGGGGCAATTTGATGCAGATATTGTCGCCGAGCTTCTTCAGCACTTCGGCTTCGCGCATCATGTCGGCGTGATGGGTGGCGACAACCTCGGCGGACACCGGGCCATCGACGATGGCAGCGATTTCGCGGATGACTTCAAGGAAGTTGCGGCCCGATTTGTGGATCAGGCTGGGGTTGGTGGTGACACCGTCGAGCAGGCCGGTGTCGGCCAGGTCGCGGATATCGGCGATTTCGGCAGTGTCAGCGAAAAATTTCATGGTCGGGCCTTTTTTCGAGTCGCCCAGCGGCATAGCCCAAGCGACTGCACATGCGAAGCCCGGGCGCCAGCGCAGGTGTAGTGGTGTCAATTCCCTACGGCACCGATCCGTGACATAGTTTTTGCCGGGTCGCGATTTCGAATGGGGAATGGCACGATGCGCATGATCGAATTGCAACAGGCACTCAAGGACAAGGGCTTTGACCCTGGCCCGGTAGACGGCATCGCTGGCCGGCGAACCATCGCCGCCATCACGGCGTTCCAGACCGCCAATGGCCTTCCCGCCGATGGTGTTGCCGGGCCGGCCACATTGGCCAAGCTCGCGGGGCCTGCTGCTGCCGTGCCGCCGGCCCATGCGCTGGACAATCTGTCCATGCCCTGGCTGCAAGAGGCGATGCGCAACAGGGGGCTCAGGGAAGGGCCGGGGTCTGGGACCGACAATCCCACGATCATGGACTGGAGCAAGCGGCTTCGCATCAATTATGCCAAGGACGAGATCAGCTGGTGCGGTTTGTTCGTGGCGCATTGCGTCGGCCTGACATTGCCGACCGAGCCCCTGCCGTCGAATCCGCTTTCGGCCCGCGCCTATCAGAAATTCGGCGTGCCCTGCCCGGTGCCGCAGCCCGGCGCCATCATGGTGTTCTGGCGCGTGGCACGGACAGACTGGCGGGGCCATGTCGGCTTTTATGTCGGCGAGGATGCCAACGGTTTTCACATTCTGGGCGGCAACCAGGGCGACGCCGTTACCATCGCGCGATTCCCGCGCGACCGCTTCCTGGAGGCGCGCTGGCCCAGAACGGCGCCGGCGCCCGTCGGCAAGCCGCGCATCCTGGCGCCCAACGGCCGGTTCTCGGAAACGGAGCAATAGCGTTTAGCCGATCGCTCCCAGCAGCGGCTCGGATGCGTCCATGCGCCGGATATTTTCCGCCAGCCGTTCGAGGACGCGGCGGTTGATATCCGGGTCGCTCCACGACAGATGCGGGGTGATGCGCGCACGCGGATGACCGATCAGCGGATGGCCCGTCGGCAACGGTTCCGGGTCAGTCACATCGAGGCTGGCCCACAGGCGGTCACGCGCAAATTCCGCCAGCAGCGCCTCTTGGTCGATGATGCCGCCGCGCGCGATGTTGACGATATGGGCATCGCGCTTCATCCGCCCTAGCCGGGCGCCGTCCAGCAGATCCTGAGTCGATGCGCCGATGGGTGCGGCGATGACCAGATGGTCGGCCTGCGCGATCACTTCGTCGAGCGGCGCCACCGTGATCCACGGATCGGGCGAGGGCGCATCGCTGGCGCGGCAGGCGATGATGCGCATGCCAAAGGCGTTGGCAAACTTGCCGACCTGCCGCGCAATGTTGCCAAGGCCGATCAGCCCCAGCGTGCGGCCATTGAGGCTGGCCAGCGGCTTGCCCATCAGCATGTCGCGGCTGGGCCAGGCGTCACCGGCCTTGAGGGTAATCTCGGGCAGCCGCTTGGCGTGCGACAGCATGGCGGCCAGCGCATATTCGGCGATGGGAATGGCCGTTGTGCCCGATGCACTGGCCACCAGCGGCGCCTCGAACATCCAGGGCGGGTAGTCATCGGCGCCGGCGCTGGCGAGCTGCACAAGGCGGACCTTGCCCGGCCAGCCGGCGGGGCGGGGCGCGGCCAATGCAGCGGCGCGGTCCTCGCCCTCGCCGTGCAGCACGAACAGCACATCGGCATCGGTCGGCAGCGCCCAGCGGGCATCGGCGGGCACATGCTCCGCAGCCGTTACGCCGGGAAGCTGGGCGAGCAGCGCCGACATGGGCGGAGCAAACTGGTGGACAATGCGCATGGATGGCCTTTCAGAAACCTTGTCGCACGTCTAGCGGGGTTCCTTGGCAGACAGAAGCGTCATCGTTAGAGAGCGTCCAGACATTTTCATCAGGAGCCTTCATGCCGAGCATCACCGTCACCACCCGCGATGGCCGCGACCATGTTCTGAAGGCAGAAGCCGGCCTGTCGGTGATGGAAATCATCAAGGATGGCGGCATCGGCGAATTGCTGGCGCTGTGCGGCGGCTGCTGTTCGTGCGCGACCTGTCATGTCCATGTCGATGCGGCCCAGATGGCGCTTCTGCCGGCGATGGACGGCGACGAGGACGACCTGCTCGATTCGTCCGACCACAAGACGGCGACGTCGCGCCTGTCGTGCCAGATCCCGTTCACCGCCGCGCTCGATGGCCTGCACGTCACCATCGCGCCCGAGGATTGATGCTGACGGGCGCCATCGCAGCCGCATTTGCCAAGCAGGCCAGTTTTTGCCGCTTGTTCGATGCGCCCTTCACGGCGCTGGTGTGCGAGGCTGCGGCGCTGGCGTTTGACGAGAGCAGCGCCATGGGCCGCGCCGTCATCGCCTGGCCGGGGGAAGCCTTTGCCGATGCGCTGATGATGCGGGTGACTGGCGGCTTTCATGCGCTGGTACGCAGCGGCGCTGTTCCTGTGCTGACTGCGCTTTATCCGCCGGCACCACTGCCGGATGTCCGGGTGCTTGCCGATGCCTTGCGGGCTGTGCTTGCCGATCCCGCCCTGGATGCGGCGCTGCTGCCATGGCTGGCTGGCCCGCCGCAGACCAACGAGGTGATGCGGTCGGCGGTGCTGATGCCCGGCATGATGGTCATCGCCGCGATGACCGGCCTGCCGCTTCGCCTGTTCGAACTGGGTGCCAGCGCCGGGCTCAACCTCAACATGGACCGGTTTGCTTATGATCTGGGCGGCGTTGCGGCTGGCGATGCGGCCAGTGCCGTGCGAATCACGCCCGTGTGGACTGGCCCGGCGCCGCCGGACCTATCAGTGCAGGTTCTCGAACGGCGCGGGGTCGATATCAACCCGCTCGACGTCGCAGACCCGGCAACGGTCACGCGGTTGGTGGCCTTTGTCTGGCCCGACCAGCCGGGGCGCATTGCCCGCGCCGAAGCGGCGATTGCCATCGCCCGGAGCCGTCCGCCACCCGAAAGGGGCGATGCCGCAGCCTTTGCGCAAGCGCAAGTCGCGGTGCATCCCGGCAGCACTGCGGTCGTCTATCACTCCATCGCGCATCAGTATTTTCCGCCTGAAACCAAGGCACGGCTGGCTGCGCATATGGGCCGTGCCGGCGCGACGGCGACCGCGCAGGCGCCGCTGGCGTGGCTGAGGTACGAAATGGACGACGCCAGTGTCGCCGATCTGCCGACGTTGCGCTTGACCTTGTGGCGCGGGCAGGGCGAGGAATCGCAGCTGCTGGCACGCGCCCATCCCCATGGGAGCTTCGTGCAATGGCAATGATTCTTGCCTCGGCCAGCCCGCGCCGCGTCGATCTGCTGGCGCGGCTGGGCGTGGTGCCCGATGCGATCGACCCGGCCGATATCGATGAAACGCCGACCAAGGCCGAGATCCCGCGCAACCATGCCGAGCGGCTGGCGCGGGAAAAATGCCTCTGCGTGGCGGCGCGCCATCCCGGCGCGCTGGTGCTGGCGGCCGATACCGTGGTTGCCGTGGGCCGGCGCATCCTGCCCAAGGCGCAGGACGAGGGCACCGCGCGTGCCTGTCTGGCGCTGCTTTCGGGCCGCCGCCACCGCGTGCTGACGGCTGTTGCGGTGATGGGTGCGAACGCGCGCCTGCATGAACGGCTCAGCGAAACCCAGGTGATTTTCCACCGGCTGTCCGCCGGCGACATCGACGCGCTGTTGGCGGCTGGCGACTGGCACGGCAAGGCCGGCGGCTATGCCCTGCAAGGCAGCGCCGAAGCCTATGTGCGCTGGATGGCCGGCAGCTGGTCCGGTGTCGTCGGCCTGCCGCTGGCCGACACGCGGGTGTTGCTGCGCGCCGCCGGCTATCATGCCTGAATCGCGCGCCGAGGCGCTGGTCGAGATTGGGCTGGGCGCCGTCCGCGCGCTGGTGATGGACGGCGACACCGTGCGCGAGGCGCATCTTGAGCGGGACGATGCCGGGCTGCAGCCCGGTACCGTCGTCGAGGCTCGGCTGACGAGTATTCTTGTGCCCGGCAAGCGCGGCATCGTGCGAATCGGCACGCACGAAGCCTTGCTCGAACCGCTTCCGCGCCCAGCCGAAGGCGCGCTGCGGCACATGACCGAGGGTGCGTTGCTGCGCGCCGAAGTGGTGCGCGCCGCCATTCCCGAGGCCGGCCGGCCGCGCCTTGCCAAGGTGCGTGCAACCGAGGCGCCTCTGGCCGAAGGTGCCGATCTGGTCACCCGGCTGCGCGCTGCGGGGCACGGCATCACGCTGCTCGGTGGCTCCAGGCTTTCTGGCTCTGGCCCAGACCGGCTGGAGGCTGCCGGCTGGAGCGAAATGGTCGAAGCGGCCATGACCGGCCATGTCGCCTTTGCCGGCGGGATGCTGACCATCAGCCCGACGCCCGCGATGACCGTGATCGATGTCGATGGCCCCGGTGACAGCGAGGCCCTGGCGCAGGCGGCGGCAACGGCGGTGGCCAGCGCCCTGCGGCTGCTGGGTATCACCGGATCGGTCGCGGTCGATTTCCCCAGCATCGCCGGCAAGGCGGCCCGCGCCGCGCTTGATGCGCAGCTCGCAGCCGCGCTGACGGTGCAACTGGAGGGGCCGTTCGAGAAAACCGCGATCAACGGTTTTGGCCTCGTCCAGATCGTGCGGCCTCGGGCGTTTCCCAGCCTGCTCGAACAAGTGCGAGCGCCGGGCTTTGCCGCGCTGGAACTGCTGCGCCGCGCGGCCCGGCATATCGGCGGCGGCACGTTGACCGCGCACCCGCAGGTCACCGGCTGGCTGGAAAGGCGGCCGGACCTGATTGCGGCGCTGGCGCGGCAAATCGGCGGGCCTGTGTCCTTGGCAACCGACGCCGGACTTGCGATGATGGCCGGGCATGTCGCCTGAAAAGCCAATGGCAGAAAAACCCTGCGCCTATTGCGGCCGCGCCCCCCGCGTGGCGGCGTTCGCGCCGTTCTGCTCACGCGGCTGCGAGGACCGCGATCTGCTGCAATGGCTTGGCGAAGGCTATAAGGTGCCGGCGGTTTCCAACGCCGATGAACTTACCGACACGCCGGGGCTGGACAGCGGCGATTTGGACGGCTAAACGCTCGCCTCCCGCCCGGCTTACCCTGCCGGAGCGATGTTGTGCCCGGGTAGCTCAGGGGTAGAGCAGGGGATTGAAAATCCCCGTGTCGGTGGTTCAAATCCGCCCCCGGGCACCATATTTTTTCTTTTATAATCAACACTTTATCGGACCTCTTTTTTCGGCGTCTGGGCGCCGTTTTGCAGGCGTTTTGCAACTGGCTCGCCGAAACTGCGCTCGAGCTTGGCAATGGCCATGTCTGCCTGAACCCGCGTTCGTGCCTGATATTTGTCCAACATGGCGGCAATCGATCGCTGAGAATGACCCGTGATCGCCGCAATTTGGGAGGGCGTGCATTCCGCGTCGGCAAGCCGCGTGACGGCGGTCCCGCGCAAGTCGTGGAAGGTGAGGCCGTCAAGGCCAGCGGCGAGCGTTGCAGCGCGCCATTCGTGCCGGAAGTGATCTGCCTTCCATGGCAGGCCGGCCGGCGCTGTGAGGATGGTTGTTGCCCTTCGCGGCGCGGCGTCCAGGGCGCGCTTTAGCTCCCGCGTCACCGGTATTTCGACACGGGCGCCGGTTTTTGATTGTGTGACCTTGAGATAGGTCCCGTCATAGGCGTTCCATGACAGCCGCAACAGGTCGCCTTGGCGCTGGCCCGTGTCCCGCGCCAGCACCAGGGCGAAAAGCAGGGGCGGCGCGGCGGCGGCCGTGAAAGCTGCAATATGATCGGGGAGCCATATTTTCTCGCTTCGATCGGAGCGGTATTTTTTCCCCGGCTTGGCAGCGTGGTTGACGGCTAGAAAGCCTTCATTGTTCGCCCATGACAAGATGCGCCCAAGCACCGTGATAGCATAGTCGGCTTGCCGGGCGCTGGCCTTGGCGAGCTCGTTGCGCCAGGCGAGAAAGTCGCGCCTGATCCGATGATCGGCAATCGCGCCCTGTGGCGCGGCCCCGAATTCGGCTTCGATTTTGGCAATCTGTTTCAAATAGTCCCGCTTTGTCGCATCGGCGAGGCCGGCAAATTCGTCACTGGCGCGATAGCCGGAGATCCACGCCTGAAAGGTGTTGCCGTGGCGCTCGGGCGCCGTGCGGGTCGCATCGGCGCGCTGCCAGCTTTCGACAAATTCAGGGGAGCCCGGCTTGCCCTCGAGCCGCAGCCCGCTGAGGCGGTGGTAATGATAAACCCGCCGCTCCCCCGTCGCCAGGCGGCGCGTCACGCGGTTTATGCCTGAAAGCCTGATACGGGTCACGATTGGCCCTTTTTGGCCTGCCAATTGTCATATTCGCTGGCGGGCGAATGACCCGCCGCCCTGATAGTGATGCACCCAGTCACTTCAATGCTGACTTCGCCAAACTTCACGCCCTCAGCCTTGAGAGCGCGCAAGGCGCGCGTAAGGTCAGCCTGCTTGAAGGTTGCGGGGCGGTTCATTTCGGCTTGTAATCCTTGAACAGGACATTCGGCGCGGGATCGGTGGGGGCGACCTTTGGGGCGGGGGTGGTCGCATCGGTAAAGGCCAAGAATCGCGCACGGCGGGCGCGGTGCGCCTGCCAGAACCGTTCTTGCTCAGCGGCAAGGCGGCGGCTTGTCACTGCGAGGACGCTTTATTGAACACGTCATTCACGCGAGCCATCACCCGCCGACGGGAGGCCGAGAGATTCAAAAGCACCACTTGAGACAAATCATTACCCGGCCCGCCCATGGAAAGCCGGTCGCGCTCAATCCATGGGAGCAATTCGCGGGCGGTGCCGATCATCGCATGACCGCGCCCGTCATCGTCATCCGGCGCTCGAGATTCCCCGACCAACGCGCAGGCTAAGAACAAATCTGCCTCTCCGACGCGGGCTAGAGCTGTGTCGAATTGCCCTGCAGTGTTGCGGATCATGGCATCGATCAAATTACTAGGCAGCCGCGACACGGTTGCCTGTTGGAACAGGTCCAGGGCAAAGGCGTCGGCCAAAGTGTATTTGGCTCTGGCAGAGGGGCGCGGATCTCGCTCGTCCACATAAGAACCGATCTGATCGAGGGGGAAAAACCCCAGCAATCTGCGCGCGCGCCGCGTGTCGAAATCGCTCTTTTTCATCCCTGCTAGGGCCAGAACCTGTGAAAGCATCAGCATATTAATTCCACCTTTCCGGCCCCATATAGCTAACTTAATATTAGCTGACAAGCGGTGATTATGTTAGCAGATGGTGGCGGCCGGTCATTATCGCTGCTACCCGAGGGCAAAGGCGAACCACGACGCCCGCAAACGGGTGAGGGTCCTCTCCGCTAAAATCGTCAATCCTGCTGATCGAAGCCGGATCGCCCGGAAAACCGCCGAGGCCAAGGCGATGCAGCGAAACCCATGCAAGCGCCGCCATATCCTCGAAAGTTTCGACTGGAGCGCGAAACACGGCTTCTTCGGCCAGGCCAATCAAAGGTGTGCGAGCATCCAATTCCCCTTCTGGGAGGTTCGGCGCCTCGCAATACTTCAAGGCGGAAACCCAAACCCGAAAGGCATAGATCATGCCGGATTCGGCAATCGGCGTTGCAGGCACGGGCACAGTTGTGCTGAGGGTGTCGATAGCTTTGGTCATGGGTCACTCCATGGTCAGGGTTAGAGCCGGGCGGGAAGCTGTAACTTCCCCCCGGCTCGCTACCGTGTTATCAGGGTTGCAATGACCGGTCAAGAAACCCTGTTAACAAAGAAACGTGGACCCAAGCCAACAGGGCAGGGGACGTTGGTCGGTGTGCGCCTGCAACCGGACTTGCTCGAGCTGCTGGACGCTTGGATTGCATCGCAGCCCTTGCCGGCACCTTCACGCCCTGAGGCCGTGCGGCGGCTGCTGACTGGCGCCCTTGGGGCGCAATAGCGGCGGTTCGGGCGTGGTTCGGACATAACAAAGCCCCGTGGACGCTTCTCGCATCCACGGGGCTTTGCTTTGGCTGCCGATAACCGGGGCTCCCGAGTAGATCGGGTGGGGGCGGTCATCGGCTTGGCTCCAAGGGCGCGCCGAACGCCCTTCAACTACCCCCGATCTTTATACGCCGGGGTTGCGATAGGTGCCGCGATGATCGACGGCCCCGCACCCAAAATCCAGCACAACCTTGTATTCCATCCCGAGAACGTCCCAGCCATCACGGCTTGAAAGCTGCGGACCTACCGCGCCGTCAAGATAGGCATATTCCAGCACCGGCCAGGCTGCCGGATCGGCGAACAGGCGCCAGGACGTGCCAGTGAGGCGCGGATCAACCGCCAGCTCGAGACGGCCGGAGAAGGGGTTGACGCCGGCCGGGGTGTTTGGCGTCAAATTGGCAAGCATCGTTTCGGCGAGTGTTTCCAGCGCACTGGGGACAAGCAGCGTGCTGAATTCCACATTCAGCGGCGAAGTGCCGTCCAGGTCCTTTTGATCGCGGCCGGCTTGGCGGGCAGCGCCAAGGCTCGTCACGCTGATCGCGCCGCCAGCGGCGGCCACATTCCCGCGCGACGTGTGATAGAGCGGGTTGGTGTCGGAAAGCGTGACGCCGGCGCCGCTGTTTGCATTGATGAGGGCCGCGAGCTGCTGCGCTTCGGTTTCGGCCGCGCCGCGTGCCATGACCCGGAGCGGATCGGCAAAGGCGCCCAGGTCGTCATTGATGATGGCCTGCCGGCTGATTCCGAAAATCTTGGAGAAGGTGCCGAGGCGATAGGTTTCCGAACCCTCGAACATCGTGCCGCGCCGGACTTCGCCGCTTTCGCCGACAAGATCGAGCGTAGGCGCGCCGCCAAGTTTCAGGGCCGTCAGCGCGCGGAAGTCGGGGGCGGTGCGCTGTCGTGCAACGCGCTTGATGGCGGATTCGGCCAGGGCGAAAGTGTCGAGCAGGAAGCGATTGCCTGAGGCAGTAAGCAGGCCCTTGAAGTCGGATGTGGTGTGCATCGCGCGCTCGAGAATTTCGGCATCAGATTTCCAGCGGACATTCTCGCCGCTCGCCTCGAGCATCGCACGCGCCATGCCCACCAGGCCAGCGCCCATGAATTCGCGCGCATGCGCGGGCGGCGCCTTGCCGGACATGCGGGCAAGAAGCGCGTCACCAATCCGGGCGCGAAGGGTTTCGTTCGGGTCATTCAGGACGCTGGCGCCCCTGCCGGACACACGCGGCGCTTGATCCTTGGCGACAAAATGACGGGATAGCATGGCGGTAAGACTTTCGTTGCTGAATGGGGTTGCCGCGTGCCGTTCCATAAGATCGGCTGCAACGGTGTCGGAGAGGCCGCAATCGGCGGCGCGGCGGCGAATGGTGGCAAGGCTGAGGCTGCGCCCGGCCGAGGCCGGCGAATCGTCAAGCGAGCGAATGTGCGTGGCAGGATCGGCCGGGATGGGAACCAGGCTGATTTCGTGGGGCTCCCAGTCGATCGCGCGCATCTGCTTGCGCTCGCCGTCGGCGGTTGCCACGGGCTCATACTGGTGCACCATGTAGCCTACCGAGACGTTGCGGACATGGCCGGCGAGCACCTTGGCGACGACATCGGCCGCGTCGGGTGTGTCTGCAAGGCGAATGCGGGCAACGCCCTGCCCATTGGCCATGCGCGCCGAGCCGGGAACAACCGAGCCAACCACGCCCTCGAGCGTGTGGCGGTCATGAACGCGAAGCACCGGAGCGCCAGCGTTGAGCCGGTCCAGGCGGACTGCCTGAGGGTCCGTTGACAGTATTTCGTCAAACTCACCTTCGGCCCAGTCGTAGCGGCGGACGGCCGCGCCTGTGGTCCAGATGACTTCAAAGCTGCCATCGGCTTCATTGTAGGAAGCCGGGACGGTGGATGCGGCACGGGTTGCCATGCAACCGGTGGGCGGGGTGAAGGAGCGGGGTGCGTTCGTCATGCCCTCAAGCTGGCGCATCGGGGCGGCGGCGGCGAGTGTGCAAATGCGTGCGAATGCGTGCAAATGCGTGCATTTGCGTGCACGGCGGGCTTATGCCGCCTTGCCGAGCGGAGCTTCGGACGGCGCCGGCACCGGTTCGACACGCTGCGACATGGCGAAGGCCATGAGATCGGCGAAGGTATAGGTGATGCGGCCGGTGGAGCTGCGATAAAAGGTGATTCTCCCCTCCCGCCGCCAGCGCCGGATCGTGCAAGGGTGCACTTGCAGGACGCGGGCGGCGGCTTTTTCGCCAAATAATTCGGGATCGTTGGCAATCACGATAGTCATTCCTTGTAATAAAAGCCTGTATTGATTTCCAGTATGGTCAGCGCGGCAAGTATTTCCAAACTCATTTGCGCGCCCGCTTTGCGCCTAACTCATTGAACGCAAACGATGTTTAATTCAGGGACGTAGCTACCCGCTCTGTGTTTG
>NZ_JANPCD010000160.1:0-18622 GCF_031430775.1 Sandarakinorhabdus sp. | reverse complement strand
CGCGCAATCCCGGCGGCCATTCCAGCCGTCCGCGCCCCGACAATGCGATTTACGAACTTGCCGCCGGCCTGGTGAATCTGGCGAAGACCGATTTCCCGGTGATCCTGTCAGATACGACGCGCGCCTATTTCGCGGAAATGGCCAAGATCAGCGATGCACAAACCGCTGCCGCCATTCGCGCCCTGCTCGCCAATCCGGCCGATGCGGAGGCCAATGCCATGGTCTCCAAGGATCCGGGCTGGCACTCCACGCTGCGCACCACCTGCGTGGCGACGATGCTGGATGCCGGCCACGCCCGCAATGCCCTGCCGCAGCGCGCCCAGGCCAATGTGAACTGCCGCATGTTCCCCGGCGAGAGCGTGGAAAAAGTGCGCGGCCAGATCGCGCAGCGGCTGGGTGATTCGACCATAAGCGTCACCCCGCGCGCATCGGAAAACCCCGAACAAGCCGCCCCGCCGCCGCCGCTATCGCTGCAAGTCCATGGCCCGGCCGCGGCGCTCGCGGCGAAGCATTTCCCCGGCGTCCCCCTCATCCCCACCATGGCTACCGGCGCCACTGATGGCCGCTATCTCAACGCCGCGGGCATTGCCACTTATGGCATGCCCGGCCGCTTCGGCATGCCCGATGGCAATGGCGTGCACGGTCTCAATGAGCGAATTTCCGTCGAAGGCGTCATGAAGGAACGGGATTATCTGTTCGATCTGATTGCCATTTATGCCAATGCCAAGGACAGCAAATGACCCTCAAAGCCCTGTTGCTCGCCGCCGTCCTGTCCGCCACTCCAGCGCTGGCCCAAACCTCTGGCGAGGCCGCATTTCGCAGCCTTTACAAGGAAATGGTCGAAACCGACACCAGCATCACCACCGGCAGCTGCACCGTCGCAGCCGAAAAGCTCGCCGTGCGCCTCAAGGCTGCCGGCTATGCCGATGACGCCATCACCCTGTTCGCCGACGCCAAATTCCCCAAGGAGGGCGGCATCGTCGCCGTGCTACCCGGCAAGGACAAAAAGGCCAAGGCCATGCTGCTGCTCGGCCATCTCGATGTCGTCGTAGCCAAGCGCGAGGATTGGACCCGTGATCCCTATGTGCTGATCGAGGAGAACGGCTTTTTCTATGGCCGTGGCACTGTCGATGACAAATCGCAGGCGGCGATCTTCACCGACATCCTGATCCGCCTCAAACAGGCCGGCAAGGCGCCGAAGCGCACCATCAAGCTGGCGCTGACCTGCGGCGAGGAAACCACCTGGGCGTTCAACGGGGCCGACTGGCTGGCAAAGAACCGGCCTGAGCTGATTGCCGCCGAATTTGCCCTCAACGAAGGCGGCGGCGGGCGGCTTTCGCCTGATGGCAAGCGCCAGGGTCTGGCCGTGCAGGTCGGCGAAAAGACCGTGCAGAATTACATCCTGACCGCGACCAACCCCGGCGGGCATTCCAGCGTGCCGCGCCCCGATAATGCCATCACCGACCTGTCACGTGCGCTGGTGGCGATCAACGTCCATGAATTCCCGGTGCAGTTCAACGATACCACGCGCGCCTATTTCTCGGGTATCGCGCCTGTGCTGCCGCCGGCCTATGGCGCGGCCATCACGCGACTGCTCGCCAACCCGGCCGATGCGGAGGCCAATGCCATCGTCAGCCAGGACCCCACCAACCACAGTGTGCTGCGCACCACCTGTGTCGCCACGACCATCGAGGCCGGCCATGCCGAAAACGCCCTTGCCCAGCGTGCGTCAGCCAACGTCAACTGCCGCATGTTCCCCGGCACCGACCCAGAGGCGCTCAAGGCCATACTCGGCAGCATCATCGGCAATACCAGGGTTGGCATAACGCTCAAGCTGCCGGTCAGACCGGTTGCGGTCGCACCGCCGCTCAACCCGGCGGTCATCGGCCCGATGAAGGCGGTTGCGGCAAAACACTTCCCCGGCGTGCCAGTGCTGTCGATGATGTCGACTGGGGCGACGGATGCCATCTACATCGCGCCCATCGGCATCCCTGTTTACGGCGCACCGGGCCTGTTCCTCGATTCCGACGGCAATGGAGTCCATGGTCTGAATGAGCGGGTTCGCGTCGATTCGCTCATGCGCGCCCGCGATTATCTCATGGACCTGGTGACGACACTGGCGGGGTAGCGTTTGCCGCCGACGCCCCCTACATGACGCCCATGGATATTGCGCATTTCTTCACGCCCGAGGCGATGTCGGCTTTCAGCCAGGTCGTGCTCATCGATGTGGTGCTGGCCGGCGACAACGCCATTGTTGTCGGCGCGCTTGCCGCCGGCCTGCCCGCAGCCCAGCGCAAGAAGGTTATCCTGATCGGGATCATTGCTGCGCTGGTCCTGCGCATCGGTTTTGCGCTGATGGTGACACAACTTCTTCAGATCGTTGGCCTTATTCTGGCTGGCGGGTTATTGCTGCTATGGGTGGCCTGGCGGATGTGGCGCGAATTGCACCCACGCCGCGCCATGATCGATGCACCCGGCGAGAGCGATGATTTTGTCGCCCATGCCGCGCCGCCGCCGGCAAAGAGTTTTGCCGCCGCCGCTTGGGCCGTGGCCCTTGCCGATGTGTCGATGAGCCTGGACAATGTGCTCGCTGTCGCTGGCGCCGCGCGCGAACACCCTGATATCCTGGTCATCGGCCTGGTCCTGTCGGTGGCGCTCATGGGTATCGCGGCCAACATCATCGCCCAGTATATCGAGCGCTTCCGCTGGATCGCCTATGTCGGCCTTGTTGTTATCCTGTATGTCGCGATGAAGATGATCTACGAAGGCTGGCTGGAAATTTCCCCCATCATCGCCTGAGAGCGGTCATGGTGCTCAGGGGACAAGCACTGTCGACCCCGTTGTCCGCCGTGCCGCCAGATCGTCATGAGCGCGGGCGACATCGGCCAGCGCATAACGCTGATCGACCCGCACTTTGATCGCGCCTGAAGCCATCATCGCCAGAACGCGTGCCCCATATGTGTGCATGGCATCGGGCGTCGCGTAGTAATCGAACAGCGTCGGCCGGGTCACGAACAATGAACCCATGCGCGCCAGGATGCCCAGATCCACGCCGGTCACCGGACCCGATGCATTGCCGAAACTGATCATCAGCCCGCGCCTTTTTAGGCTTGCCAGCGATGCCTCCCAACTGGCCTTGCCAACCCCGTCGAACACGACATCCACGCCGCGTCCATTGGTGATGTCACGAACCCGCGCCGCCACATCCTCGCCATCGGTCACGCCATGGTCCGCGCCGTGCGCCAGCGCTAACTCGACCTTGGCCGTGCTTCCCGCCACCGCGATGACATGCGCCCCGACTGCTTTGAGCCATTGTACCAGCAACAGGCCGACACCGCCCGCTGCGGCGGGCACCAACGCCCATTGCCCCGGCTGCACGCCGGCGCAGCGTTCGACAAGAAACTCCGTGGTGCAGCCTTTGAGCAGGCCAGCAGCGGCCATCTCGTCGCTGACTGTGTCTGGAAGCTCCACGAGCCGGTCGGCTGCGATGCAGCGATGGTTGGCATAGGCGCCAATCGGACCCCAGCAGTAACCTACGCGGGTACCCGGCGCCAAGGTTACGCCCGCCCCAGCGACCTCCACAACGCCGGCCGCTTCAAGGCCAAGCCCGGTTGGTAGCGCTAACGGGTAGAGGCCCGAGCGGTGATAGGTATCGATGAAGTTCAGCCCGATGGCCGTTTGTCGCAACAAGACTTCACCCGGGCCCGGCAGGCCTGGATCGGCATCGGTCAGTGTCAGCACTTCCGGCCCACCGGTTTGGGACATTATGATGCGGACCATTTCGAACTTCTCCCGTTTGCTGCACTTATTGTGCGCGGTAAGTGTTTGATAAAACCTGGTTAGGCAAGTCCCGCTTGCCGCCGTGGGTGTAACCTCGCTAGGATGATGGCAGCAGCACGGGCGCCGAGGCAAGAGCCATGAAAATCACCTTCGATATCGAGTGCACACCCGCCGAAGCGAGGGCTTTTTTCGGCCTGCCTGATCTGACGCCGGTGCACGATATCTACCTGGAAAAGTTCAAGAGCGCGATTACCGACGGCGTCACGCCCGCTGATTGGGAAAAGATGACGAAGGCTTGGATGCCCGGAATTGCCGATGGTTTCGACCAGTGGCAAAAACTGTTCACATCGGCGATCACCAAGTCCTCGCAGGGCTGAAGCCCTTATGGCGAATACTATTGCCGCCCTGGCGTCAGGACGGCCGCCAGCTGCCATTGCCGTCATCCGGCTATCCGGCCCAAGTGCCTTTGCCGCACTTTCCGGGCTGCTTGGAGGACCATTGCCGACCCCGCGGCGACTTTCGCTGCGGCGTCTCCATGATCCGGTGACGGCGGAACTGCTGGATCAGGCCATGGTTGTCTGTTTCCCCGGTCCAGATACCGCCAGCGGTGAAGACCTTGCCGAACTGCACCTGCATGGCGGCGTCGCCGTTATTGATGCGGTGCTTGGGGCGCTGCTGGCGCATCCCGACGTCCGGCTGGCCGAGCCGGGGGAGTTCACGCGCCGGGCCTTTGCTAACGGTCGGCTTGATCTGGCCGAGGTCGAAGGCATCGCCGACCTTGTTGCAGCCGAGACGACGGCGCAACGTCGGCAAGCGTTGTCCTTGGCTGGCGGAGCGCTGAGTCGTGCTGCGGAAGCATGGCGGAGCGAATGCCTGGCGGTGCTTGCCCAGGCCGAGGCCGGCTTGGACTTTGCCGAGGATGAGGCAGATGTGGCGCAGCGGCTGGATGAAGCAGCGAGGGAGACGCTGTTGGCCATGGCGGACCGACTTGCGTTGCTGCTGGTCGACTCAGCCCGCGCTGCCCAAGTGCTGAACGGGCTGACCATTGCCGTCACAGGTGCGCCGAATGTAGGAAAATCTAGTTTAGTCAATGCTTTAGCGATGTGTGAGGCTGCGATTGTAACACCTCTTGCTGGTACGACTCGGGACCCTATCGCGGTACCCATCGTGCTTGATGGCGTCGGTGCGCTTCTCATCGACACTGCCGGCCTTCGCGATACTGTCGATGTCATCGAGGCGGAGGGCATACGCCGGGCGCGTATTAGGGCTGCCGCTGCTGACCTCGTGATCACAGTAGTTGTGCCGGGAGAGCAGACGGAACCTGAAGTTGACGGTCTGGTTGTCGTGAACAAGATCGATACCCACGGGCCGGCAAGCCTGCCGAGCAAGGCGTTGTCGGTTTCGGCGCTTCGCGGCGACGGGGTGGCAGAATTGCGCGCCTGGTTGACCGATTGGGCCAAGCAGTTGGTGCGTCCTGGCGAGCCGGCCTTGCTGGTAAATGCCAGACATCGGGCGGCCTTCGCAGATGCTGCGCTGTCGCTTCGCGCAGCGGCAGAGGCCTCAGACCCAGTGCTTCGAGCGGAATGTCTCCGCACAGCCGCACACGCCTTTGGACGGGTTGCTGGCCGGGTTGATGTCGATGACGTGCTTGACCGGATTTTTTCGCAGTTCTGCGTCGGAAAATAGTTCCACGTGGAACTATGGCCTGATTTCCGGTATGACGCGGCCATGTCTGAATACGACGTCATTGTTGTCGGAGCCGGTCACGCCGGTTGCGAGGCGGCCGCCGCTGCCGCCCGTCGCGGTGCCCGGGTCGCGCTGCTGACGTTGCGTGCCGATGACCCGGGGACACTGTCCTGCAATCCGGCGATAGGTGGCATCGGCAAGGGTCACCTTGTGTGCGAGATCGAGGCCCTCGGCGGCGTAATGGGTCATGTCACGGATCAGTCTCGCCTGCAGTCTCGCCTGCTCAACCGCTCAAAAGGACCTGCTGTGCATGGTCCGCGTGCGCAGGTGGATCGCCGGCTTTATCGCGAGGCGATGCGTGCATCATTGGCAACCATGCCGGGCATCGTGCAGGTCGTGGCGCAGGCGAAGGCGCTTTTGGTCGAGCAAGGAATGGTTGTCGGTGTCGAGACTGACCATGGCCGTATCAGTGCGCCTGCCGTTGTGCTGACGACAGGCACGTTCCTAGGCGGAATGATGCATATCGGCGATACCCGAGCGGCCGGGGGCAGGGTGGGCGCGGCGGCATCATCGCTGGGTAACGCGTTGCGCGCGCTGGGATTGCCAGTGGCGCGCCTGAAGACGGGGACGCCGCCGCGCCTCGATGGACGCAGTATTGACTGGGCAAGCCTTGATTGGCAGGTCGGCGACGCTGATCGGCCGCAGTTCAGCAGCCGGAAGGTGGCTGCCCGGCCCTCACTGCCGTGTGGGGTGACGCGGACCAACGTCGGCACCCATCAGATCATCCGGGACAATCTCGAGCGATCGGCGCTTTACGGCGGCTTCATCGAATCCGTCGGCCCTCGCTACTGCCCGTCGATCGAGGACAAGGTGGTGCGCTTTGGCGATCGCGAAGGTCACCAGGTCTTTCTTGAGCCGGAGGGCTATGATGACATAACCATCTATCCCAATGGCCTTTCCACGTCTTTGCCGCTGGCGGTGCAGCAACAGTTCATTGCCAGCATCGCGGGGCTGGAGCGCGCCGTCATCCTGCGGCCAGGCTATGCGATAGAGTATGATCATGTTGATCCGCGCGCACTGAACTGCCGCCTGGGCGCCAAGGACATAGCCGGCCTTTTCCTTGCCGGGCAGATCAATGGCACCACAGGGTATGAGGAAGCGGCCGCCCAGGGGCTGGTGGCTGGCGCCAACGCCGCCGCAGCCGCTCTTGGGAAGCCGGCGCTGCTTCTTGACCGGGCAGAGTCATACATTGGCGTCATGATCGACGATCTCACCACGCATGGCGCCGCTGAACCCTACCGCATGTTTACATCCAGGGCGGAGTATCGCTTGCGGCTTCGTACCGACAATGCTGATCGCCGACTGACCCCAAAAGGCGCCTTGCTCGAACTGGTTGCTACGGAGCAAAGTGATGAATTCGCCACGAAATTGGCCGCGCGGGAAGCGGCACAAGCGTTGCTCAACAGCTTGAAGGCATCGCCAGCGATGCTGGCCGCAGCCGGGTTGGATGCAAGGCAGGATGGGCAAATACGGTCTGCATTCGAATGGCTGCGCTTTCCGGCCATGACTCCGGACGCAGCCCGCGCACTCTGGCCGGAACTGACCGAGATTGCGCATGAATTGCTGGAGTCTCTCGCTGTGGACGCCAACTACGCCATCTATCTGGCGCGCCAAGATTCTGAAGTCGCTGCTTTGCGCCGCGACGAGGGACTGCAGCTGCCGGCCTCGTTGAACTATGCGCTTGTTCCAGGGTTGAGTCATGAAATGACAGAGCGGCTCATGGCGGCTCGCCCTGTCACCCTGGGCGCAGCGGGGCGCGTTCCGGGCGTCACGCCGGCAGCGTTGATAGCGTTGCTACCCTTTGCGAGCAGGGCCGCATGACAGGCGCCGACCAAGCAGCCTTTGCCGCGGCCTATCATGTTTCACGTGAAACACTGGAACGGCTTGCCGTCTACGAAGCCTTGCTCATCGAATGGCAGGGGCGGATGAACCTTGTCGGGCCCAGCACATTGCCGCACATCTGGAGTCGGCATTTTGCGGACTCCGCGCAACTGCTGCCATTGGCGGGTCCCGGCCAAAGGTGGCTTGATATCGGCGCTGGCGGCGGTTTCCCCGGCCTCGTTATCGCCATCCTGGATAACGAAGCGCGGCTTACTCTCGTGGAGTCGATCGCAAAAAAATGCCGCTTCCTCGAGGTTGCGGCCGAAGCCCTTGGCGTTGCGGATCGCGTGCGCGTCGAAAATTGCCGAATCGAGGCACTCTCACGCCAGGTTTTCGATGTCATCACCGCGCGCGCACTGGCAGCATTGCCCCAATTGTTTGCCTGGGGCCTGCCATATGCAGATCGTAACACCTTGTGGTTGTTGCCAAAAGGCATGCGCGCCCAGGAAGAGCTTGCCATGGCGTCCAAGCAGTTCCAGTTTGATCATGAACTGATCCCCAGCTCCACGGATTCTGACGCGCGCATCGTGATGGCGCGTCAGGTGCGGGAAATTTCGAGGCGTCGATGATCATTGCGGTGGCCAATCAGAAGGGCGGGGTGGGCAAGACCACAACTGCCGTCAATTTGGCCACGGCACTTGCAGCGGCGGGCAAGCAAGTCTTGCTGGTGGATAGCGACCCACAGGGTAATGCTTCAACCGGTCTTGGCGTTGGCCGTCGCCAGCGTGATGTGTCTATCTACGAAGTCCTCCTGGGCGAAGCCTTGCTGGTTGATGCAGTTCAGAAGACATCCATTCCCGGCTTGTCCCTGCTGCCCGCGAGCGCGGCATTGTCGGGTGCGGAAGTTGAGTTGGTGGATGGCGAGCGGCGTAGCCACCGACTGGCTGATGCTTTGCAGTCGATGCAATGCTTTGACTTTGTCCTGATTGATTGCCCGCCATCGCTGGGTCTGCTGACACTGAATGCCCTGGTTGCGGCGCATTCGGTGTTGGTGCCGCTACAGGCAGAATTTTTTGCCCTTGAGGGCCTGTCGCAGCTTTTGGGGACCATCGAGCGCGTGCGCAGCGGCCTCAATCCGCGGCTGCAACTATTGGGAATAGTCCTGACCATGGTTGATCGCCGTAACCGGCTGAGCGACAATGTTTGCGACGATGTGCGAGCCGTGATGGGCGACAAGGTCTTCCAGACAATGGTTCCGCGCAACGTGCGCCTGTCTGAAGCGCCCAGCCATGGGTTGCCAGCGCTGCTGTACGACAGCCGCTGTGCAGGTTCCGAGGCCTATGTCGCATTGGCTCGGGAACTGCTGGCCCGGACCGCGCGCCCTTTGTCGAAGGCTAGCTGATAAATGGCTGATAAAAAGAGAATATCCGGGCTTGGGCGCGGTCTTTCAGCCCTTCTGGACGACGTGAGCAGCCCGCCGACACCGGGCGCTCCCGGTGTCGGACGTGTCAGTATTGCCGACATCGTTGCCAGTGCCGTGCAGCCGCGCCGGCGATTTGAGCAGCAGGCAATGGACGAGCTTGTGGCATCGGTGAAGCTGCACGGCATCCTGCAGCCGATCCTGCTGCGGCCACTTGGCGATGGCCGCCATGAGATTGTCGCTGGCGAGAGGCGTTGGCGCGCGGCCCAGGCGGCGGGTCTGCATGACATGCCGGCAGTGGTGCGCAGCCTCGATGACCGCGAAGCGCACGAAATCTCCTTGATTGAGAATATTCAGCGGAGCGATCTGAATGCCATCGAGGAAGCACATGGGTATCGCCGGCTGATTGACGAGTTTGGCCATACCCAGCAGGCGCTCGCCGATATTGTCGGGAAATCACGCAGCCACGTTACCAATTTGATGCGGCTCCTCGACCTGCCAGTGACCGTCCAGACCATGGTCGAAGACGGCTTGCTTGCGATGGGCCATGCCCGGGCGCTTGTCAGCGCCGCCGACCCGGTTGCGCTCGCCCAGCGCGCCATCAACGAGGGTTTGTCGGTGCGCGCCGTCGAAAAGCTTGCTTCCGGCCGGGAAAAGCCCAAGTCTGCGGCTGCACGGTCTCTGCCCACCGCGGACGCCAATACCGATGCGCTGGAATTGCAGTTGACTGATTCGATTGGCATGCCTGTGGCGTTGCTGGTGGCACCCGGTTCCAGTAGCGGCAGTCTTACCATCCGTTTTTCTACTTTGGACCAGCTTGACTGGCTGTGTTCACGGCTCAACGGCTAGCAAGTAAACTCTTTTATAACAACGAATTATAGTATTTAGCGCTGTACTCTGCGCCGGGCTGTATGGGCACGTCTTGCCATGGCGATGACAACTGCATCGGCGCCCAGGTCTCCCAGGCTACCTGTTGCCTTCACTGCACGCTCCGCCGCCAGCACCTCGGACATCGCCTTGGTGAGCGAGGCCTGGGTCCAGAAGGTCAACTCGGCAGTCGTCGCATCCTTGTCCTTCCAGAACACCGGGGGCCGAGCGCTGTCGACGGCCTGGGCTGGCGATGAACCACTTTCGACGACTGCGCGCAGGCCAAGCAGCAAGGACAGGCGTCGGTCCAGTGCGCGCAGGAGCGGAATGGCTGTCCCGCCAGGCATGCGCCCGACAAGGTCAACCACGCGCGCCGGTTGTCCGGCCGTGATGGCGGCGACCAGATCGGACTGCTCGGCGTCACCGGCGCCGACAGAGGCCGCTGCCACATCCGCCAAGGTCAATGATTGGGGACGCTCCGGGCCGGCATCGCGGTAGAGCGCCAGCTTTTCCAGTTCACGCCGGATGATCATGCGGTCACCGCCGGTGGCGTCAAACAGGGCCATGGCGGCATCCCGGTCAGGCTTCAGGCCAAGCGGCGCTGCAATGTCACCGATCATCCGGGGTGCATTGCCCGCACTCGGTGCATAACTGATCATGGACGCGATGGATTCGGATTTTTCCGCCAAGGCGAGCAGTTTGCTGCCCTTTTTGAATCCGCCAGCCACGGCGATGACCCTGTGTGCCGCCGCCGGTCCGGCCAGCAACGCCTCTACCGCCGGCAATCCATCGTCATCCAGCCCAGTGACGCGTATGATGCGGGCATCCCCGAACATCGACAGGCTGCTGGCGGCAGCAACAAGGGCCTGTGGGTCGCTGGCCAGTTGCTTGCCGGCAATCACATCGACATCTGCGGCGCTTCCGAGCGCAGCGGACAGCATGTTAGCGTAATCAAGCGAAGCCGCACTATCAGGCCCATGGAACAAGACCATGCGAAGCCCGGCGGGCCATGACCGTCCCGCTGCCATGATGCGGGCCAGATCAGCCTTCATCGCGGGCTGTCAGAGACCGTGGACTTCTTGGCGGTCGCATTGCCGTGGCGCGCAAGCCGGGCGGTGATCTGCCGTGCAATGTCATTGGCCAGGCGTTCCAACGCTGTGGCTTCGGCCGCGACCACGGCGTAGTTGGAACTGACACGGTCAATCCCGGCGTCGGCGGTAGCAGTGTCGTCCAGCACGACGGTTCCGGTGGATGCCTCGACCAGACGGAACCGCGCCCGCAGCGTCCGGCGCTCACGCGCAGCGGAACTGTCGCCGCGCACGCCAAAAGCGACGATCTTGTCGTCGAGCAGAACCTCAAGCCGGTAGCGCGGATTTGCAGCCGGCTTGCCCAATTGCTCCTTCAGCGATTCGCGCACCAGAAAGCCGGCGCGATCGGTGATCGGCGCGACGCTGATGTCGTTCAACAATCGGGCAGAAGCGCTGCGCCCTCCGCCGCCATAGACCGGCGACAAGGCGCAAGCGGACAGCGTCAGCATCAGCAAGACCGCGGCTGCGGCGCCAAGCGGGCGGCTGTCAGACGACAAGGTTCACCAGGCGATCCGGGACCACGATAATCTTGCGTATCGGCTGCGCCGCCAGCGCCCGGACGACCTTGTCGCGGCCCAGTGCCATGGCCTCGATCGCGCTCTTGTCCATGCCCTTGGCGGCTTCCATGCTGTCCTTCAGCTTGCCGTTGACTTGAATTGCAATGGTGACCGTATCTTCGATCAGCAACGCCGGATCGGCAAGGGGCCAAGTGGCATCACAGACCATGCCCGGTTGACCCAGCGTGGCCCATGCTTCTTCGGCCAGATGCGGCGCCATTGGGGCCACCATCTGAACCAGCCCGATGACGCCAGCGCGGCGGCCCGCACCGGCGGGCGCGCGTTCCAGGGCGCTGACCAGTTCATAAAGACGCGCAACGGCCTTGTTGAACTGTAGCCGGTCGATATCGCTTGTCACGGCAGCAATGATACGGTGGAGAAGGCGCAAAGCCTTGTCGTCGCTGTCCGGCTGCGAATCAGCAGGCCCGCCGGCTTCTGTCTCCGCAAGCCGCCAGACGCGCTGGATGAAGCGTGCCGCGCCGTCGATGCCCGCTTCCGACCATGCGAGATCGCGCTCGGGTGGACTATCGGAAAGCATGAACCAGCGCAACGCGTCGGCCCCGTACCGGCCAAGCATGTCATCGGGATCGATGACATTCTTCTTGGACTTCGACATTTTTTCGACGCGCCCTAAGCTTACCCGTCGCTTTGTGTCGGACTCAACGGACCAGCCCGCATTATTTGAACTTACATTGTTTGTTGCAACCCAAACGATATTATTCGTTTTTTTATTTCTCTTGAATGCAGTTCTTTGCGTCACCATGCCTTGCGTAAAAAGTCCGGCAAACGGCTCCGCCACATCGAGCATGCCGATGTGCTGCAAGGCACGAGTCCAGAACCGCGCATAGAGCAGATGCAGGATCGCGTGTTCGACGCCGCCGATATACTGGCCGACGGGCAGCCACTGCGCGGCCACCACGGGATCGAAGGGCCGATCACCCGGCGCGCTGGCGAAGCGGATGAAATACCAGGATGAGTTGACGAACGTATCCAGCGTGTCGGTCTCGCGCCGCGCCGGCTTGCCGCACGACGGGCAATCGACATGTTTCCAGGTCGGGTGGCGGTCGAGCGGATTGCCCGGCACGTCAAACGTCACATCCTCGGGCAGCATGATCGGCAGGCTGGCGCGCGGCACCGGCAAGGCGCCGCAATCGTTGCAATGGATGACCGGAATCGGCGTGCCCCAATAGCGTTGGCGCGACACGCCCCAGTCGCGCAGGCGGAATTGCGTCACGCCCTTGCCCCAGCCATCGGCCTCGGCCCGCCCAATCACCGCGGCCTTGCCGGCATCCACCGTCATGCCGTCCAGCCATGCGGAGTGGCAAAGCAGCCCCGGGCCGACATAGGCCTCGTCCTGAATAGCCGCATTCTCTTCGCCCGCAGGCGCCACGACGCGGGTCACCGGAAGCTGATATTTCCGTGCAAAATCAAGGTCGCGCTGGTCATGGCCGGGACAACCGAAAATGGCGCCGGTGCCATAGTCCATCAACACGAAATTGGCAATGAAGACCGGCAGGCGCACAGTCTGATCGAGCGGATGGATGACCGACAGGCCGGTATCAAAGCCCTTTTTGTCCTGGGTTTCGATATCGGCCGCCGATGTGCCGCCGGCACGGCATTCTTCGACGAATGCCGCCAGAACGGGGTTGTTGGCCGCCAGCGCCTGCGCCAACGGGTGATCGGCGGCGATCGCGGCGAAGCTGGCGCCGAACAGGGTATCGGGCCTGGTGGTGAACACATCGAAATGACCGGCGGCGCCCTGCGGTACGGTGCCGTCCAATTGAAATGTAAACTGCAAACCCTGGCTCTTGCCGATCCAGTTTTCCTGCATCAGCCGGACTTTGTCGGGCCAGGCATTAAGCGTGCCCAGACCGGCAAGCAGATCCTCGGCGAAATCGGTGATCCGCAGGAACCATTGGCTCAGCTTGCGACGCTCGACCAGCGCACCGGAACGCCAGCCGCGTCCATCGATGACCTGTTCATTGGCCAGCACGGTCATGTCGACCGGATCCCAATTGACCGCCGATTCCTTGCGATACACCAGCCCGGCGGCCAGCAGATCGAGGAACAGGGCTTGTTCCTGACCATAATAGTCGGGCTCGCAAGTCGAAAGCTCGCGGCTCCAGTCCAGTGCAAAGCCCAGCCGTTTCAGCTGGGCGCGCATCGTTGCGATATTGGCACGGGTCCAGCCGCCTGGGTGGATGCCCCGTTCCATGGCGGCATTTTCGGCCGGCATGCCAAAGGAATCCCAGCCCATGGGGTGCAGCACTTCAAAGCCCTGGGCGCGGCGCATGCGGGCCAGCACATCGCCCATCGTATAGTTTCGGACGTGCCCGATATGCACCCGCCCGGAAGGGTAGGGAAACATTTCAAGCACATAGGCCTTGGGTTTTGCGCTGCTGTCATTGGCGCGGAAACTCTCGGCGTCGTCCCACGCCTTTTGCCAGCGGCGCTCCGCCGCTTCGTGATCGAACCGCGCCATGTGCCTCAACCGCCCGGCGCGACCGTGTTGCGGCGCAGGTCGCGGGCGCGGCCCAGAATGGTCTCTTCGAGGCGCTGCACTGTGCCGGCGCGCACCGGCGCTTCGATCCAGCCGGTGGCGCCCAGCGTCTGGCGCTGGGCCGCGACGCGAATCGCATCGGCCCGCAATTCGGTGTCGAGCACGGTGATCGTCACCTTCACGCGCTCATTGGGGGTCTGCGGACTGGCGAACCAGTCCGTGATGATGACGCCGCCGTTGGAATCGACCTGCGCCAAAGGCATGAACCCGATGGTATCGAGCGAGGCGCGCCACAGATAGGCGTTGATGCCGATGGTGGTCAGCCGTGCCGGAGCCGGCGTGCCGATGGCAGCCTTTTCCTTCTTGCCGCCGCAGGCGGTCAGCCCCAGCGCCAGGGCGACCGGCAGGACAACAATCAGGATTCGCCGCATGGCAGGACTTTCATCAACAAATGGCGTGGCTGGAGGGTCAGCCCGGCGCTGCTTATAGGCGCAGGGCAGGCAGGACGCCAAGCCCAAGCGCATGAGGCGCCCGAGTCGGGCACCGGGGTTGACCGTGCCGGGCTGAGGGACGCCAAAATGGCAGAAAAACAGGCTGAACTGTGGGCTTGCAGCAACAGGCACAGCGGAAATGTGCCCGATTCCGACCAAGACCGAGATTCGTTTATGTGCGAGAAAGCAATGGCCTGATAAGCCAAAGCCATGAACACGGCGTTCGAATCGGTCGCGGGGCATCCCGCTGGCGCTTTCCACTCTGCGGGCTCACCGCAGAGGCGCGCGCTTGCGCATGTTGCAATATCGTCCGCCGTTGCCTTTGCGATGCTTCTTTGCGCTCCAGCCCTGGCGGCCCAGGCCGGGGCGGCCACCGCCTCCAAGCCGATCAAGCATCGCTTCACGATCGAAACGCCGATCCCGAGTTTCCAGCCGCCGGTCACTGATCCCGGCCGGTTCAGCTTTACTGCATCGGGCAGTGCGGCCTCGGCGCGCTCTGCCACCGTTGAGCGGGCCTTCCGTTTTACGCCGTCAGGCCAGAGTGACAATCGCAAGGCCCTGTCGATCGGCGTCGCTACGCGCGTCGTGGCGCTGGCTGCTGACCGTTCGCGTGCTTCGGCGCCGGCGGATGCCTTTGTGGTTCCGGCCTCTTATGGCGTCGATGTCGGGCTTTCTTGGAAGGGCTTTGGCGTCAACACCGGCTTCCGTCATATCGAACGCACGCCGTTCACGCCGGTATTGGGCGGGCCGCTCGCGGATTCGGTCAATGTCGGCGTCAGCTATGGCGGCCGCAATTGGCGCACCAAGCTGGAAGGCACGGCCGAACATAACAAGGCGCTTTCCTTTGCGCCGCAGCAGCGGCGTTATTCGGTTGAACTTGGCGGCGCCTATGCCGTGGCACCGCGGCTTTCGGTGACCGGCGGTGTGCGATACCGCCTCGCCCCGGACAAGCCGTCGCTGCTTGATCCGAACGCCGACGACAGCGCGGTTTACCTCGGCACCAACATCGCCTTCTGATCTGGTGGACGCGGTTTCCGAACGACTTGCCGAGGTGCATGGCGGCATTGCCCGTGCGCTGAAGGACGCCGCCCGAACCGATGCCGCGCAGCTGGTCGCCGTATCAAAGACCTTTGATGCCGATGCCATTCGCCCGCTGATTGCTGCTGGCCAGCGGCATTTCGGCGAAAACCGCGTCAGCGAAGCGGCGGACAAATGGCCTGCGCTCACAGCCGAAACGCCGGGCATCGTGCTGCACCTCGTCGGCCAGCTGCAATCGAACAAGGCCGAAGCCGCCGTGCGCCTGTTCGATGTCATCCACAGCGTCGATCGTCCGTCCCTGGTGACGGCGTTGGGCAAGGCCATGGTCGCCAGCGGGCGCCGGCCCGACTGCTACATCCAGGTCAATATCGGCGCCGAGGACCAGAAGGGCGGCTGCGCCATTGCCGACCTGCCGGCGTTGCTGGCGCAGGCCCGTGATGCCGGCCTGCCGGTCATCGGCCTGATGTGCGTGCCGCCCGCTGATGTCGAACCGGCACCCTATTTCGCGCTGCTGGCGAAACTGGCGCGTGACCACGCCCTTGCAGGCCTGTCGATGGGCATGTCGTCGGATTATCCTACCGCCGTGCTGCTTGGTGCGACAGTGGTGCGTGTCGGCAGCGCATTGTTCGGCGGGCGAGGCTGAGCGGCGGCGTCCCGGCCTGCCACAAATGAGTTATCCAACTGAATACGCAGGATTTTTTAATTTCCTGTAGTGTTCGGAAGTTGACGAAGTTGACGGTTTCGTGAGATTTTTCGGGCCGCGCATGGGCCACACAAAAAAACCGACCTGCGCAGTTCTGACGATAAGAAACAACCGCCGAGTAATCGCACGAATGCCGGCTGTAGGACAGCGCGGCGGGCGAACGCCGTCAATCCGCCAGCTTGCGGAACCTTGCTATGAAGAAGCCGTCGATGCCACCAGCGTCTGCCAGCTGCCCGGGCAGGGTGCGGACCCAGCCTTCGCCGGTGGGGGTCAGGCCATCGGGCAGTTCGTCTGCTGCAATCGGGTCGCGCGGCAGGCCGGCGATGATGCGTTCGGCGATGCGTTCGCCTTCACGGGGGTCGAGGCTGCACGTCGCATAGACCAATGTGCCGCCGGGTTTGAGCCAGGCGGCGGCGCGGCGGAGCAGGGCGGCCTGCAACAGCGTCAGCGGCGCCAGATCGCGGCTACCCTTGAGATGCAGCACATCGGGGTGGCGGCGGTAGATGCCGGTGGCCGAACAGGGTGCATCGAGCAGGACATGGTCGAACAACTCGCCATGCGGCGGCTGCCAGCGCAGGGCGTCACCGGCCACCAGCGTGGCCGAAAGGCAGGTGCGCGCCAGATTTTCGCGCACGCGTTCCAGCCGGTTTTCGCCGACATCGAGCGCGGTGACATCGCAGCCCATGGCGGCGAGTTGCATCGTCTTGCCGCCCGGCGCGGCGCACAGGTCGAGCACGCGGCTGCCGGGGGCGGCACCCAGAAGCCGGACCGGCAGCGAGGCGGCGAGATCCTGCACCCACCAGGCGCCTTCATCGAAGCCCGGCCATTCGGTAACGCTGCCCTTGCGCACCGTGCGGATATGGCCCGGCGCAAGGCTGCTGCCGCCCAGTTCGGCCAGCCAGTGCGCGGTTTCGCCCGGATCGCGCAAGGTCAAGTCGGTGGCCGGTTCATCGACAAGGCTCTGCCCGGCAGCTTGCGCAACTTCGGCGCCCCAGTCCATCGCCCAGCGGATGGCGAACAGGTCGGGCAGGCGCGGCGCATCGGGCAGCACGGCGGGGCGGCGAATGAGATTGCCGAGCACGCCGTGGACCAGACGCTTTGGCCCGCCTTCGACCAGCGCCAGCGATGTCGCCACCACGGCGTGCGGCGGTGTGCCGAGCCGCAACCAGCCGGCAAGCGCAATGCGCAGCACCTGGCGGGCGCGGGCATCCTCGGGCAGCGGCTTGGGCGTGGCGCTGTCGATCAGGTCATCGAGATCGGGCAGCCAGCGCAGCACGGTGGCGGCAAGGAAGCGGGCGAGGCCCCGGTCCTGCGGCAGCGAAATGCCGACCAGCGCGCCTTCGAGCGCCAGGTCGAGCGGTTGGCCGCGCCCCAGCACCGCCATCAGGATGCGCAGCGCGCCGCGCCGGGCGGGTACGCCGGCTTGCGGACGGTCTGGAGCGCGGGTGGGGCCGGTGTTCATGCGCGGCCTTTGCCCGTGTCAGGGCCGGCCTGCAAGCGCGCCGGCAATCCCCTTCTCAATCGCCGCGCCCGAGAAACGATCCGATGCGCTTGAAGTAGGTGACCGGGAACAGCCGCACCATCCAGTCGATGAAGCGCGCATCGGGCCCGATCAGCACGCGGTGCTGGCGGCGGATCATGCCCTGCACAATGACCTCGGCAGCCTGTTCCGGCGTGGTTTTCGCGGCCTTTTCGAACTCGGCGGCGAAATCGGCATTCGGGTCCTGCCCCGGCAGCAACGCGATGCGCTTGGAGTTTTTGGCGACGTTGGTCTTGATGCCGCCGGGGTGGACGCGGATAACGCACACGGCGGGGTCGGTGACGGCCAATTCCAGATGCATCGCCTCGGTGAGGCCGCGCACGGCATATTTGCTGGCGTTATAGGCGCTTTGGGTGGGGTAGCCCATCATGCCGAACACGCTGGAAATATTGACGACCCAGCCCACGCCGTCCTTGGCTGCGGCGCTGCGGATGTGCGGCAGCGCGGCGCGGCAGCCTTCGACCACGCCGGTGAAATTCACGTCCATGACGCGGTTGAAATCGTCGCGCGGGCAATCGGCAAACGGCGCCACCACCGACAGCCCGGCATTGTTGATGATGCCATCGAGCCTGCCAAAGTCTGTCACGGCCGACGCGACCCATGCAGCCAACGCCGGCGTGTCGGTGACATCCAGCGTGGTGATGCTGGCCGGGCGGTTGCCGAGCAATGCCTTGGTTTCGGCCAGCCCGGCAGCATCCATGTCAGCCAGCGCCAGCACCGCGCCGCGTGCCGCCATGTTGAGCGCCAATGCCCGGCCGATGCCGCTGCCGGCCCCTGTCACGGCAATGACCTTGCCCTCAAGCGATTCTGTCACGCTGCACCCCGATGGTTTTGCTGTTAGTGGCAAGCCGTAGCGCAGTGGGCGCCAACGGGAAACTGAGGTTATGGATAAAGAAAAGACGCCGGAGCCGGCCTCGCCCGCCCCGGACGCTCCAGGGGCAGTGCCATCGGCGCCGCCGGCAAAGGAGATTGGCGGCAAGGAAATCGGCGGCAGAGATGGCCTCGATCCCGTGCGCTACGGCGACTGGGAAAAGGGCGGTATCGCCGTCGATTTCTGAGAGAGCCGACGCG
>NZ_JANPCD010000159.1:0-6694 GCF_031430775.1 Sandarakinorhabdus sp. | reverse complement strand
CTGGCATCGATGGCGCTTTTCGCGCCCGTCCAGATGATTTTCCCCTGATGCAGCATCGCCACCCTGTCCGCTATCTTGCGTACGCTCGCCATGTCGTGCGTGATCGTCAAGGCGGTAATTTTCAGGTCCGTGACCAAAGTGCGGATAAGCCCGTTGATAACATCGGCCATGATCGGATCCAGCCCCGTCGTCGGCTCGTCGAAAAAGATGATGTCCGGGCGGGCCGCGATCGCCCGTGCCAGCGCGACGCGTTTCTGCATGCCGCCCGAAAGCGCGGCTGGCCGCAGGTCGGCGACATCGCTGCCCAGGCCAACACGCGCCAGATTGTCGATGGCGGCGGCCCGGCGCGCTGCGGCTGAACCATCCAGTGCAAAGCTGACATTGCGCCAGATGGGGAGCGAATCGAACAAGGCGCCGCCCTGGAACAACATGCCGAACCGCGCCTGGTGGCGGCCGAGCGCGCGGCCCCGCAGGCCCGTGACCTCTGCGCCGTCCACCAATATGCTGCCCGCGTCGGTCTTGATCAGGCCGAGGATGCATTTCAGCAGCACCGATTTGCCGGTACCCGATCCGCCGATGATGACGACATTCTCGCCGGGCATGACATCCAGGTCCACGCCGTCCAGCACGACCTTCGGCCCGAAACGCTTGGCCACCCCGGCAAGACGGATGCGGGGTGTCATGACCCGAACACGATGACGGTGATGATGAGGTTGGACAGCAGGATCAGGATGAAGCTGGACACCACGGCATTGGTCGTCGCCCGGCCCACCCCGGCCGCACCGCCGCCGCTGTGATAGCCATGGTAACAGCCCATCAGCGCGATGAAAAAGCCGAAAACCGCCGCCTTGACCAGCGACGACACCACGTCATCGGTTTCCAGGAACCGCGCGGTGGTGGCCAGATACTGCGCCGAATTGAACCCCAGCCGCGTCGTGGCAAGCAGCCAGCCGCCCATGACGCCCAGCGCATTGGACACCAGCACCAGCAGCGGCATCATCAGCACCGAAGCCAGGATGCGCGGGCCGACCAGATAGCGAAACGGATCGGTACGCAGCGTCACCAGCGCATCCATCTGCTCGGTGACGCGCATGGTACCAAGCTCGGCCGCCATCGCGCTGGCGACGCGGCCAGCCACCATCAACCCGCCCAGCACAGGCCCAAGTTCGCGCACCACGCCGATGACCGTCACCGCCGGCACCGTCGATGCCGCGTTGAACCGGCTGCCGCCGATGAAGATCTGCTGCGCCAGCGCCGAGCCGGTGAACAGCGCCGTCAGGCCCACGACGGGCAGCGAAAACCAGCCGATGACCAGCATCTGCTGCACCAGCTGCCCCGGGTACCAGGGCGGCGACACCAGCCGCGAAAGCGTCGTGCCGGCGAACCGCAGCAGCCGCCCGATGCTGGCCAACAGCCCGGTGACAACCGCGCCGATGGCAATCAGGGCATGGGCAAGAGTGGCGGCGGCGTTCATCGATAAACCCGCGCATAGCGGCCACCAAGCCCGGTCAGCAACTCATATTCCGACGCGCCTGCCAGGGCCGCCGTGCCCGCCAGATCGAAATCGACATCGACCCATTCGCCCTCCGCAACCGGTGGCGCATCGGTCACGTCAAAGGCCGCCATGTCCATCGATACGCGCCCGGCCGCCGGGCAAGTGACACCGCCGATGCGGGCGCAGCCTTTGTTGGACAAGGCGCGGCGGTAGCCATCGGCATAGCCCAGTGCCAGCGTGGCGATGCGGCTGGGCCGTGCAGCGACAAATGTCGCGCCGTATCCGACGCTGGCGCCGACAGCTACGTCATGGACTTGCAGGACCCGCGCCGACAGGGACGCCACAGTGCGGGCATGGCGCCCGCCCGGCAAAAGCCCGCCGCCGAACAGAGCGATTCCGGGGCGCGTGCGGTCGAACAACCAGCCCGGCCCCAGCGCGATGCCGCTGGAATTGGCCAGTGCATAGGCGCCGGCCGGCACCGCGGCGGCAACCTCGGCAAAACGCTGGCGCTGGATGTCGTTCAGCGGGTGACCCGGCTGTTCTGCGCATGCCAGATGGCTGTGCAAGACCGTCACCGTCAGGCCGGCCAGCAAGCCTTGCGCCTCGGCCGGCGCCAGCCCGAGCCGGTTCATGCCGGTATCGACCATGGCCTCGCACGGCCTGCCGGTCTGGCGCCACGCTGCAACCTGCGCCGGGGTGGCGAGCACCGGCGTGGCCGGCAGCGACAGCGCAGTTTCGATCTCGTGCGGCGCAGCGCCGTGTAGCACCGAAACGGATACACCCGGCGGCAACGGCAGCAGCGCCGCCACTTCGGCCCAGTGCGCCACATAGAAATGCCTGCATCCGGCCGCCGCCAGTGCCTTCATGGCGGCGCGGGCGCCGAGGCCATAGGCATCGGCCTTTATCGCAGCGCCGCATTCGGCACGTCCGGCCGCAGCCAGGTCGCGCCAATTGGCAACCATTGCGGCCAGATCGACCGTCAGCCGGGCTTGGGGGGCAGGTTCGCGCATGGATATCCCTGACTTAGCCGTCGAGATGCCCGGCGGCAACATTGGGCAATATTCATGGGCGAGCAAGCCAGGCTCGTGTAGACAGCACCCATGATGAAAATTGCTTCAAGCCTTATTTCCCTGACACTGCTGGCTGCAACGCCGGCCTTTGCCCAGGCGCAACCGCGCCCGGACACCGAATTCTGCGCGCAGGCGCGCGCCAAGGACCCGGGCGGCATTTGCGCGCCCAAGGGGGAATATGTAACGCCGGAAAAAGTCTATCTGCCCGATGGCCGCGTCATCTTGCGCACCACAGGCAATTGAACGGGCGGTAACCAACCCCAAGTCGCCTCAGTCGAACAGCGAGCTGACCGAGCTTTCCTCGTTGGTGCGGCGCATGGCTTCGGCCAGAAGCGGCGCGATGGTGATGCGGCGCACGCGGCTGGCGGCCGTGACGGCGGACACTGCGGCGATGGTATCGGTGACGACCAGTTCCGTCAGCGCCGACCCTTCGACCCGCGCCACGGCGCCGCCTGACAGCACGCCGTGCGTCACATAAGCTGTGGCACTGGCGGCGCCGGCCTCAAGCAGCGCGGCGGCGGCATTGCACAGCGTGCCGGCCGAATCGACGATGTCATCGACCAGTATGCAGCGCCGGCCGCGCACATCGCCGATGATGTTCATGACTTCGGATTCGCCGGCGCGTTCGCGGCGCTTGTCGACAATGGCCAGCGGCGCATTGCCCAGCCGTTTCGCCAGTGCGCGGGCGCGCACGACGCCTCCGACATCGGGCGACACGACCATGATGTCGTCACGGCCCAGCCGTGCCTCGACATCGGCGGCGATCACCGGCGCTGCATAAAGATTGTCGGTGGGAATATCGAAAAAGCCCTGGATCTGCCCGGCGTGCAGATCGACCGACAGCACACGGTCGGCGCCGGCCTTGGTGATGAGGTTGGCCACCAGCTTGGCCGAAATCGGTGTGCGCGAGCCGGATTTGCGATCCTGCCTGGCATAGCCGAAATAGGGAATGACCGCTGTGATGCGGCGCGCCGAGGCGCGGCGCAGCGCATCGATGCAGATCAGCAGCTCCATCAGGTTGTCGTTGGCCGGGGCGGCAGTCGGCTGCACGACATAGACATCTTCGCCGCGCACATTCTCGTGCACTTCGACAAAGATTTCCTCATCGGCAAAGCGGCGCACCGACGCCTTGATCAACGGTATCTCGAGATAGGCGGCGATGGCCTGCGCCAATTCCGGATTGCCGTTTCCGGCGAGAATTTTCATGTGGTGCGTCCCCCGCTTGCGCGCTGTCGCTGACTGGCGCTTGCGCGCCGGGGCATAGCCGGACTGTCATCGTCCGGCAACATGGCTTTCAGCAAAATGCGGTAATCGGCAGCGCCGCGACCAGCGCGGACACCAGCGGCACATCGGCGGGCGGCATCGGTAGCGCCGCCATGTCCTGCGGAAACGCCCAACGCAGCGCCTGGCCATCAAGGCCCTGCGGCGTGCCCTGCCAATCCTCGCAGAGATACAGCAGCATCAGCAGGTGAAAATCGCCCATGTCGTGACTGACAAAGCTGAACGGCCGCAGCGCCGGCGCAGTGATACCCAGTTCCTCCGCCAGCTCGCGGACCAGCGCGGCTTCGGGTGTTTCGCCGGGTTCCAGCTTGCCGCCGGGGAATTCCCAAAGGCCCGCCAGCGACTTGCCGGGTGGGCGTTGTGCCAGCAAAACGCGGCCGTCGCCGCCCACCAACGCGGCGGCTACCACCGTCACCAGCCGCATCAGCGCAGCACGATCAGCTTGACCCGCCGGCCCGGTTCCAGCCGGGCATTGGCATCGACATGGTTGAGCACCGTAAAACGCGCGATCTTGTCATCGTCATAGGCCATGCGCGCCGCCAGGCTTTGCACCGTGTCACCCTTGGCAACCCTGACCACGGACACGCGGCGGGTGCGGGCGCGGCTGTCATTGCCAGCGGCCATGCGCCGCACCGAACCGATCAGCGGGTCAAACGCCGGTGCGCCGCCCTGGGGCGCCAGGCCGAGGATATGGTAATAGCTGTCCGGTCCCCAGCGATATACCGCCAGCACGGCATCGACGGGGCGGCCGCCCGAACCGCCGGCGGCGCGGCTGACGGCCACTTCAAGGCCGTTGATACGCTGCGCCGACAGTGCACCCGGCTGCGCGCCAGCCTGCCTCCAGATGCGCGCACTATAGGCGGCAAAATCCTCGCCCTTGCCGCCGCCGCCGGCAAACTGGAACCGCGCGCCATTGCCGCTGGTGCCGGTCACGGCCTCGGTGCCGTTCTGCAATACAAAGCCCTGCGGCGCGTCGAACGCCACGCCGATGCCGCTGTGGCGGAAGCTGCGCCCTTCGACGGTGCCCTGCGACGGGTCATCGTCAACGACCATGCCATCGATGGCATCGAGAAACGCGTCGCGATTGGTGGCGCGGGCGCCGGCATTCGCCGATGCGATCTTGGCCTCGGCCAGGATGCGCCGCACGCGTTCGGGCGTCGAGGGATGGGTGGACAGCCATTTGGCAGGCTGGCCGTCGCCCTTGCCGCTCAGCCGTCCTTCGAGGCTGGTCTGGGCGCCAAGCGCGGCCAGGATGTCGCCGCTGGCCATCGGGTCATAGTTGGCGCGCGTCAGATACCGCACGCCAAGGCTGTCGGCCTGGCGTTCCTGTTCGCGCGAATAGCCAAGCGTCGTGACCTGAGCCAGCATGTTGGCGCCCTGACCGACCATCTGCGATCCGGTCACGGCACCGGCAAGGCCAGCCAATATGCCCGACAGTGCAGCACGGGTCTGGCGCTTCTGGCCGTGGCGGGCAGCGACATGGCCGACCTCATGGCCCAGGACAAAGGCCAGTTCGGCCTCGTCATCCATAAGCGCCAGCAACTGCCGTGTGATATAGACGTACCCGCCGGGGATGGCGAAAGCGTTGTTGGCGTTGGAGTTCAGCAGCGTGACCGTATAATCCTGCGGCCGCGTCGACGGGTCGGACTGCACGGCGATTTTCTGGCCGATGCGGCGGACATAATCGGCTTGCGGGCCTGACATGGCGCCGCCGAATTGCGAGACAAGCTGCGGGTGGGCCTGCGCCCCGGCGCGGCGGTCGGCGTCGGACAGGCCGGCAGACTGGGCAAAAGCCGGCGCGGCAAACGGGGAGGCCAGCAGAATAGCGGCGGCGACAAACAGGGGGGAAGGCGTCATGGCGCCGATATTATCTGCAATTGTCGCGGCGCGCCATGGCTGGCAGATAAGCGGCCGGCACCTCAGCCGATGCGGCCCATGTCCATGTATTTCGCGCGCCGTGCCTTGATCAGCGCCGCCGGCGACTGACCGAGCAAGGGTTGCAATTCGGCGGCAATCGCCATGCCCAGCGAGGCAACGGCGGCAGCGGGATCGCGGTGGGCACCGCCCAGAGGCTCGCTGACAATAGTGTCGATGACGCCCAATGATCGGCAATCGGCAGCCGTGACGCGCATCGCCTCAGCAGCATCGCTGGCGTGATTATTGGCCTTTTCGGCGGCGCGCCACAGGATGGAGGCGCAGCCTTCGGGCGAGATCACCGCATAAACAGCGTGTTCCAGCATGATGATGCGGTCGGCGGCTGCAATGCCGATGGCGCCGCCAGACATGCCTTCGCCGGTGATGGCGGCAATGATCGGCACCGGCGCGGCCAGAAACGCCGCCGTGGCGCGGGCGATGGCTTCGGCCTGGCCGCGTGCTTCGCCGTCAAGGCCGGGATAGGCGCCGGCGCTGTCCACCAGCGTGATCACCGGCACGTTGAAACGCCCCGCTAGTTCAACCAGCCTTGCCGCCTTGCGATAGCCTTCGGGCCGCCCCATGCCGAAATTGTGTCTGACGCGGCTGGCGGTGTCGTTGCCCTTTTCATGGCCGATGATCATCACCGGGGTGCCCTGGCCGCGCAGCCGGCCGATGCCGCCCAATATGGCAAGGTCATCACCGAAATTGCGGTCGCCGGCCAACGGCATGAAGTCTTCGACCAGCACCTTGACCATGTCGGAAAAATGCGGCCGTCCGGGATGGCGGGCGACCTGCGTCTTTTGCCATGGCGTCAGCCGCGCATAGGTTTCGGCCAGCAGCCGCCGCGCGGCCCCTTCGGCGTGGCGGGCGCCTGCCTCGTCGCCGGACGCGCGATAATCGCTGGCGCGTGCCAAAATGGTTGCCACGGGCTTTT
>NZ_JANPCD010000158.1:0-9172 GCF_031430775.1 Sandarakinorhabdus sp. | reverse complement strand
CCCGCCTGTCCATCGCCCTAGCCCAGTTGAAAGCCAGCGTCGGCGACCTGGCCGGCAATGCCGAAGCAATTCTTGACGCACGGGGGCAGGCTGCAGGCGCTGACTTGCTGGTGACGCCGGAACTGTCCGTGGTCGGCTATCCGCCCGAGGATCTGGTGCTCAAGCCTGCGTTGGTGGCAGCGGCGGCAGCGCAAATCGATCGGCTGGCGGCGGCGACCGGCGACGGCGGCCCGGCGCTGCTGGTCGGCGCGCCGCTGGCTGAGGATGGCAAGCTGTTCAACGCTGCATTCCTGCTCGATGGCGGCAAGATTGTTGGCGTCACGCGCAAGCATGACTTGCCGAATTACGGCACGTTTGACGAAAAACGAGTGTTTTCGCCTGGCCCCATGCCCGGCCCGCTGACATTGCGCGGCACCCGGCTCGGCGTCCCGATTTGCGAGGACATGTGGGGCGCCGACGTCACCGAATGCCTCGCCGAAACCGGCGCCGAGATCCTGATCGTGCCCAATGGTTCGCCCTATGAGGTCGGCAAGGACGACCGCCGCCTGTCGCTGGCCGTCGCCCGCGTGGTGGAATCGGGCCTGCCGCTGGTCTATCTGAACCGGGTCGGCGGGCAGGACGAGCTGGTGTTCGACGGGTCGAGCTTTGTCCTGAATGCCGACCGCCGCCTCGCGCACCGTCTGCCTGACTGGGACGAGACGGTGCGGATGACGCATTGGTCGCGGGCCGGGCTGGGCCATCACTGGACATGCGAGGCGGGCGAGCACAGCCCGCAGGACGTGGATCCGGCAGATATCTATCACGCGATGATGGTCGGCCTGCGCGATTATGTGAACCGCAACCGCTTCCCTGGCGTAGTTCTTGGCCTGTCGGGCGGCATCGATTCGGCGCTGTCGGCGGCCGTTGCCGTCGATGCACTGGGTGCCGACCGGGTGTGGTGCGTGATGATGCCCAGCCCCTATACCAGCCAGGACAGTCTTGAGGACGCGGCGCTGTGTGCGCAGATGCTCGGCTGCCGGCTCGATACCATCGGTATCGGCCCCGCGATGGAGGCGTTCGATTCCATGCTGGCGCCGCTGTTCGCAGGCAAGCCGAACGACACGGCGGAAGAAAACATCCAGTCGCGTATCCGGGGCCTGACCTTGATGGGCCTGTCCAACAAACATGGCCCGATGCTGCTGACCACGGGCAACAAAAGCGAGATGAGCGTCGGCTATGCCACCATTTATGGCGACATGGCCGGCGGCTATTCGGTGCTGGGGGACCTGTACAAGACCACTGTTTTCCGTGTGTCGGAATGGCGCAACGCGCATCGCCCGCGCCTCGGCCTTGGCCCGGCCGGCCCGGTGATGCCCGTCCGCGTCATCACCAAGCCGCCGACTGCCGAATTGCGCGCCGGCCAGACGGACCAGGATTCGCTGCCGGCCTATGAATTGCTCGATCGCATCCTGATCGCGCTGGTGGAGGGGGAGCAATCCGCGTCCGACCTGATCGCCGGGGGACTCGACCCGGCAGTCGTCGCGCGCATCGAGCGCCTGCTTTACGTCGCCGAATACAAGCGGCGCCAAGCCCCGCCCGGCGTCAAGATCGGTAGGCGCAATTTTGGCCGCGACCGCCGCTATCCGATCACCAACGCGTTTCGGACGGTGTAACGCCGCCTATCAGTTGCACGAGCAAGGCAGCGCTTCCCTTTCGCCCTTAACATTGTCATCATTCTACCAAGCGCTCGGTCGGGGCGCAGCCGGCAATGTCCGGTGCTTTTGGGGAGTTGGGGCCATGGACGCGACACGCCGGGATACGCTTGCAATGATGGGCGCTGCCGCACTCGCGGCAGCAAGCTTGGGCGCGCCCGCGCTGTCGCAGACGCCGCGCCGGCTGGGTTCGAAGGACAAGGTCGCCTATTGGGTGGCGACGGTGACGCCGTGCGACAAGGCCGGCAAGTTCGACCCCGGCGCGATGGCGGCGATCATGCAGTGGCACAAGTCCTGCGGCGCCGATGGCGTTGTCGTGCTCGGCACGTCCGGCGAATTTCCCAGTTTCTCCGTGGCCGAACGAAAGTTCGTCACCGAAACAGCGATGAAGCACAAGAACGGCCTCAATATCATGGTCGGGCCGGGCACTGGCAACATTGTCGAGACGATCGATCTGGCCAGCCATGCCCAAAAGGCCGGTGCCGACAGCCTGCTCGTCATCCCGCCATTCTATTTCAACCAGCCGCCCACCGAAGGGCTGACCGATTATTACAGCCGGCTGTTCGATGCCGTGTCGATCCCGATCAACCTCTATCACATACCGGGCACATCCGAGGTTTCGATCACGCTGGAATTGCTGCAAAACCTCATGAAATACCCGCATCTGGCCGGCATCAAGGACAGTTCGGGCGATGCAGCCGGCTTTGCGGCGTTCCTCAAGGGCTTTCCCGAGCTCAACATGCGCTGCGGCACGTCGAACAACCTGATTCCGGCAGTGGAAGCCGGCATGGGCGCCATCCTCGCCGACGGCAATAACTTCAGCGCCAAATGCGCCGATATCTTCAAAACGCACCGCGCCGGTGGTGACTGGCGGGCCAAGCTGAACCATCTCCGCGCCGCCCAGGGTATCATGCGCGAGCACAACGCCGGGGCCAATACCTATGCCGCGATGAAATATGTGCTCGGGCTCGAGATGGGTGGGCCGATGATGTATGCTCGCACGCCTTATCCGCAGCTGACCGATGCGCAAATGGCCTCGATCAAGACGGGCCTGGCGAAGGTCAAGGCGATGCCCGCCTGAAGTCGCCTGCGCTGCGTTTGCCGTTCTTCATCCCTGCCAAGGCCGGGACCCACATTCGAAAGCCGCCATCATGTCCATCACGCGATTTGCCCTTACCGCCGCCCTGCTGCTGACGCCGGCAAGCGCCGCGCTTGCACAGGTCAATGGTGCCCCTGCGGCCCGGGTTTCCGGCGAAAACACCAATTGGCCCACGTACAACGCCGATTTGATGGGCAGCCGTTATCGCCCCCTCGATCAGATCAATGCGGGCAATTTCAATGATCTCGAAATTGCCTGGCGCTTCAAGACCGACATGTTCGGCAGCCGCCCGGAATACAAGCTGGAAGGGACGCCGCTGGCGGTGGACGGGGTGATCTATACCACCGCCGGCACGCGCCGCGCCGTGGTTGCACTGAACGGCCAGACCGGCGAGTTGCTATGGACCTACAGCCTGCACGAGGGCCGGCGATCGGCGGAAAGTCCGCGCGCCCTGTCGGGCCGCGGTCTCGCCTATTGGACCGATGGCACCAAGCGCCGCATTCTTTACACCACCATCGGTTACCGGCTGATCAGCCTCGATGCCGACACGGGCCAGCCCGATCCGGAATTCGGCGACAAGGGTTTCGTCGATCTGAAGCAGGACTGGGACCAGGAAATCCTCAACCCCGTCACCGGAGAGGCCGGCGTCCATAGCGCGCCTGCCATTTCCGGCAATACCATCATCATCGGCGCGGCCTTTCGTGAAGGCTTCACGCCCGTCACTCACAAGAACACCAAGGGCTATGTCCGCGCCTTTGACGTGCGCACCGGCAAGCGCATCTGGACGTTCCACAACATCCCGAAAAAGGGCGAATATGGCTATGATACCTGGTTGAACAGCTCGGCCGAGGTCAATGGCAACACCGCCGTGTGGACGCAGGTGTCGGTCGATCCCGAACTGGGCCTCGCCTATCTCAACATCGAATCCGCCACGTCGGATTTCTACGGCGGTCATCGTCCGGGCAACAATCTGTTTGCCAACAGCCTTGTCGCCGTCGACTTGGCAACCGGGCAGCGCAAATGGCATTACCAGCTGATCCATCACGAAATCTGGGATCTCGATGCCAGTTCGGCGCCGCTGTTGATGAACGTGTCGGTCGATGGCAAGCCGCGAAAGGTCGTGGGCATACCGTCGAAACAGGGGCTGTTCTATGTCTTCGACCGCGCGACGGGCGTGCCGGTGTGGCCGATCAAGGAAACAAAGGTGGCCAAGGGCAATGTGCCGGGGGAATGGTATTCACCGACCCAGCCGATCCCCACCAAGCCGGCCGCCTATGGCCGCAATGGGTATCTCGAGAACGATCTGATCGACTTCACGCCAGAGTTGAAGGCCAAGGCGCTGGCGGCCATCAGCAAGTACCAGCTCGGCCCTGTCTACACTCCGCCGATTGTTTCCACGCCGGAGAAACTGGGCGTCATCAACAACTGGGCGCAAGGCGGCACCAACTGGCCGGGCGGCTCGTTCGACCCGGAAACCGGCATTGCCTATGTCTATGCCTGCGGCACCTGCATTTCCTCAACGGGCCTTGTGAAGCCGCCCAAGGAATTGTCCGATATCGACTATGTCGTGGGCATCGCCGGGCAGACGCCGACGATGATAAAGGGCCCGGGCGAAGGCGCCGGTGCCGACACGCCGGCCGCGCCGCCCGCGCCAGGCGCCGGCAGCGGGCCACCGAGGCTTGCCGTTGATGGCCTGCCGCTGATGAAGCCGCCCTATGGCACGATCAGCGCCATCGATGTGAACAAGGGCGAGATCAAATGGCAGATCGCGCATGGTGAAACCCCCGATTTCGTCCGCAACCATCCGGCAATCAAGGCGATTGGCGGCATCCCGCGCACCGGGCAATCGACTTATCAGATCGGCACCCTGGTGACGAAATCACTGGTGATTGCCGGTGAAAACCAGTTCACCACCACTGCCGACCGCCCGCGCGGCGCCATGCTGCGCGCCTATGACAAGCAAAGCGGCAAGGAAGTGGGCGCGGTCTACATGCCTTCGCCGCAATCGGGCTCACCCATGACCTATACTGTCGCTGGCCGGCAATATATCATCGTCGCCACCAGCGGCGGCAATTCATCGGGCGAATATATCGCCTATGCCCTGCCGGCGAAGAAGTAAGGGCCATCATGCTGCGTTTGCGTTTCATTCTTCCGGTCATGGCACTCGGCCTTGCTGCTGGCACAGCCATGGCCCAGATGGGGCCGTCATCGGTGTGGCAGGGCATATACACACCCGATCAAGCGGCGCGCGGCGACGGGGTTTACCAACAGGCATGCGGCGCCTGCCACGGTGCGGCGCTGGGCGGCACCGGCGAGGCGCCGCCGCTGATCGGCGGCGAATTCATCAGCCATTGGGACACGATGACGGTCGGCGATCTTTATGACCGGGTCCGCACCACCATGCCGCAGAACAACCCGCAATCGCTGACTCGCGAACAATATGCCGATGTCCTGGCCTATTTGCTCAAGGCCAACGGCTTTCCCGAGGGCGCAGTCCCGCTCGACCGCCGTTCCGAAGTGCTGGCCACCATTGGAATCACCGCAGAAAAGCCGGCTTCCGGCGCGACCGGGCAATAGGCAAAGGACATTTGATGCAGCGTTCGGCCCCGGTATTCCTTCTCGCGGCGCTGCTTACGGCGCCCATCGCAGCACAGACAGTGCCGGCTCCGGCGCCCCAGCGACCGAAGTGGACCCTGGAGAACCTGCCGCCGCCCGCCACCGTGCGATCCGAAACCAACCGGCAGCCCAATCCCTATCGCAGCGAAACCGGGTTCCTCAAGATGCCGCCGGGCCGCATCATGGGCTCGACCAGCGCCGTTGCAGTCGACAGCAAGGGCCATATCTGGGTCGCCGAACGCTGCGGCGCCAACAACTGCGCTGATTCCATGGCTGATCCGATCATGGAATTCGACGCGGGCGGCAATTTCGTCAAAGCCTTTGGCGGCGGGCTGACGGTGTTCCCACATGGCTTTTTCATCGATAGTGCGGACAACGTCTGGCTGACCGATGCCCGTGCGGTTTCCGGCAAGGGCGCGACGGTGATGAAATTTGCACCCGATGGCAGGCTATTGCTGACGCTCGGCAAGCCCGGTGTTGCGGTGGCCGGTGCCGGCACGTTCGCCGAGCCCAATGCCGTGATTGTGGCAAAGGATGGCAGCATCTTCGTCTCTGACGGGCATGAGGCCGACAAGGGCGTCGCCCGTATTGTCAAATTCGCAGCCGATGGCCGCTTCGTGATGCAATGGGGCCAAGCCGGCGCCGGCAAGGCGGACCTGCAGGTGCCGCACGCCATGGCGCTCGACAGCCGCGGCCGCCTGTATGTTGGTGATCGGTGGAACAACCGTGTCCAGGTTTATACACCGACCGGCAAGTTACTGAAAAGCTGGCAGCAATTCGGACGGCCATCGGGGCTGTTCATCGATGCAAACGACACGCTCTACAGTGCCGACAGCGAAAGCCGGAACCCGGTGGGCTATGGCTATAACCCTGGTTGGGCGCGCGGCATCCGCATCGGCAGCGCCCGCACCGGCAAGGTAAGCGCCTTCATCCCTGATCCGGAGCCGGAACCCGACAAGGGCGCCACATCGGGCGCCGAAGGCATCTGGGTGGACAAGGCCGGAGTCATCTATGGCGCCCAGGTCAAGGAACGCACTGTTGCGAGGCACATCCGCACGCAGTGATCTGGCGGCAGCGCGGCCAAAACTGGCCCGGCACATGACAGGATGGCGCGGACGGTCTATGCCGCAGCCATGATCGTCACGCGTTTTGCGCCTTCTCCCACTGGCCGGATCCATGCCGGCAATGTCCGTACCGCGCTGGTCAACTGGCTGCTGGCGCGCAAATTCGGCGGGCGGTTCGTGCTGCGCATGGATGATACGGATCTTGCCCGGTCCACCGACACTGCGGCCCAGGGGATTCGCGATGATCTTGCCTGGCTCGGCCTGGCTGCCGACCACGAAGTGCGCCAGTCTGATCGGTTTGCGCTTTACGAAGCCGCGCTGGAACGGCTGGCCGCCACGGGTCATGTCTACCGCGCCTATGAAAGCGCGGAAGAGCTGGAACTGAAGCGCCGGGTGCAGCAGTCGCGCGGGCTGCCGCCGATCTATGATCGTGCGGCGCTGGCGCTGACGGACGCCGACCATGCCGCCATGGCGGCTGCCGGTACCGCCCCGCATTGGCGGTTCCGACTCAGTGAGCACAGCCCGATCCACTGGCGCGACGGCGTGCGCGGCGACTGCAATTTCGATCCGGCCTTGTTGTCCGATCCGGTCATCCGCCGCGCCGATGGCAGTTGGTTGTACATGCTGCCATCGGTGGTGGACGACATCGACCTTGGCATAACCGACATCGTGCGCGGCGAGGATCATGTCAGCAATTCTGCCGTGCAGTTGCAGATGTTTGCGGCGCTTGGCGCATCGCCGCCAAGGCTTGCCCATATGGCGCTGCTCACAGGCGCCGATGCCGCGCTGTCCAAGCGACTCGGGTCCGAAGGCGTGGACGGATGGCGCGACCAGGGAACCGAGCCGTTGGCCGTTGCAGCGCTGCTCGCCCGGCTCGGCACGTCGCTGCCTGTTGAGCCGGTGGCAGCGCTGACCGACCTGATTGCCGGTTTTGACTTGTCAACGTTTGGACGGGCGCCGGCGCGCTTCGATCCGGCGGAACTGACGGCGTTGTCGGCCCGCACGCTGCATATCCTGCCCTTTGCCGATGTTGCCGCCCGGTTGCCGCCCGGCATGACCGAGGCGCAATGGCTGGCCGTGCGCGGCAATCTGCAACACATGAGCGATGCCGCCGACTGGCATCGCATCATCACCGGGCCATTTTCGCCGGTTGTGGACGATCCCGAACTGCTTGTTCAGGCCGTGGCAGCTCTGGCGCCCTTGCCTTGGGGTGATGACATCTGGTTGCGCTGGATTGCTGCGCTGAAGCCTTTGACCGACCGCAAGGGCAAGGCGCTGTTCCTGCCGCTGCGGCTGGCACTGACCGGCCGTGATCATGGCCCGGAAATGGCGGCGCTGGTGCCACTGATCGGCCGCGAGGCGGTATTGGCGCGGCTTGGGGCCTGATGTCGCGGCGCGCTGGCGCAGTGCGCGGCGCCAGATTATGAAGGCGTCATGGCTTTTCTCGATCCGCCCGATGCCCAGGCCCGCCGCACCCGTTACTGGGTGGCCGGCGGCGCTGTTGCTGCCACCGCCATTATCATGATCGGGTTCCTGATCGAATCGCGTTACGGCTATCTGCCCCCCGACCCGATCCTGATCTATGCCCAGAGCTGGAAGGGTGACCGCAGCCGTGCCGATGCCATCGCCGATGCTGCCGCCACCAAGTCCGCGCGTGAGACCCGGCTGGCCCAGAGCCGCGCCTATATCGCGACATTGAAGGGTGAAGCCCGCGTCGATGCCCAGAAACAATATGACGCCTATGTCGCGGGCAACGGTTTCCGGCGCGAGATTCCTTATGTGGCAGTCGCGCCCAGTGTCGAGGCGCTGGTCAAGGTGCGGGAATCGGCCGCTCCGGCCGAGCCGCCGGTGGAATGAACCGGGACGATCGGTTGATGGGGGCGGCGCTGGCGCTGGCCGGCCGCAGCGTCGGGACGACCCGGCCCAATCCTTCTGTCGGCTGCGTGCTGACAAAGTCCGGACGCGTAATTGCTCAGGGCTGGACGCAGCCAGGCGGGCGCCCGCATGCCGAACAGATGGCGCTTGATGTCGCCGGGGCTGCTGCGCGCGGAGCCACGGCGTATGTCACGCTGGAACCTTGCGCACATGATTCGCCGCGTGGGCCATGCTGCGCCGATGGTCTGATCGCTGCGGGGGTCGAGCGCGTCGTCGTGGCGGCGCATGATCCCGATCCACGCACCAATGGGGCCGGCATCGCACGGTTGCGCGCGGCGGGCATCGCGGTCACCACCGATGTGCGCTGCGCCGAGGCCGAGGCAATGATGGCAGGCTTTTTCACGCGGCAACGGCTTGGACGGCCGCATGTGACGCTGAAACTGGCAGTGTCGCTCGATGGTTCGGTGGCGATGCCGTCCGGCTCGAGCCGCTGGATCACGGGTCCGCGTGCCCGCGCCCATGGCCATTTGATGCGGGCGCGTTGCGACATGATTCTGGTCGGGCGCGGCACGCTAAAGGCTGATAATCCGCGTCTGGATGTGCGCCTGCCCGGCCTTGAGGATCGCTCGCCGATCGTCGCTGTCATGAGCCGGGATGGTGATTTGCCGCCTGGCATCGAGGCGGTGGCCAGTCCTGCGATGCTGGCGGCGCGTACGGATGTCGATCTGGTGCTGGCCGAAGGCGGCGCTGGCCTTGCGTCCAGCCTGATTGCAGCGGATCTGGTCGATCGGCTGCTGCTGTATCGTGCGCCGATCCTGATCGGCGGC
>NZ_JANPCD010000157.1:0-2245 GCF_031430775.1 Sandarakinorhabdus sp. | reverse complement strand
CGGTTTCAGTGAAGCTGTTCTGCCGCAGAGACAGATAGCTGATGGTGTCGGACGGAATGATGCGCAACCGCCCGAATTCAAAGGTATAGCCGACCTGCAGGTTGCCGCTGAAGGATGTGCCGCTCCATTTTGACGCGATAGTGCCGGTTTGCGCGCCGATGGCCTTGGTGCGCTGGCTTGTGCTGCTGTTGCGGCCGCCGCCGGCATTCAGCGCGACGAACAGATTGCCCCAGGACTTGGCGGCATAGATATCGACCTGCTGGGTGTTGATCAGCAACGGCTGGCCCTGGATGCCGCCATAATCGACATCGGACCAGCCAAAGCTGAAAGCGATACCCAGCGCATCAAGGCCGAACAACGGCTTGTCGACACCGATGCTCAGGCCCAGCGTGCTGGCCGCAAAACCCTGCGCGCTGGCATCTTCGCGCTGGCGAGCGAAATTGCCGATCTCGCTGGCCCACAGGCCGAGGCTGCCGCGGCGGTCAAGCTCGTTGGTCTTGCCCGCGATGCGAAGCGAAGACAGGCGCTGTGAAATATTGCCAAAACCGCCATCGGACATGGCAGCGGCGACCCGCAGCGGCGCCTGGCTGAAACTGGCAGGGAGCAACTGGCGATAGGCGCCGAGGAAGTCAGCCTGCGACGACAGGTTGCCGATGGCAGCGCCAAGGCCAGTGGCGTCCCCTGCCAGAGCCGCCAGCGACTGGTCGAAGAAGCTGCCGACACCGGGCGCGAGGCCGATCTGTGCGGCGGTCTTGCGGTTCAGCGTCACTTCGATGCTGTTGGTGCCGACAGTGGCGGCGCCCAGCGTATAGAGGAACGGCACGGCTGCGACATCGACCAACGCCGACGGGCTGGCTGCGGTGATGCCGCCAGCTGCCGTCAGCAGGGTCAGGTTCTGGCTTTGCGTCACATTGGTGACCGCGATGCGCAGCCGGCTGTTGGCGTCAAAGCTGGCGGTGCCGGCAATGGCGAGGCCGGGCTGACCAGAGCGCACACCGATGACCAAAGTGGACGCACCGGTCATCGCCAGAGAGGACACCGGCAACGTGCTGTTGCCCGAAAGATCAAGCGTGGTGACGCCGGCGATGGACAGGTCCACGCCGCCGATGCTGGAGATCGAGCCCACAACACGGGCACCGCCCGAAAGCGACAGCACATTGGCGCCGGCGCCAAGCGCCAGATTGCCGGTTACCGTGCCGCCGGTCAGCAGCACACTGGTGGCGCCGCTGCCGCCGATGATGTTGCCGCGAATGGTGCCGCTGTTGCTGATCTGAACCGCACCCGTGCCTGCTGACAAATCGATGGCGATACCGATAGCGCCGCCGTTTGCGCCCGGTGAGGTGCTGATGGTGCCGCTGTTGGTGACCGATGTGATGGACCCGGCAAGATCGCGGATACCCCAGGCATTGTTGCTGCCTGTGGCCACCACGTCGATGGTGTTGGTGTTGACGACACTGGCAAGGCTGCCGCCCTGACGGACCAGTATTGCCGTGGCAGTGCCGCCAGTGCCAGCCGGCGTCGCGCCATTCACCGGGGTCTGCGCCGCACTGATCGCGATCGTGCCGGCATTGCGCACAGTCGGGACGCTCGCGCCTGCCGACACATCGATGCCAGTGGCGGCGGCATCGACGGTGGAGACATTGATGATGCCGTTGGCCTGGTTTGCAAAACCGCCATCCAATATCACCCGGCCCGGCGCCAACCCGGTGGCACCGAAACGCACGGCCGACGCCGCCTTGCCCGAATCGCGGCCCAGCGCCTGGATGTTGCCACGGTTGATGACGGCATAGGCATTGTCGCCGGTGCCAGCGACACCGATGGTGACATTGTCATCACCGATCGGCGCAACCAGCAAGGCCGGCGCGCCGGCAAAGGCCGTGATGTTGGCCGTCACGAGCGAAAGGGGCGTGTTGTTGGGATCGGCCGGTGCCGGCTGGATGGCGCCAGTGCCATCGACAAAGAAACGGTCGTTGATGAAGCCGCCGCCTACCGAGGCACCAAGGTGCACGCCGGCCACCCCGGCAACCGCGGGGACGCGATTGTTGGTGGCATCGAATGTCTGGTCGGTGCCGGCCGAGATGGTGCCGCCGTTGGTGATTGTGCCGCTCACGCCGGCTGCAATTTGCACCGCGGTGCTGCCCGCGCCGCTGGCCGACAGGACGCCGCGATTGCTGATGTTGCCGGTCACGCCCGACGTGATGGCCAGTGCGCGGCTGTTTGTGCCGGTCACGCCGATGCTGCGCGT
>NZ_JANPCD010000156.1:0-10865 GCF_031430775.1 Sandarakinorhabdus sp. | reverse complement strand
GATCTGGACGGCTTCAAGCAGGTCAATGAACGGCTTGGCCACCCGATCGGCGACAGGGTGATTACCCGGGTCGGCTTCCGCTTGCGCACGGCTGCTCCCGATCACTTCCTGGCACGCTTTGGCGGTGATGAATTTGCCATGATTGTCGATGGCGATGATACGGAAAAATTGCTGGAGATCGTGGGCCGCCTGATCGAAGCAGTGGATACGCCAGCGCAATTCGGTGAATCGGTGGCGCAGGTCGGCCTTGCTGCCGGCATGGCCATTCGCGGCGTGCACGGCAACACTGCCGACGCACTGATGCGTGCCGCAGATCTGGCGCTGCTGTCGGCCAAACGCCGTCATGGCAGCAATGCCGTGATGTTCGATGCCAGCCAGGCCGAGGCCGCCGCTGCCCGGGCCGCCCTTGAATCCAGCGTCGAAGCGGCATTGCGCAGTGGCAGCATCGAGATGATGTTCCAGCCCGTCATCAACGCCCAGCGCGGCAGCCTGATGGCGCTGGAACTGCGTCCCATGGTCCGCTCCGACAGCGGCATGATCGATGCCGAACAGGTGTTGCAGATCATCACGCAGCGTGGTCGCAGCGAAGGGCTGCACAAACTCGCCTTGCCAGCTGCCTTGTCGACTGTTGCGTCGCATCCCGCACCCGTTGCGCTTTGGTACCATGTGGTGGAGGCCGACCTCGCCAATCCTGCCTTTGCCGTTCAGGTGCTGGCGCAATTGGCCGCACACAACCTTGCTCCGTCTCGCCTGATCCTTGCCGTGGCCGAGGCAGACCTGATGACTGTCGAGCCGGGAAATGCCGAAGTGATCCGTCAATTGCGAAAACAGGGCGTCAGGCTTGCTATTGACGATTTTGGCGACGGCGTTTCGCATCTGAGCCGGCTCAGCCACTTTCCCATCGATATCATCGCGCTGGGTCCGACGCTATTGTCCAGTCTGGCGCATGATCCCGCCGTTGCCGGAATCGTTGCCGGTGCAGCCGGTGTCGGCCGTGCGCTCGACATGCAGGTGGTCGCCAAGGGTGTTGCCAGTGCCGACATCATGACAGCCCTGCGGGATATCGGCGTGACGCTGGTGGCAGGTGATTTCCTGTCGCCACCTGTCGCGGGCGACAGGACCGCTGCGGCTGTTTCAGTGGCCCTCGCCAGCCTTGGCGGTGGTCAATCCCGGCCTTTGCTGAACTAGGATCAGGTCGTGCCCCTGAATTGCTCGCACTTTCCGGGCCGCCCAATGGCGCCTTGGGGAAGGATGCCGTTCCCGCTCAGCGCCCCAGCAGGGCCTGGGCAAAGTCTTCGGCGGCAAATGTCCTGAGATCATCCATGCCCTCACCCACGCCGATGGCATGGATTGGCAGGCGAAAACGGTCGGCAGCCGCAACCAGCATGCCGCCGCGTGCCGAGCCATCCAGCTTGGTCATCACCAGCCCGGTGACCTTGGCGACATCGCCGAACACTTCGATCTGGTTCAGCGCATTTTGCCCGGTGGTGGCATCAAGCACCAACAGCGTGTCATGCGGCGCCGCTGGGCTGAGTTTCTGCAGAACGCGCCGCATCTTGGCCAGTTCGTCCATCAGACCCGCCTTGTTCTGCAACCGCCCGGCCGTGTCGATGATCAGCACATCGGTGCCGGCTTCGCGTGCCTTTTGCAGCGCATCAAACGCCAGCCCGGCAGCATCCGCGCCTTGTTCGCCCGACACCAATGGCACGCCGATCCTGTCGGCCCAGATCCGCAGCTGGGCTATGGCGGCAGCGCGGAACGTGTCGCCGGCGGCCAGCATGACCGTGTAATCCGCCTCGACAAACCGGCGCGCCAGCTTGGCGATCGTCGTCGTCTTGCCGCTGCCATTCACACCGACCACCAGGATGACATGCGGACGCGGGAAAGCGGTGATCGCCAGCGGCTTGGCGACAGGCGCCAGCACAGCGGCAACCTCGGCTGCAACCGCGTCCTTCAGCCCGGCTTCGTCGATGCCGCGTGCGAATTTCTGGTCCGAAAGGCGCTCCCGGATGCGCGCCGCCACTGCCGGGCCAAGATCGGCGGCAATCAGCGCTTCCTCGATTTGGTCCAGCCGTTCCTCGTCCAGCGGCATAGTGCCGGTGGCAAGGCCGGCCAGATTGTCGCCCAGCTTGGTGGTGGTGCGCGCCAGCCCCTGGCGCAGCCGGTCAAGCCAGCTCATCGATACAGCTCCGGATCAATCTCGCCGACAAAGGCTATGGTGGCCGGCCCGGCCATGTGCAGATGGCCGTCGTCCGACCGGGTGATGGCCAGGTCACCGCCCGGCAGGCTGACGGTGACGCCAGCATCGGCCAGGCCGCGCCGCTGCGCCACGGCCACTGCTGCGACAGCGCCGGTGCCGCAGGCGCGGGTCAGCCCGGCGCCGCGTTCCCAAACGCGCAAGACCATTTGATCGCGCGATGTCATCGCTGCAACACCGACATTGACGCGGCTCGGAAAGGCGGCGTCTTGTTCGATGATCGGTCCAAGTCGTTCGAGATCGACCGCAAATGGGTCCGCGACAAAGAACACTGCATGCGGGTTGCCGACGCTGACTGCGCCCGGCCCCTCCAGTTGCTCCCAGCCCAGCGGCAGTTTTGCTGTATCCATGGCGAACGCCAGCGGCACGTCCTCCCAGCCAAAGCGCGGCTTGCCCATGTCGATGCTGGCGCCGCCGGGCTGGGGACTGGCGGACAACAGCCCGCCGGCGGTTTCGATGCGCGTGGCATCGCCGACCAGCACGGCCACGGCGCGGCTGCCGTTGCCGCACGCAGCGACCTCCTCGCCGTCGCAATTCCAGAAGCGCACGGAAACGGCACCTGAATTTTGGCCCCGCCCGACTACGATCAGCTGGTCGCAGCCGATGCCGGTGCGCCGGTCGGACAGGCCACGTACCTGCGCCGATGTCAGGTCCAGCGGCGCCCCGCTCTCGTCAGGATTGCGCGCATCGAACACGACAAAGTCGTTGCCCAGGCCGTGCATCTTCCAGAACCGGCGGGGACGCGGCTCAGCCAAGGATATACTCCCCCTCGATGACGGTGCGGCACCGGCCGGTCAGGATCACGCGGTCGCCAGCCAGCCGGCAGCCAATCCGTCCGCCGCGCCGGCTGGCCTGCACGGCGGTGAAGTTGCTGCGGCCCAGCCGCTGTGTCCAATAGGGCGCCAGCACGGCATGGGCGGAACCGGTGACCGGGTCCTCGTCGATGCCGGCTGCCGGCACGAACACCCGGCTGACGATATCGCTGTCGGTGCCGGGCGCGGTGGCAATCAGCATCAAGTCGATGCCCGGCGCCAGCGCCACGACGGCGCGAAAATCGGGCTTGAGACCGGTGACGGCGTCCACATCGGCGAACACGGCCATCAGATAATCTTCTCCGCGCCGCCAGACTTCGCCCGGCATGGCACCAAGCGCCGCTCCAACGGCGGCAAGCAGATCTGCATCGGCGGCATCGGCAGCGGGCAGGGACGGCAGCGCGAGTGCATAGCCGCCCGCGTCGCGGCTCACGGTCAGCACGCCGGACTTGTTGGTGGAAAAACGCACTTCCGCCAGATCGGGCATCGCCGTGAGGATCAAGTGCCCGCTGGCCAGCGTCGCATGGCCGCACAGCGTCACTTCAAGCGCCGGTGTGAACCAGCGCAGGTCGAATTCGGCGGTTTCCGGGTCGGGGCAGGGGACCAGGAACGCTGTTTCCGACAGGTTGTTTTCCTCGGCAATGGCCTGGAGCACGGCGTCGGGCAGCCATGCCGTCAATGGCATGACAGCCGCTGGGTTGCCGCTGAACGGCGCATCGGCAAAGGCATCGATCTGGGTGAATGGCAGGCGCATATCGGTCCTTAGGGATAGAGCAGCCCGAGCGTCCAGCCATCGCCGTGCCGGTCATAGACTTCGCGTTCGTGAAGCCGGCCCGACCGGTCCTGCCAGAATTCGATGCGGGTGGGCACGATGCGGGTGCCGGACCAGCGCGGCGGGCGCGGCACGTCACCGGGAAAGCGCGCGTCCATCGCATTGACGGCGTCGTCGAACGCCTCGCGGCTGGCCAGCGGGCGCGACTGCTGCGACGCCCATGCGCCAAGCTGGCTGTTCCGAGGCCGTGTTGCGAAATAGGCGTCGGCCTCGCTGTCGCTTACTGGCTCGGCCCGGCCATCGACACGCACCTGGCGGCGCAACGATTTCCAGTGAAAGTCCAGGTGCACAAACGGGTTGGCGGCGATTTCCTGCCCCTTGCGGCTGTCGAGGTTGGTGTAGAACACGAACCCGCGATTGTCCCAGCCCTTGAGCAGCACGATCCGCACACTGGGCCGGGCATCGGCTGTGGCAGTGGCCAGCGCAAAGGCGTTGGGGTCGTTGATTTCGCTGGCTTCGGCGGCGGCAAGCCACTCGCCGAACAGCGTGAAGGGCGTGTCGAACGAAAGGGCGGCGGTGGTCATGCCGCCGGGATAGCCGCCCCCGCCTGCAATGTCACCCTGCGCAGGCGATGCACCGCGTTGTTGTTGGCAACGCCGCCAGTCGCGCCGCAGCGATGTCGCCGCCGCAGATGCTGCATTGGCCATAACTGCCGCTTGCAATGCGGTTCAGCGCGCGGTGGATGGCCTGCACTTCAGCCAACCGGGCATCCTCGATGCCGCCCATGGCGTCCTGGGTTTCCAGCTGCGCCGCCTGATCGGCGAAATCCGCATCCAGCGGTTCGCGGCGCTGGCTTTCCATGTCGGCGATGCTGACACCCAGCTCGGCCAGCCGTGATTTCAGGTTGGTGGTGATCGCGGCCATGTCCATCACGAAACCCCCTCGTTGCCATTGTCCGTCATCACAGCGGCGATCTTGTCGAGCACGGCCAGCCGTTGCTTCTTCAACTGCTCCAATTCTGCGTCCAGCAGCGCCGTGCCGCTGCCTATGGAATCGGCGAGGTTGTCGAATTCGTTGACCAATGTGCGGAAATGCCCGTCGTCGGCCTGAAGCTGGTGGAGCAGCGCGGATTGGCCCGGAAACGCCTCGGTCAATTCTCGTTTGAAATGTGTCATTCCTTGGTCTCCCTGCCGGAAAACATCTGTGCCGGCAGTATGCCCAACGCTGCCGCCGCCCGCTGTGCCGCATTGCGCGCTCCACATTGCCAAGACGTAATGTTTGAGGCATGAGCCGCGCCGTACTCCCGAACAAAGGCTGCCAATCGTGAAGTTCCTGCTTGCCCTGACTATCCTTGCCGCAATCGCTGCGCCTGCTGCCGCGCAACAACCTCCGGCAAAGCCCTGGAGCCTCAGCATCGGCGTCGTGCCCGTCGTCGGCCCGGCCTGGCAGGGGTCGCGGGACACGGCCTTGTCGATCTTTCCCGATTTGCGGGTAAATTACCGGGACACCGTGTTCTTTTCGATTCCCGATGGGCTGGGCTGGAATGTCGTTAACCAGGACGGCTGGAAGCTCGGCCCGCTCGCCAAGACCCGCTTTGGCCGGCGCGAATCCAACGGGGGTTCGCCGTTCCTGATCGCCGGCGGCAGCGAGGCCTTGCGCGGCATGGGCGATGTCGATCTTGCGGTTGAAATGGGCGGGTTTGCCCAGAAATCCCTTGCGGCTGGCCGGTTACGACTGCGCGCCGAAGTGCGGCAGGGCTTTGGCGGCCATGACGGGCTGGTCGCCGACACGATTGTGGCCTGGAGCGACCGGCGCCGTGACGGCACGCTGGCCTGGTACCTCGGCCTGCGCGCCAGCTTTGCCGATGCCGGCTTCACCAACACCTATTTCGGCGTGACCGCCGCCCAGTCCGCCGCCGCCGGCTTGCCGGTGTTTCGCACCGGGTCGGGGCTGGTGTCGGCGGGGGTCAACGCAGCGTTGATCAAGCCGCTTGGCCCGCGTGGCCGTGACGGTGCGCTGACGTTGTTTTCCGCCTATGACCGGCTTGGTGATGCAGCGGCGGATTCGACGCTCATTCGGCTGCGCGGCGACCGGGACCAGGTAACGGTCGGGCTTGGCTACAGCTATCGGTTCAGCTGGTAAGGCCAAGCGGGCCGTGGCCAACGCGCAGCGTAGGCCACGGACTCCGCGCAGTGCTCGGCCGGCGGGTCGGCTGCCGGCCCTCAGGCCGGCCAAGCCGAACCCGTCCGACGGCGCGGCTTTGCCGCGCAACCTTTCTTCCTCCTGAAAACCCCATGGACTCGGCGGCTTTGCCGCCGGCCAGTGTCTGGCGATCCACTACGAAGCAATGACACTTGGCGCAGCGGCTTACATGCAATGTCCTCGGAACGTCCTAGAGCGTCAAAACAGGCACCGGGCCCGCTTCGCCCGCTTCAACGGCAATCCGCCGATCAAAAGTGGCAAAACCATCGGCACCCGTTGCCGCCACCAGATGCAGCATATCGGCAAGGTCGGCGCCCGCCGCATGACGCTCCAGCGCCCAGGCCGCGCCAGTGGCCGCCGCGACCGTCACCCGCTCCAGACGAAGCAGCGCCGCCAGTGCCGTGTTGATGATGCCGCGCGGCCAGCGATAGGCGGCTCGCAGTACCCATTCCGTTTCGACAATCACGCTGGTCAGCAGCAATATGTCATTGTCGGCAAACAGCCGCTCCGCTGCGGCGGCTTGAACCGCGTCATCGCGGGTCAGGAACCGTACCAGCACGTTGGTATCGACTGCGATCACTTCGCCTGCCGGTCCCAATGTTCGCCGCGCTCAGCATCGATGGCGGCGTCCATGTTGGTGATCGACACCGCCGGTCCTTGATGCACCGGTAGCAGCGCCCTGAACTCGGCCAGCGTCAACTGTTTCGCCGAGGCCGTGGTCGGCCGCAGCAGAATACCATCGGGCCGGTCAATGACCTCGAATGCCATGCCGGGCCGCCAGTCATGGGCATCCCTGACCGGCTTGGGAATGACAATCTGGCCCTTGGCCGAAAGCTGGGTGTAAGCGTTCATGCTGGTAAGATAGGTCTTACCGAACAGGGTGGCAAGCCGCAGCGTGCAGCGCAGTGAGCAGACTCGGCGCAGTGCCCGACCGGCGGGTCGGCTGCCGGCCCTAAGGCCGGCCAAGCCGAACCCGTCCGACGGCGCGGCTCCGCCGCGCAACCTTTCTTGCTGCCTAACACCCACCCAGCGGACTCGGCGGCTTTGCCGCCGGCCGCGTCTGTGTCAGTCTGAGCACCAATTAGAGGAACAGAGAAAAAATGCGCCAGACGTGGAAACAGGCGGTTTGGGACGCTGTAAAGCGGCGTGCGGGCCAGTCTGGCGCGGTCTCTCGGCAGGAGCTGATTGAATTGGACCTGCCCGCAATTGTCGCGGTTGTGGGCAGCGCGGGCGCAACGCCCGCCCAGACCTTGAGCCGCGTTTTGCAGGATTTGCGCGATGACGGCGTGCTCATTTTCGATGGTGGTGGCCGATACCGGTTGGCCTCTGGCCTTGCAGGGCTGGATATCGAAGCTGCTGTCGAAACCGAGACGCTCCGGATGCAGAAAGCGCGGCTTGGGCAGGGCGCGTTTCGCAAGGCTCTGGAACATCGCTGGCATGGCCGTTGCCCGATGACGGGCATCGAGGAGCGGGCGCTGTTGCGCGCATCTCACATCGTGCCGTGGAACCGCTGCGAAAACGAGGCAGAACGCTTGTCGGCGGACAATGGCCTGCTGCTATCGGCACTTTGGGATGCTGCTTTCGACCGGGGCCTCGTCGGGTTCGATGACGATGGCGCTGTCATGTTTGCAGCGAGTTTGCACCGGATCGCCGAAGCGGCACTCCGGCATGACGCAAACCTTGTTCTGCCCGGTTTGACAGAGCCGGTTCGGCAACGCCTGCAACGTCACCGCGTCCTTCATGGTGCTGGTGGACTACGCCGCAGTTTTTAACTAAAATATTGAAAATGATCTTGAAATGATCAATTTTTCGACGTGTCTTGTATCCTTCTTGATGAAATCCCCGAGGCTCTGCGACTGAACACGCTGGTTCTTGTCGAGAACAGCGAGTGGCTGGTTGCGGTTCCGCTGACTCCGTGGTCGGCGATGTGGTGGGGCCGAGGCACTTCATGGTGTACGGCGCATGATGTGCCGTCGTTCGATGTTTATCACCGGCAAGGGCCATTGGTTGTGTTTCGCGCACGAGCGGCCTCGGGGACGCAGGCGCGTGCATGGCAATTGCACGCCGCAAGCGGTGAGTTCCGCGATGCAGGCAACAAGCGCGCAAGTTGGCGGGGGTTTCTGATGCGCCACCCCGGACTGGTCGGTCTGTCGCTGGCTGCGATCGCGTTGCGGCTCGACCCTTTGAGCAGCATAAACAGAGTCCCGGTGATGGACCCCCGCCTGCGCGGGGGTGACAGGTAGGGCGGGATTTTTTTCGGGAGGGTGACGGCGCCGACGTACTCAAGCGGCACGGTGTCCGCGCTGGACCCCCGCCTGCGCGGGGGTGACGGGTAGGGCGGTCGGCGCGGTGGTGTGGGCGGTGCTGGGCTGCGTGCCCGGCGGGACGCGCACCCCCCTCTCCCGCCTGCGGGAGAGGCGACTCGCGCTTCGGCGCGGCGGGTGAGGGTGTTTCTTGTTCCGGGGTGTGAGCACACCCTCACCCGGGCCGGCTGCGCCGTCTCTCCCCTCTCCCGCAGGCGGGAGAAGGGATGATGACGGAGGCGTTTTTACTGGGCCTTGGCGGCGCGGCGTTTCCTGGTGGGAAGCGCCCCCTCACTTGCATCCACTGCTACAGCGGCAGACAGCAGCGGCGCCAGATAATGCCCGGTCCAGCTGCCCTTCGTCCCCGCGATCACCTCCGGCGTGCCGACCGCCACGATCTGCCCGCCCTTGTCGCCGCCGTCTGGCCCCAAGTCGATGACCCAGTCGGCGGTTTTGATGACGTCGAGGTTGTGTTCGATGACGACCACCGTGTTGCCGTGGTCGACGAGCGCGTGGAGCACCTCCAGCAATTTGCGCACATCCTCGAAATGCAGGCCCGTGGTGGGTTCATCGAGGATATACAGCGTGTTGCCGGTGGCGCGGCGGGCGAGTTCCTTGGCCAGCTTGACGCGCTGCGCCTCGCCGCCGCTGAGCGTTGTTGCCTGTTGGCCGATGTTGACATAGCCCAGCCCGACTTCGAGCAGCATGGCGAGCTTGTCGCGGATGGGCGGCACGGCCTTGAAGAATTCGACGCCGTCTTCGACGGTCATGTCCAGCACATCGGCGATGCTGTGGCCCTTGAACTTCACCTCAAGCGTTTCGCGGTTGTAGCGTTTGCCGTGGCAGACGTCGCAGGTGACATAGACGTCGGGCAGGAAGTGCATTTCGATCTTGATGAGGCCGTCGCCCGAACACGCCTCGCAGCGGCCGCCCTTGACATTGAACGAGAAGCGCCCCGGCCCGTAGCCGCGCACCCGCGACTCCTGCGTCTGTGCGAACATGTCGCGGATGAACGTGAACAATCCGGTATAGGTCGCGGCGTTCGAGCGCGGCGTGCGGCCGATCGGTGACTGGTCGATATCGATGACCTTGTCGAGATGCCCAAGCCCATCAATGCCGTCATGCGCGGCGGTGACAAGGCGGGCGCCGTTCAGCTCGCGCGCGGCGGCGGCATACAGCGTGTCGATGGTGAAGCTGGACTTGCCCGAACCCGATACGCCGGTGATGCAGGTGAAGGTGCCCAGCGGGATGGACGCGGTGACGCCGGTCAGGTTGTTGCCGCGGGCGTTTTTCACGGTGAGTTTCTTGCCGCTGCCCTTGCGGCGGGCGGCGGGCAACGGCACGGCGCGGCGGCCGGCGAGATAATCGCCGGTGATGCTGCCGGGCGCGGCGAGGATATCGGCAAGGCTGCCGCGGGCGACGACGTGCCCGCCATGGACGCCGGCGCCCGGCCCCATGTCGACGATGTAATCGGCAGTGCGGATGGCGTCCTCGTCGTGTTCGACCACCAGCACGGTGTTGCCAAGGTCGCGCAAGCGGCGCAGCGTCACCAGCAGCCGGTCATTGTCGCGCTGGTGCAGCCCGATGGAGGGTTCGTCGAGAACATACAGCACGCCGGACAGGCCGGAGCCGATCTGCGAGGCGAGGCGGATCCGCTGTGATTCGCCGCCCGACAGCGTGCCGGATTTACGGTCGAGGTTGAGGTAATCCAGCCCGACATTGTCGAGAAAACCGAGGCGTTCGGTGATTTCCCTGAGGATGCGGTCGCCGATGGCGCGCTGCTTGGGCGTGAGTTTGTCGGACAGGGCGCGCGCCCAGGCCAGCGCCTGCCCGACGGGGCGGCGCACGGCGTCGGCAATGGTTTCGCCGGCGATCTTGACGCTGAGTGCTTCGGGGCGGAGCCGGTCGCCGTGGCAGGTTTCGCAAGGGGCGGGGGACTGGTAGCGGGCGATTTCCTCCTGCGTCCAGGCGGATTCGGACTTCAGGCGCTTTTCGAGGTTCTTGATGACGCCTTCGAACGGCTTGGTGACTTCATAGGATTTGCGGCCATCCTCGAAGCGCAGCGCGATGGCGCGGCTGCCGGTGCCGTGCAGGACGGCGTGCTGCGCCTCGGCAGACATGTCGGCCCAACGGGTTTTGAGCGTGAAGCCATAGGCGCGGCCGATGCTGGCGAGCACCTGTTGATAGTAAGGCGAGGGCGGGTTGGATTTGGCCCAGGGCATGACTGCGCCCTTTTCGATGGTGAGGGCGTGGTTGGGAACGATGAGATCGGGATCGAACAGCTGCTTTTCGCCAAGGCCGTCGCAGGCCGGGCAGGCGCCCTGCGGCGCGTTGAACGAGAACAGCCGGGGTTCGATCTCGGCAATGGTAAAGCCGGAGACGGGGCAGGCGAATTTTTCGCTGAAGACGATGCGTTCGGGGGCCGTAACCGGTTCCGCATCTGCCAGTTCGACGATGGCAAGGCCTTCGGCAAGTTTCAGCGCGGTTTCGAAGCTTTCGGCGAGGCGGGATTCCAGGCC
>NZ_JANPCD010000155.1:0-6133 GCF_031430775.1 Sandarakinorhabdus sp. | reverse complement strand
GAAACACCTCGTTCGAGGTGATGCCAAGCTCGGCGCCGGGCAATTCGGGGATCATGGGCCGGGCGCCTGTGGCCACGAGGATATGGCCCGCAGTCACGCGCTGCCCGCCGACATCGAGCGTATGGGCATCGATGAACGTTGCGCGTGCGTGAAAGGTCGTGACCTTGTTGCTGTCCAGCGTGGTTTGATAAATGCCGTTCAGCCGGTCCACTTCGGCCAGCACATTATCGCGTAATGTCGCCCAGTCGAAGGTTTTGCCGTCGATTTTCCAGCCAAACCGGCGGGCATCGACCAGATCCTCGGCGAAATGCGCGCCATAAACGAGCAATTTCTTGGGCACGCAGCCCCGGATGACACAGGTGCCGCCGACGCGAAATTCCTCGGCCACGGCAACCCGGGCGCCGTGTGCAGCGGCGATGCGGCTGGCGCGCACCCCGCCTGAACCAGCGCCAATGACGAAAAGGTCGAAATCAAGGGTGGGCATGTCGGGGCATCCTTGTGCTTTTCCGGTTTCATAAGGACGGCCGGGTACAGGCGCCAATCGAAAAGCGTGGTCAGGGTCATCGACAGGTGGCGGGCATTGCCCGCACGGCTCATTCGAAAATCACGTCCACTGGCTTGCCGTCAATGGCAATCTGGCGGCGCCGCACAGTGCGGATGGTGACTTCGCCCTCCAGCACTTCTTGGCGGTCGGCGGCCTGCGCGCCGGGCGTTGTTGCAGTGAACCCGCGTTCTGCCTGCTGCCATTCTTCCTTCCCGGCGCCGCGTTGCCATATGACCTGGAAAGGGGCGTATTGCAGGTTGAGGAACAATATGGCGCGCTCGCCTTCGATGAGCAGGACACAGGCCTGTTTGCCCGCGCAGTCGCCGCTGCGGGCCATAGCCGCGAGCAAAGCGGGCGGGATTTGGGTGCCAGCGGGCAGCACACGCAGATTGGCCTTGAGCTCCGCAGTCCCGTTCAAAAGTTGATCCGGGCGGCGCAGCACCCAGCGATTGTCGGCCTTTTGCGCCTCCAGCGCTGCACTGGCGATGGCCGGACTGGCGCTTTTTGCCAGTGCGGCAACTGCTTGCCGGCCTGCCGCGCCGAAATCGAAACGCAGCGCCGCCCAGTCGAATTTCTCCGGCGATATGCGCCCGCTTTCCAGCCTTGCCAACTGGCTGCGCGTGGACAACGCGCCGAAATCGATGATCGGTGTCGCCAGCAGCAGGGCGGCAGCGCACAGCAGCACCGCCATGGCCAGATTGCCTTGCCGGATACGCGCCATCCAGCCCGAACGCCGCAGGACAGCGATGGCATAGACCAGGCCATAGGCGCAGGCGATGGCCACGAATGTGACCGCCCAGAGCCGGTCGGGCGATAGGCCGTGCTGCATGATTCGCCGCGCCGTCGACAAGGCGGCGATGACGCCGAGCGGCAGCATAGTGATGCCGAGGACGGCAGCGGACAGGCGCATGACGCGGCTGCGGCCTTCGTCGGCTGGTTCGTCCGAGATGATGGCATTGGCCAGAACCAGCGCGCCGATGATGCAGGCAAGCAGGATCGGCGTCGTCGAACGAGTCGCCGCCCACAGCGGCGCCAGGCCGGTGAAGGGCAGGGCGACCAGGAACAGCGCCAGCCCCAGCGCCAGCACCGGGGTGAGTGCCGACAGCACGAACCTGAGCACCCGCTGCAAGGTGGACAGGATGCGGATCTGGTCCCGCAACAGCCCGGTGCCCCCCAGCAGCGTCGCACCGCTGAACACAAATCCGAACCAGCGCGCATCAAGGAGTGTTTTCAATATCTTGATGCCAATCAGATCGAACAGGCCGGCAAGCAGCCATGCCAGCAACCAGCTGATCCCCAAAAACGCGAGGCTGGCGAACCACAGCACAAGGTTGGTCCAGGCGCGGTCATGCGCGATGGGATATGGAATGCGGGGGCCATTGCCCGGCTCGGCACCAGCGCCATCTCGCCACGCTTGAAACAGCGGTGCGGCAATGGCGATGGCAATGGCCGCGCAGACCATGCGCCAAGTGGCTATGTCGTCGAGACCGGCCGTGCCACCGGCAAAATGGCTTGTGCCCCAGGCGATGAAACCGACTGCAAGGGCAAAGGCGATGGCCAGCCCCGGCCGGCTGCGTTCCCAGACATAGGCAAAACCGAGCGCGAAGACGCCAAGGCCGTTGCACAGTGCGAGCGTGCCTTCGGGGATGGTCTTGCCGCCGGGCGGCAGCAGATTGTGGAATGCAAGGCCGGCAGCGCCGCCAAGAACGGCCAGCATAGCGGTGCGCGCCGGCCAGATATCCTGTGTCATATGTGCGCTCCGATGATCAAGGCATCAGCCAGAGGAAGCTGCCGAGCAGGATACCGATTTGCAGGCCGATGACGATGATCATCCCCTTCTGGAAGCTCTGCTTGGACGTCTTGTGGCGCAGCCGCCGCATGGCCAGCAAGCCGCCGGGGCTGCCGCCCAGAAATGACAGCATCAGCAGCCGGGCTTCGGGCACACGCCTGACGTTTCGGCGCAGCCCTTCGATGGCAAGCGCCTTGTCGCGGGCGAATTCAAAATAGGTGAACAGGTTGATGCCGGCAAAGGCGGCAAGCACCAGCCACCATGGTGACAAGTTGCGCACAGGATCGGGGCCAGCGTCTGTGTCGGAGCGGTCCAGCAGCGCGTCCCTGCCGGGCCCGCTGAACGCCGGGCTGTCCGATTTGAAGTTGAATTGGCCCTGCTGGTTTGCCGGTTGGTTGTCCGTTTGCGTGGCTTCGGAAGCCGCCACTTCGGTTTCAGCGCGGTTGTTGCCGCCGCCGCAATCAAGCGCCGCATAACGTGCCACCGCATAGCCATCGGCGATCATCGCGCAGGAAATGTCGCGGCCATCGGCAGAGCAGGTAACAATTGCCCGGCCATAGGTATCGGTGTCATGCTGCACGCATTCGACATTGCGGCCCGCCGTCAGCCCACGCAGGTGGTCGCGCGCCGCATAGGGGTCGCCGGGGGTGCAGTCGCGGCCCGGACGGCAGGCGCCGGGCATTTCCGGCGCATCGATGCCTTCCAGCCGCATGGCGCCCGGCATGTTGCTGCAGCGGATATTATCGCCGTCATGATGGCTGGGGGAGGCGCAGGCAAAAGCGGCGGCGGCAAGTACGATCAGGGACATGGCCGCACTATAGGGCGGGTCTGGACTGCCGCAAACTGCGTTTCAGCGCCGGATGGTGACGCGGGTGCCGGTGGGAACAAGCGCCCAGAGCCGGTCCATTTCGGCGTTGGACAGGGCAATGCAGCCGTCCGTCCAGTCCCAAGGCAGCCTGACAAAGGGGGATTGCCCCGGCTGGCCATGGATGAAAATGTCGCCGCCAGGTTGCCGGCCGATGGCCGTGGCGGCACCGCGATCAACCCTGTCGGGATAGGAGATTCGCAGCGCGAGATGATAGCGGCTGCCGGTGTTGCGAAAATCGATCCGGTAATCACCCTCGGGCGTGCGTTCATCGCCTTCGAATTTCTTGTGGCCACTTGGCCGCGCGCCGAGCTTGATGCCGGAAAAACGCGCCAGCAGCCGGCCATTGGAAAAGGCCGCCAGCGTGCGTTCGCCCTTGTCGATGATGATGTGATCGGCAAGCAGCGCCGGCGGCGCAGTGGCGAGCAGGGCAAAGGCGAGGGCCGCGCTCAATCGACGAACGGATCACGCACGAGGATGGTGTCTTCGCGTTCCGGCGAGGTCGAGACCAGAGCCACCGGGCACTGGGTCAGTTCTTCGATGCGGCGGATGTACTTGATCGCCTGCGCCGGCAGTTCGGCCCAGCTGCGCGCGCCGGCAGTTGATTCGCTCCAGCCCTGGAATTCCTCGTAAATCGGCTCGACCCGCGCCTGGTCGGCGGTGTGGGCGGGCAGGTAGTCCAGTTCGCGGCCATCGAGCCGGTAGCCGGTGCAGATCATCAGCGTTTCAAAGCCATCGAGCACATCCAGCTTGGTCAGCGCCATGCCGGCAACGCCGGACACAGCAATGGCCTGGCGCACCAGCACTGCATCGAACCAGCCGCAGCGGCGCTTGCGGCCCGTCACGGTGCCGAATTCGCGGCCGCGCTGGCCGAGCCGTTCGCCCATGTCATTGTCCTGCTCGGTCGGGAACGGCCCGCTGCCGACGCGGGTAGTATAGGCCTTGACGATGCCCAGCACATAGCCGGTGGCGTTTGGCCCCATGCCGCTGCCCGCCGCAGCCTGTCCGGCCACGACATTGGACGATGTGACGAAAGGATAGGTGCCGTGATCGACATCGAGCAGCACGCCCTGTGCACCTTCGAACAGGATGCGCTTGCGCTGCGCCTTCGCGTCGCGAAGGCGGGTCCAGACGGGCTGGATATAGGGCAGCACCGACGGCGCCACGTCGCGCAGTTCGGCAATCAGCTGTTCGCGGTCCACCGGCGCAATGCCGAAACCGGTGCGCAGGGCATTGTGATGCGCGAGCAAACGGTCAAGCTGCGGGCCGATATCATCAAGATGCGCCAGATCGCAGACCCGCAGCGCGCGGCGGCCGGCCTTGTCCTCATAGGCCGGGCCGATACCGCGCCGCGTCGTGCCGATCTTGCCGGCGCCGGATGCATCCTCGCGGGCGCCGTCAAGGTCGCGGTGCAGCGGCAGGATCAGCGGGCATTGTTCGGCAACGGCGAGGTTTTCGGGCGTGATGGTGACGCCCATGGCGGAAATGCGCGCGACTTCATCACGGAAATGCCACGGATCGAACACCACGCCATTGCCGATGATGCTGAGCGTGCCGCGCACGATACCAGACGGCAGCAGCGACAATTTATAGGTCTGGTTGCCGACGACAAGCGTGTGCCCGGCGTTGTGGCCGCCCTGAAAACGCACGACGACATCGGCGCGCGACGACAACCAGTCGACGATCTTGCCTTTGCCTTCATCGCCCCATTGGGCACCAATCACCGTTACGTTTGGCATCAGTCTTCCTTCTGGCCATCGCCATCAACGGCGTGCGGCAGGTCTTCGACAAGCATATGGCTGCAACCATAAGCGCGTGGGTCCAGTCCGCCTGTGAAGGCCTCGACCGTGGCCCAGCCTTCACTGCGCAGCCGCGCTGCGATTGCGGCGCCCGTGCCGGGCGGCAACAGGATGCGGCGCTGTGCACGCTGGCCCAGACCGGCATCGACCAAGCCATCGACATAGAGCGAAAATCCGATGGCCGCTTCGCCGGTCCCGAGTGCATAGGCGCCGCCGCGGCCCACTTCTCCCGATATGCCGGCACCGAAAAGGGAAAAGCCTATCCAGGTCTGATATTCAAAGCCGTGGCGTTCGGTGGGGTCGAGCGTGACGCTGACGCCATCAAGGCCGGCGACCAGCCGCACGATGCGCGAAAGACGGCCGGCGACAGTGGACGGCAGAAGCGGCAGGGCAAGCAACCGGGCAAGCGCTACATCAGCCGGGCCGGCGGCGTTTATGAGCGGCACGAATGCTCCCGCGCCAAGAGCAACAAGCCCGCCGGCATCCTTGCCATCAAGCAGTGCCTGTACCTGTGCCAATGTCGCGCGCCCCATGTCCCAGCCTGAAGCGGCAAGGTCACTGACCATGGTCGGCATGGTGATATCGATGCTGAGCGCAGCAACGCCGGCGGCGCGAAGCGCTTCGATGGCGACGGCCATGATCTCGTGGGCGGCGGCCTCGCCGTCATCGCCGATCAATTCGGCCCCGGCCTGTATGCGTTCACGTTCCGGCGACAGTTGATCGCCGCGCACGCGCAGCACCGGCCCGGCATAGCTGAGCCGCAGGGGCCGTGCCGCCTGGCCCAGCCGCGTCACGGCAATGCGGCCAACCTGGCCGGTCATGTCCGACCGCAGCGCAAGGCTGTGCTGCGAAACGGGATCGGTAAAGCGCAGCAGTTCGCGCACGCCGCCGCCGCCCGCCAGGCTGGATTCATATTCCATCAGCGGCGGCGACACGCGTTCATAGCCAAATGACGCGAAAACGCCCGTCAGAGTGCGCACCAGCGTGGCTGCAGCCTCTGCCTCGGGCGGCAGCCGGTCGCGCAAACCTTCGGGCAGCAGGCCCGGGGTCACCCCGATTGTCGTGGCAGTCGTCATGAATGGGTGCCTGTCATCGGGCGCGTGGTTAGACGTGTGCGGGGGGCGGAGCAAGTGCCG
>NZ_JANPCD010000154.1:0-13527 GCF_031430775.1 Sandarakinorhabdus sp. | reverse complement strand
GGTGCTGTCCATGATGACCATGACATGGCGGCCACCATCAAGGCCCAGTCTGGCGGTCCAGCCCAATGCCTTTTGGGCGCGCGCCGCTTGCAGCCAGCCGTTGAATTTCTGGCTGGCCACATAGGAATTGTCGACGATCGTGCCGCCAAACGTGCTGCTGGCCAACCACGCCATGGTGAAATTCACGGCGATGACCAGCCCGAAAAAGCCGATCATCACCATCCACATGTGGCGGCCTGTAAAACCCCGGCTCATCAATCATCGTCCTCCACATCCGGACGTTCGAAAGTCACGTCGTCATGCGCAGGCCGGGCTTCGCGGCTGCCTGGTGCGCCATCGGTTGGCTGCGCGACAAGCCGGAAGGCCGTGTGTTCCTCGCCGCGCGCCGGGGCGGCCACGAACACCCGCAACTGCGTGGCGGCATCGGGCGCCAAAGCCACGCGCAACGTGGTTCCGGCAGCTTCGCGGCTGCCCACTTGTGTCCACAAGGCGGCGCCGGGCAGGCCGACGACGCGCAGATCGATGCTGCGCGGCCGGGTTTCCATGTTGCGCAGCTTGATGGTGTAGGCGTTGCGAATGGCGCCGTCCGATAGCTGGACATAACGGGGATTGCGGTCGCCGGCGGCACTGATGTCGAGCCGCGCGCGCTGACCGAGGCTGAACAGCATGGCAAGCCCGATGCCGGCCCAGATCGCGAAATACAACAGCGTCCGTGGCCGCAGCAATGTCCTGATGACCGGGCGCGGTTCGCCGCCGGCCTTTTCGTGGACGGCATCATCCAGCGTGGCATAATCGATCAGGCCGCGCGGCCGGCCGATCTGCGTCATGACCTTGTCGCAGGCGTCGATGCACAGCGCGCAGGTGATGCAGCCGATCTGCGGTCCCTCGCGGATGTCGATGCCGGTCGGGCAAACGGCCACGCACTGGTTGCAATCGATGCAGTCGCCGGCTCGCCCGGCCCGCAGCGCCGCGCCGATGCTTTCGACCGGAAAATCGGCCTCCATTGCAGCCGCCTTCTTGATGCCCTGCGTCCGGGGTTCGCCGCGCCAGTCCTTGTAGGTGACGATCAGCGATTTTTCATCGAGCATCGCGGTCTGGATACGCGGCCAGGGGCACATGTAGATGCAGACCTGTTCGCGCATCAGGCCGCCGAGGATGAACGTCGTCGCGGTCAGCACGCCGACGGTGGCATAGGCGACAAATGGCGCTGTGCCGGCGACGAACGCCAGCGCGAGGGTGGGGGCATCGGCAAAATAGAAAATCCACGCACCGCCGGTGGCAATGGCGATAGCCAGCCAGACAGCGTGCTTGGCGGCGCGCTTGCCGATCTTGGCCGGCGTCCAGGGGGCGGCCGCCAGCTTTATCTGGGCGTTGCGGTCGCCGTCGATCCAGCGTTCGACATGGACGAACAAATCGGTCCAGACGGTTTGCGGGCAGGCATAGCCGCACCAGGCGCGGCCAACCGCTGACGTGACGAGGAACAGCCCGATCCCGGCCATGACCAGCAGCCCGGCGACATAGTAGAATTCCTGCGGCCAGATCTCGATGCTGAACATGTAGAACCGCCGGTTGGCGAGATCGACCAGCACCGCCTGGTCGGGGGCATAGGCGCCCCGGTCCCAGCGCAGCCAGGGCGTGAGGTAATAAACGGCCAGTGTGGCCACCATGATCACCCATTTCAGCCGGCGGTAAAAACCCGTGACTGCCTTGGGGTAAACCGCCTTGCGCTTCGCATAGAGCGGGCTGCCTGGGTTGATCAGGTCAAGCGCCGACATCTGCCTTTTCACCCGCCTTTTGTGCTGCGGCAGCCGTCACTGCAGGCGCCGGACTGGCTTGCGCCTCTGGCGCCGGGTTGGCTTCGCCGCCGCCAAGCGAATGGACATAGGCAGCAAGCATGCGGATCGTGACGGCATCAAGCCGGTTGTTCCAGCGCGGCATGACGCCGGCGGGCGCGTAGACGATCGTGTGGCGGATCTGCGCCGGGCTGCCCCCATGCAGCCAGATGCCGTCGGTCAGGTTGGGCGCGCCAAAGTCGCGGCCGCCCTTGCCGCCTTCACCGTGGCAGGCGGCACAATTGGCCGCAAACAGCGCGGCGCCGGCGGCATTGGCGCGGCCTTGCCCACCGATATGCCGGACATGAGCGACGACACTCCTGATTTCGGCTGGTTGCAGGATCTCGCCAAAGGCCGGCATCTGCGACTGCCGCGTCTCGTCATGGTCCGGGTTCCGGATGCCATGCGTCAGCGTGTATTCCAGCGAGGCAAGGTCGCCGCCCCACAGCCAGTCATCGTCATTGAGATTGGGATAGCCGACTGAGCCAGCGGCGCCGGAGCCATGGCATTGGACGCAATGCACCTTGAAGGCAGCCCGGCCGCCCTCGATGGCAACGCGCAGCAATTTCGGGTTGGCCGGCAGGTCCGCGATGGGCGCGGCGGAGATGGCGCGATAGATCGGCGCGCGGCGGGCTGTTTCGGCCAGCACTTCGTTGTCATAATCGCCCCGGCTCGACCAGCCGGCGACGCCCTGTTTCGCCCCTGCGGCGGTCGGCCAGGCCGGATAGACGACCACATAGCCGATGGCGAACACCACACAGGCGCCAAAGATCATCAACCACCAGCGCGGCAACGGCGTGTCGAGTTCCTCGATGCCATCCCATTCATGGCCGACGGTCTGGGTTCCGGTCGGCTCGTCAATCCGCTTTTTCATCGGCCCCATCCCTGAAAATCATGTTGGCGGCGTCATCGAGCCGCTGCCGGGAACCCTTGCGAAAGGTCCAGCCAACAAACGTGGCGAACAGCACGACCATCGCAAGCAGGCCCCAGCTGTCGGCGATATGCCGCAACGCGTCATAGCTCACTGGATCGCTCACTGGGCCGTCTCCTGCGGTGCGGCAGCCTTGAAATCGACCAGCGTTCCAAGCATCTGGAGATAGGCGATCAACGCGTCCATTTCGGTCACCACCTTGGGATCGCCGTCGAAGTCACGAATCTGCGCCTTGGGGTATCGCGCTGCCAGCGCCGCCGTATCGGCATCGGGATTGGCCTGTGCCGCCAGGTCGGCATTGGCGGCGGCAATGGCTTCGGGGGTATACGGCACGCCGACGCGGGCCAGTGCCTTCAGGTGATCGCGCATGTCGCCGGCGACCAGCGGCCGGGTCGCCATGAAGGCATAGGGCGGCATGATCGATTCCGGCACGACAATGCGCGGGTCCTTGAGATGCTGGACGTGCCAGCCATCCGAATAGCGCCCGCCAGTGCGCGCCAGATCAGGCCCGGTGCGTTTGGACCCCCATTGAAACGGGTGGTCGTACATGCTTTCGGCGGCAAGACTGTAATGGCCATAGCGTTCGGTTTCGTCGCGAAATGGCCGGATCATCTGGGTGTGGCAGTTGTAGCAGCCTTCGCGCATGTAGATGTTGCGCCCCGCCAGTTCGAGCGGCGAATAGGGCCGCACGCCTTCGACCTTTTCGACTGTGGAATCGATCCAGAACAGCGGCGCAATCTCGACGATGCCGCCGATGGCGACGGCGACCAGCGCGAGCAGGCCGAGCAGCGAGACGTTGCGTTCGAGCGTGCGGTGCGAAAAGCCTTCACCGGGTGCCTTGGGGTCGTTTGCCATGGTTCGGGTCCCCTTATTCGGCGGGCTGCGCCAGCAGCGGACGGTCCGCAGCGGCGTTGTAGGGCGTTTGCGTCATCGGCTTTTCGTTGCGGATGCGGCCAGCGATGGTCATCGCGATGTTGTAGGCAAAGATCAGCGAGCCGGTCAGGTACAGCAGGCCCCCGGCGGCGCGGATCAGGTACATCGGGTGCATCGCGGCGGTGACTTCGGCAAAGCTGTTGACCAGATAGCCATCGGCACCGAATTCCCGCCACAACAGGCCCTGCATGATGCCCGCCACCCACATCGAGGCGGTGTACAGCACGATGCCGATCGTCGCCGTCCAGAAATGCCAGTTGATGAGCCGCAGGCTGTACAGCCGCTCGCGCTTCCACAAGCGCGGCGCCATGTAATACATGCAGGCAAAGGTGATCATGCCGTTCCAACCCAGCGCGCCCGAATGCACATGGCCGATCGTCCAATCGGTATTGTGGCTGAGCGAATTGACCGACTTGATGGACATCATCGGCCCTTCGAAGGTGCTCATGCCGTAGAACGCCAGCGCCAGCACCATCATGCGGATGATCGGGTCGGTGCGAATCTTGTCCCACGCGCCATTGAGCGTCATCAGGCCGTTGATCATGCCGCCCCAGGACGGCATCCACAGCATGATCGAAAACACCATGCCCAGCGTCTGCGCCCAATCGGGCAGGGCGGTATAATGCAGATGGTGCGGCCCGGCCCAGATATACAAGAAAATCAGCGACCAGAAATGGATGATCGACAGCCGGTACGAATAGACCGGGCGCTCGGCCTGCTTGGGCACGAAATAATACATCATGGCCAAAAAACCGGCGGTGAGGAAAAAGCCCACGGCGTTATGGCCGTACCACCACTGTGTCAGCGCATCCTGAACGCCGGCAAACGCCGAATAGGATTTCGATCCGAAGAGGCTGGCCGGCATCGACAGGTTGTTGACGAGGTGCAGCATCGCCACGGTGATGATGAAGCTGAGGTAGAACCAGTTGGCCACATAGATATGCGGTTCGCGCCGGCGCACGATCGTGCCGACAAACACGGCCAGATAGCTGACCCACACGATGGTCAGCCAGATATCGACATACCATTCCGGCTCGGCATATTCGCGCGCCTCGGTGATGCCCATGACATAGCCGGTGGCGGCCAGCACGATGAACAGCTGATAGCCCCAGAACACGAACCTTGCGAGCGATGGAAACGCCAACCGCACGCGGCAGGTGCGCTGCACGACATAATAGCTGGTGGCGATCAGCGCGTTGCCGCCAAAGGCAAAGATCACCGCAGAGGTGTGCAGGGGCCGCAACCGGCCAAAGCTGGTATATTCAAAACCCAGGTTGAGGACCGGAAAGGCCAGCTGCAAGGCAATTGTGAGGCCGACCAACAAGCCGACAACGCCCCAGAAGGTCGTGGCGATCACGCCCCATCGCACTGGCTCGTCGTCATATTCGGACCGGTCGGCGATCCGTTTGCCGGCAAAATCCGCCGTTCGCAGCACTGTGACAGCCGCCACAAGGGCCGCCAGGGCGAATATCGCCATATGGACCGCAAAGCCCGCATCGACGGCATTTGCCGCCGCCGCCAGCGCGAGCACCATTGCGATGAAGTAACCGCCAGATTTTGCTATTGTTGCTTCCACGCCGCCGCCCCGCTGCTCTGATGCTGTGCTTCAACGTTTCAATGGCCGTTGGGCTCCTTGGCGCGCAATAAGGGCTTTCCCGGAACAGGCATCATCTCCGGCTCTCCGCGCAGGGTCAGGATCAGATCCGCGGGCGGCTTTGCTCCGGAAGGCCCTATTTCCGCAGCCCGAACGTGGCCCGCAGGACGTTGTTGCGCGTCAGGCTGTCGAGGTTGCGGCCAAGATCATAGCTCAGCCCGAAGGAAATCATGTCGTTTGGCAGATACAGCAACTGCGCGGAAAGCAGCTGCGCGTCACCGGGGCCGCTCGCCAGATTGTGGCGCAGCGCATAGCTGCCGCGCAGCTGCACTTTGGCACCGCCGCCCGCACGCAGCGTCAGATAGGCCGCGGCATCCAGGCCAATCCGCGTCCATGACGAGGCATCGGCCAGTTCCGCCTTGCGGCCCGGGCTGTCAATGGCCAGCAGGTCGAACGTGCCGCTCAAAAGCCAGTGAAATGCCAGGCCCATCGGCAGTTCATATTCGACATCATTACCCGGCAGGTTGATCTGGGGCGTGAAACGGGCCGCCAGCGACCAGCTGCGCGAATCGAACCGGGTATCGCTCATATAGCGGCCGTTAACCGCAAAATAATGGGATGCTTCGCCGCCGGATTTCTGCCGCTGCTGGAAAAAGCCGTCGATCTGAAATCCGATTGCCAGATTGTCGATGGCATCGGGATCACTGGTCGAACCCTCGCGCTCCAGCTGCACGAACGCCATGGGCCAGAGGTGCGTTTTGCCGATCTGGAATTCGTGCCAGCGCAGGCCCGCGGTGCCGAACACCGAGAGCGTCCGTTCCCGCGCCTCGAAATCCTGCGTGAACGCCACTTCGGCCGGTGGCCGGTCGGCAGGCAGGCCAATCGTCATGTCGGCCGGCGCCCGCGTGATGACAAAATCCACCCGGGCTTCATCGGGCGCCGTGGCGGCCGCCACCTGCGCCGGCGCGGGGTCTGGGGCGGAGTTTGAGGGCGGCGCGCAAAGGATCAGCAGGCCAGCGTCCTTGCCGTCCAGAACCGCCTCCAGCACGTCACGCGCCTTGCCCCCCGGCCAGGGTGTGCCATTGGATCGACGGATTTCCACGCCGCCCGCCTGCAACGGCAGATAGGCGCCGGCCTTGTCCGTTTCGGGACGCATCCAGCTCGTGATCAGCCGGTTCAACTTGTACAGCGAAGCCGTGTTCTCGCCGGCGGCCGGCTTGGAAAAGGCCGCAGCCGCTATACCCGCGCTGCCGGTCTGGACCCATTCGAACTGAAATGTCAGCGGCGCATAGCCCGAGGCAAAAATGGCGCGCCCCAAGGCGCCAGCCTTTATGGTGCCGCTCTGCCCACCGGGCGATGCGGTGCAGGCCCCGGCAATGCCCTGCCGCAGAGCCTCAAAGCTTTCATTTTCAGCCGCCGCAGCCGATGCCCAGCCGATCGACGCCAGCAGCAACAACGCCGGCCTGACGATCATGCGATCCCCAGTTTTTCGCCAAGCCATTGCGACAGCGCCTGATAGCTCTGTCCGCACCAGGCCCGCATCTCGGTCTCCTTGCCGTCGGCCAGCGCCACGGGGTTGTGAAAGCGTTGCCACACAAGCTCCTGGCATTTGCCAAGCAGTCGCCTGACTTTGGGCGCATCGCCAAACACGTCGCCGATAGTGTCGAACAGGTCTGCCCGTGTGCCGTGCAGTTGCTGGGCGGCATCCAGCACCAGCAATTCGATGTCGCCGATGTCGGGGCCGCCCCCCCGATCGCTCATGCCCCGATCACTCAGGCCCCGATCACTTAGGCCCCGATCGCCTTGGCCGTTTTCGATCGGTTCCGGCGATGGTGCTGCGGCGTTCGCCTCTGCCGCTGCCTGCTGCCTGCGCGCAAGGCGGCTGCGAATCTTTTCAGCGCGGGATTGCAGGACGCGGTGCCGAGTTGCCATCTTGGAAAATACCCCATCTTGCAAAACCCGTTGGCCGGTAACGGAGAAACCTGCGCCGTGTGGCCGGCCAGCGTGCATTGCCGGTGTCCCCGTACGATGCCGCGCCCCCGCACATCTCCTGCGCAAACGGATATTGCGCCACAAGCCTAGCAGCCCGCGTCAATATGAAAAGCCATTCGATTCTTGCGCGCTCGCGCCAACGGCAGCAGGCGATGCGACGGTTCGCGGTCGCGCCACTACGCAACTCGAACATTAAGAAATTCATGAAATTCTGGCGGAGCCGGAGTCCGTATAACCTAGATCTACGCTGACTTTCGCGGATGGTCGTTTTCGTTCTTATCTTGATGTAAATAAGCAATTATTTCATTGTAGTTCAGTGACCGAGTGTTCGCGCTCGTGCGCGACTAGCCGCATCTTGCCGTGCCAAAAGTGGGCATGTAAGTGGGCACGAGGGCATATTTGAGGCAGGGTAAGAATGGCACGTGCACTGAACCGTATGACCGTCAGACAAATCGCAGCATTGAAGTTGCCGGGCCGGCATGCGGACGGGGGTGGGCTTTATCTTCGGATCACCAACGGTGGCGCGCGTTCATGGGTATTCATGGCCGCCATAGCTGGAAAGAGGGCTGAGATCGGGCTTGGCTCTGTATCTGCGGTCTCGCTGGCAAGCGCTCGCAGGTTAGCTAACGAGATGCGAGAAGCCGTTGCAGCGGGAACCGATCCTCGTCGTCACGTGACCAAAGACGTATGCCAAGACGAAATCAAACCCCCGACATTCGGTGCTTTTGCGGACAGCTTCATTGCCAGCGTCGAAGCTGGGTGGAAAAATTCAGTCCATCGCCAACAATGGCGCAACAGTTTGCGAGACCACGCCAGCCTAATCCATGATAAAACTCTAGTCGAAATTACAACGGAAGACATGCTGGAAATTCTTCGGCCGATCTGGCTGACCAAGCCCGAAACGGCAAAACGTGTAAGGGGGCGCATCGAAAGAATCTTGGATGCCGCAAAGGCTCATGGACTCCGACCGCGCGAGGCAATGAATCCTGCAGCCTTCCGCGGGCATCTGTCGCTTTTGCTGCCCAGCCAGTCTCAAACAATCAAACGCCACCATCCAGCATTATCATGGTCGGACGCACCTCAATTCATAGCCGATCTTCGTGACCGCAAAGCCATCGCAGCTCGGTGTCTGGAATTCGTAATTCTGACCGCTGCGCGCAGCGGCGAAGCGCTAACATCGACATGGTCCGAAATTAATTTGCAGACCATGCTTTGGACGATTCCGGCGGAGCGCATGAAAGCTGGCGCTGAGCATGTCGTTCCGCTTTCAAATTCGGCGATCAATCTGCTGCTGGCCATCAAGCCAGATAATGTCGAGCCGAACGCGCCAATATTTGGTGTTGGTGGTGCTGCTCGATCCAACATGGCCATGGCGATGCTGCTTCGGCGCATGGGGCATAAACACATTACCACACACGGCTTTAGGTCGACGTTTCGAGATTGGGCGGGGGATACGACCGACTTCCCTCGAGAGATCGTTGAACAAGCACTGGCGCATACGATCCAGAACAAAGCTGAGCGCGCTTATAGGCGAGGAACCGCCGTCGAGCGCCGTCGAGCACTTATGCAGTCCTGGGATGACTTTCTCGGCAGCAAAACAGTCGCTCTAAACAATGTCGAGGTTTCCTGAAAAATACGTGGTCTCCAAATGGTCGATATCGTAGCAACTGGTTGTATATTAAGCGTTATTTGACAATTCTTGTTCATTCTGCTATGATATAAAAGCTGGCGTTGTAGATCAACGCGGGCGCCTCCTCCGACATCGATAGGAACCCCTATGGGACAACCAGCTAAGGTGCTGGAGTCGGCCGACGTGTGCCGACTCCTTTCGCACGTGCGCGTGCAACGCAATCCCGCACGAAACCGCGTCACTATTTTGCTCAGCTTCAAGGCCGGGCTTCGCGCCGCCGAGATAGCCGGCCTCGACTGGCACATGGTGTTGCGCCCCGACGGCAATCTCTCGCCGCATATCCAAGTGTCGGACCAGATCGCAAAAAATCGATCGGGAAGACGACTTCCGATGCATCCCGAGTTGCGATCGGCGCTACTGGCGCTCCATCACGCAAATGGCCGCCCCATCGCTGGGCCTGTCGTCCGATCCGAGCGCGGCGGGCACATGACCCCTAGGTCGATCGTGAACTGGTTTCACCAGCTCTATGAAAAAACCAACTTGGCAGGCTGCTCTTCCCACTCGGGGCGCCGAACGTTCATCACGCGGTCTGCCCGTTTGTTGGCAAAAGCCGGTGGGTCGCTGCGGGATGTACAGGAACTAGCGGGACATCGTTCATTGGTGACGACCGAACGCTACATCGAAGGCGACAGAGACGCCCAGCGCCGCCTCATCAGGCTTCTCTAAAACCCATCCCCATCACTTTCAGGAAAGGAACCGCGGCCATGCTCGGCAGCGATCAGGAAAACCGTGCCTTGTTGACCACACAGCGCATTCGTCAGCTCAACGACACATTCCGCAGGACCGGCAAAGGGGGCCGCGTGTTCATGACCGACGGGGTCATGTCCTTGTCCCCTGCAACACGTGTCGCGCTTGCGGCGGCTGTTCGGGTTTTCGACGACTTTACACCGGGGAACGATCCCCATCAGGAGCACGACTTCGGAGCCCTCTCGGTGGCGGGCCACAGGCTGTTTTGGAAAATCGACTATTACGACACGGCGTTGACATACCGATCCCCTGATCCGTCCGATCCTGCCGTCACCACGCGCGTGCTTACGATCCTTCTGGCGTCGGAATACTGAGAGATGCGTGCTCAAGGTGGAGCATTGCATTGCCAACCACGCGGGCACCGGCCCAGCCCGGTGCATATCAACGGCGTCGACACGCTTCAGCCGTTTCGCCAAGGCCAACTCGATGGGTTGTGCGGACTCTATTCAATCATAAATGCTCTGAGGTTGGCCTTAGTGGACAAGCGGCCGCTTTCGACAGTCCAGTGCAGACGGATCTTCAGGCGCGGAGTAAAGCATCTCGAGGAGCGAGAGTTGCTATCATCAGGAGCTTGCAGCGGCATTGAGGCCAAGGAGTGGCATCGGCTAGCCCGCATGATGGCTGAAGAGGCAGGACAAATCTTGTCCCTTGAAATCAGCTTGCGTCGACTGTTTCGGACCAAGGACGCCGTGTCGGGCCAGCAGCTACGCGCAACGATCGAGCGAAACATCAGAAAGGGCGTCCCCGTCCTGATCGAGCTTGCAGGGGCGTACCAGCACTACACCGTGGTCGCCGGCATCAGCGAAAAACGTGTCATACTGTTTGACAGCTGTGGCTACCGGTGGATCGCGTGGCGTTCCTGTTGGGCAAACTCCGATCCCGCACAAGGCCGCCACCAAATACCCCACTACTCCGTCAGCGTTTTCAAAATTTGACCTTGCTGCACGCGTCCGGCGCCTATCATCCCGGCAGCTTCCGGCTGCTTCCGACCCAGAATCAGTCGTTCGCTACAGGACTCGGTTACGGCTGCTTGTGGCGAAAGCTGGCGTTAAGGCTGAGCGTGAAGCCCTTGCCGTCGCGGGTTGTCCAGGCAACACCGATGTCGGTCCAGCGGGCGTTGTCGCCGTCACCGGTGACGTTGAAGAGGCGGTGGCTCGGACGGTTTGCGGTTGTGTCAGTCATGGCAGTCATGGCAGTTATCCTTTATGTCCACCAAAGGACCATTCCCTCGGCTTCATGGGGAGCCCCGTGACCTGACGATGAAGGTGAGGATCAAAGGCTGAGCGGCACGCGACCCGTGGGGCGGAGCTGCACAAACGCAGTGCGGAAGCGAGCCGCCTTGACCCTCAACGCGGCTGGTCAAAACCCCATGAATGAAAGCCGATGGGGATGTCCTAGATCAGTTGACACAAGGAGATGCGGCGGAAAAAATGGATATCGAACATAGAAATGCGAATCGATACATCATAAATACAATGAAACTGCAGCGAACGATTTCCGGTGAAAATTATCTTTTCCTAAATAATTTCACAGTACAACCGCTATAGAAAACATTTGACGATTATTATTATCCTCTAACACCCGCCAAATAACGCTTTGCAAACAAACCCATCAGCACCGACAAAGTCGTTGCTAGCGCCCGGCCCATACGTAAAATCGTTTGCAATGTTCTGTGCTGTTCTTCCAATAAACCCATCTCTGCCAAGCAGATCATTACTTGGTCCCGGTCCCTCCGTTACATCTCGCCATGCGTCATTCACGAACTTGACGATCGTGTTATTGTTACCAAAACATCCAGAACCACCGATTCCATCGGAAACGCATTTCTCGAGCTCGTTAACAGTAAGTTGGGTCGCAAAGCAGGCGGCAAACTGAACTGGTTGCCCGCCGGTATTGACGGCACAGCTCGCAAAGGCTTGTTGCTCGGGAGTCAAATTGTTACCTACCGCGCAGACGGCCATCTGTGAATACCGTCCAATATTATCAAGCACGCACTTAGTTACGATCTGCTGATCCTTACTAAGATACGTGCGGCCAATACACAGGCCGGCTTGGCGGTATGAGCCGCCATTTTGGAGCACACAGCGATAAAGGCGACGCGCTTCCGGATCTATTTCAATGAAATCGAGACAACTCCCTGCTTCAAAGCGATCATGTTTGCGCTCACTTAGGGCGCAACGTAAAGCAATCCGATGACTATCGCTCAGCCCGACTCCGGCGGCACAGCTTAAAAAGTTTTCAATATTTTTTTCCGAACTGTAATTAGCCGCACATGTAGCAGCTTTGTAAGCGGATGAATCAAGTTGATCGTCATACGCGCATAATGCCAAACTAGCCTTTGATCTTGTGCTGGATATGCAGTCTATAATACGTTTCTGCCTCTCTGTTGACATCTTTTTTATCCAACATTCAACAAATCGCTCGTTACCATCAAAGCGCACTGCAGCACATTCAGTTGCCGCAGCTTTGGCATCAAATTCTTTCTCAATCAGCGTAACCGTATACTGCTGAAGGCCGTTAGTATTGATTTTTCTGAACCTTGCAGAATTGAAACAGTTCGGAACATCATACTCCTTGAAAGCGGAGCGCCGAATACAAAACTTTGCTCCTGGTTCACCTTCGGATGATTCGTACTTCATATTAGAATTTACAACTTCCCCATAGTAATAATATGCTGCGGCTCCGTTTAGTGCACCTAACAACGCTGCGTCACATTTTGTTGATTCGATGACACGCCAACCTGCAGCGACCCACCTATCATTTTCCTTCCAACCAACCGCAACTGCTACAGTTTGAGCGCTATTGTTGCAAAAGAATAGACCGGCCTGCGCTGGCGCACTCATGAAAAGCCAAATTATCGCAAAAAACAACGTGGCTGTTTTCATTTTGCTGTCACCTTCAGCAATTGCTCAGTTAAAATCACGATATTACTGCAATCATTCGCAATCAGACGGCAAATAAACTGCGATTAGAAGATAGTTTCAGATTTACTTCCGAACTAATTTCCATCTGCATTCCTTTGTAGGTGGTGATGCTAGACAGACGTTGCACGAATCTACAGGACCGCTTCCAGCCGAACACACGCCCATCGTACTTTGCGGAGAGGTTGCATCAACTTTTTGACGTGGATCATGCAAAATAGCATTCGATGGTCCGCACCTCCAGACTTGAAGGCAAGCCGCATTAATCTGAGAAGCGCTTCCTGCCTTAGCCCATGTTCCGGTATCCTCGGCGCGCACATGACTGGCGATGACGAGCGCAGCTAAAGCTATCCATGCGCGCATATGAACCCCCAAGTGTCATATATACCTATGAATATTAAACTAGACCGGTGCCACAGTCGACCACTTTAAAGGGGGGCAGCACAAGCGTTCATGTGTACAGTCGTAGATTCATAGTAAGTGAACCCCTCCTCGAAAAAGGGCAAGCTGGCGAGCGACGGCGTCGGTCTGATGCCATGAGGCCGCGCCGGAAAGTTCAGCGCTCCACCTCTTGACGGGGGGATGAAGTGCGAACGATAATCGGTTTCAGTCATCGGCAGCGGCGCGCGCGGAGGGGAGAGGCTTTCGATTTCAAGATGCGCCGTATCGGGGCAGCCTTCGAACGCGAGGTAGTCGGCGTTCCAGCGGATTTCGATTTCGATGTCGTTCCAGTTTTTTTGGGAATAATTGCGTAGTCGGTTTTCATGTCTGCTTGCCTTTCGTTTGGGTTCGTCCGGTGGACGGGGAGGCAAACGGCAGGGTGCAGAGGGGCAGCGTCACCGCAGGGGAACGGCCAACACGGGAGCGCAGCGAATGGAGCGGGCAAG
>NZ_JANPCD010000153.1:0-10024 GCF_031430775.1 Sandarakinorhabdus sp. | reverse complement strand
GCTCCATTACGGCGGTGTTATCGTTCTTCATGGTCATTTCCTCATGGTTGGTCGGCTCTGCCGGCACTGGTGGTTGTCACTCGATCGGCTGAACGGCTCAGCCTGCCTTGCCAGGCACGCGCGCTAGGTTGGTGGTTGAGTGGGTGACCCCCCCTAGAGGGGGGGTCCCCACCCCCAACCTTACCGCAACTGCCCCGCAGACCTTCCGCAAACAAAAACAATGACTTAGGTGGTGACCTTCCGCACCTTCCCTCAACTGTCCCGCAAATAACCTTCCGCAAGCAAAATCAATGGCTTGCAGCAGACCTTCCCGCACCTTCCCGCAACCTTCCCGCAGACCTTCCGCAGGCCCATGACGATCGGCGGTCATGACCCACGCGCGCCTGTTTCCAGTCCCCCGCGCGGTCATTCCGGTTGCCTTTCCCGCAGCCCCAACACCGGCTTGCGGTCCTCCCCGCGCCATAGCGGATCGTCGGCCGTGGCTCGTTCCACCAGGCCCGTTCTCATCAGCCGCTCCATTGCGGCGGCGAGAGCAGTCCCGCCCACGCGCCGGCCTTCGGGCATCTTGGCAAAGACCTTGGGGGCGAAGTTTGCAGCGTTCTGACTGTGCGACACCGGCCGCTTTTGTCCGGTCCGGATCGCCAGACACCTGAGAAAAGTCCGCTCCTCGAGCTCAGTTTGCGCGGCGGCTTCATCATCGAAACCGGCATCGGAGGGCAGGGACGACGGAAGAACAAACGCGCCCGCGTGCCATCGAAAATCGAGCTCAGCACCGGCACGCGCATAGTTAGCCTTCGATCGTCTCAACACCCGCCCGTCACGGTCCCCAGACACACCCGCGCCCTTGTCGAGCCAGTCGAGATAGAGGCGCTGGCGAACATGCGCTTCCCAGCCAGTCGAGCCGCTGAATTCCGCGCCGGCCTTTGAAGGATGGCCCAGGAACAGCACGGTCCCGCCGATCGCCATGGCAAGCCGGTCCATGACATTGCAGAAGCCGGCAACCTGATTGCGGACGTTCTCGTTCCCCGTGAAGGTTTGGGCAACGTTGTCGATTGCCACAAAGCCCGCGCCGATCGCCCGCGCCGTCGATTCAAGGTCGCGGTATCGCTGCGAGAGCTCGAGCGCGCCGGCCGCGTCAAAATTCACCAATTCGCTACCGAGCTCGCCCTTCAGGCTTACCAGGAACAGCCGGCCGGCCAGGTCGCGCATCGACAGGCCAAGCCGGGCATTGATCGCCGCTTGTCGCCTGTGCAGCTCGTGCATGTCATCTTCACAGGTGACATAGAGCGCCACGGTTTGCGCGACAGGAAGCCCGAGACAATCGACGCCAGCCGCAAGACTGGTGGCGAGCTGCTGCGTGAACAGCGACTTTCCTACGCCCCCGTCACCCGTAAGGAAGGCCGCGCTGCCCCGCGCAAGCCAACCTTCAATCAGCCATTCCCGCACGGGCGGTTCGCGCCCTTCCCAGTCGGCCGGGCAGACAATCGGCAAGGCCAGCGGCTTCACAGCGGGCTGCGCTGCGCACAAGTCCAAGAGCGCCTCAGCACTCCCGCCCGCCGCAAGCCAGTCGAGAATGTCCCCCTTATCAGGCAACCCAGGAAGATCGATGCGCGCAACAGTGGCGGCGCTGGCGGCGAGCTGGCGCGCGACGTCATCGGCATGTGCACGCCCAGGCGGGTCATTGTCGGGCAGGATGAAAACGCGCCGGCCCTCAAAATAGGGGGCGAAGTCGGCTCGCCACTTGCCGGCCCCGAAAGGGTTGCACGTTGCCAGCAAATCCAGCGCGGCCAGCGCATCGGCCTTTTTCTCACCTTCGACGATGAAAACCGGCTCATAGGGATCGGAAGCGATAAGATCGGGCAGGCGATAGGGCAGGGGCGCGAAGCCGTTCAAGCCCGCTGCCCACCGGCCAGGGCCGGCAGGATGCGAAACCTTGAAGTCTTTTCTCCGCCCGTTGCGGCCGGGCTCAACCCGATCGATCCGAAAGGCAATCTCGCCATCAGCCTGCCGATAGTCGAAGCTGGCGACAGTCCGGCCCGGTCCCCGGCTCACCTGCGCGGGGCTCGAGGGCGCCGGTCGCTCAGGAAGGGTGCCGTCTATGCGCCAGGCGTCTTTGATCGCCTTCCAATCTTCACCCGCGAAAGAATGAATGATGATGTCGTCACCCGTGGCGCTATCGCGCACGGTCACGCTTCGATCGCCCTTGCTATGGCCCGGCCCAGGCACGGCCCCATGATCGCCGCGCCACTCGCCCCCGAGCCTTGTTGTGATTGACCGGGCAAGGCTCATGCGGCCCGCACCAGGGAGGGCGCGGGGCGTTTTGTCGATCGGGCGTAACCTATTGATGCGACACAGGCGCTAAAAGGGGTGTTTTGCTTGCATGTCTTTGAGAAGCCGAAACTTATAGCGGCTTGAAAATCCCCGTGTCGGTGGTTCAAATCCGCCCCCGGGCACCACGCCTTCACTGCACGAGTGGATCTCCGACCAGGAGAATTTGCAAGCTGGCATTCTTTTGCAACTTCAGTTGCTTGCAGGGTAGCAATCGGCTCGGAACTGCGGGCCGGCTGTTGGGGCAATATCGGCAATTACTGCCGGTTGGCGATGATCTCCACCGTGCGGCTGTTGTTATCCAGCCGAACCCAGCCAGCGCACGACAAACTGGCGCCGCTGCCGGTGCAGGGCCGGCCATCAGAGCGCCAGACAGTGCCGTTGGCGTGCCGCTGCCACAGTTGGCCACCGGCGGCAGCCAGTTCCCGGGTTGCAGGGTTATTGTCCAGAAGACGCCATCCACCGCAAGCGATTGCGGCGCCCGCCCCGGTGCAAGGCGCGCCGGTAAACTCCCAGATCCGACCGTTGGTGTGCCGCTGATAAAGTTCATTGCCACCGGCAACAATGTCCACCGTGGCAGCATTGTTGTCGAGCAATCGCCAACCAGGACAGGACAGCGCAGCACCGGAGCCGCTGCAGGGACTGCCGGTAAACTCCCAGATCAGGCCGTTATTGTGCAGTTGATAGAGCCGCCCATTGTCTCCAGTGATGCGGGTGGTGCGGGGATTGTTGTCGATGGGAACCCATCCGGGACACGACAGGCTGGCGCCGCTGCCTGTACAAGCGACGCCGGTGAAACGCCACAATGCGCCATTGGCGTGGCGTTGATACAGTTGGACGCCACTCGCGAGGATTTGTGCTGCACGACTGTTGTTGTCCAGGAGCACCCAGCCCGGGCACGACAAGCTCGCACCGCTGCCCGTGCATGGTTGGCCGTTCGATCGCCAGATGCGACCGTCGGCATGAAGCTGGTACAATTGGCCGCCGCCGGCCACTATGCCCCGCGTCGCAGGGTTGGCGTCGAGCAGGGTCCAGCCCGGGCAGAGATCATCGGTGCACGGTTGTCCATTTGACCGCCAGATGCGGCCATTGGCATGCAATTGGTACAAGCGGCCAGCACTGGCGACAATGGCGCGGGTGGCAGCATTATTGTCCAGTCGTTGCCAATGCGGGCAGGATTCTCCGGCGCAGGGCCGTCCGCGAGACTGCCAGATTGCTCCATCATTATGGCGCTGGAACAGTGCCGGCGCGTGGAGCTGAAACAACTGGCTGGTGTTGCCGTCCGACGCCACCGGCACACGTGTTTGGGGATTATTGTCCAGCAATGCCCAGCCCGGACAGCTGTCACCCGAGCACGCCGTGCCGGTAAAGCGCCAGATGCGGCCGTCGTGATGCATCTGCTGGTTCAGGCCCGGCATCATGACGGTCGCCGGGTTATTGTCGATCCGTTGCCAGCCGGGGCAGGAGGATCCGGTGCACGGCGTGCCGGTCGCACGCCACAGCCACCCACCGCGATGCCGCTGCACGAGACCGCCAATGGCGGCGATGTCGGCCGTCGCCGTGTTATTGTCGACCAAGCTCCAGCCGGGGCAACTCAGGCTGGCCCCGCTGCCCGTGCAGGCTGTGCCTGTCGATCGCCAGATGCGGCCATCAAAATGCAGTTGATACAGGTCGCTGCCCCCGGCTGCGATCGACACCGTGCGTGGATTGTTGTCCAGCAAGGCCCAGCCCGGGCAACTCAGGCTGGCACCGCTACCCGTGCATGCTGTGCCGGTGGACCGCCAGATGCGGCCATCGCGGTGCAACTGATACAGGCTGCCACCGCCTGCAACGATCGACACCGTGCGCGGGTTGTTGTCCAGCAAGGTCCAGCCCGGGCAGCTTTCGCCGGTGCACGCCGTGCCCGTAAAGCGCCAGATGCGGCCATCATTGTGCAATTGGTACAGGCTATTGCCGCCCGCAGCGATGGCGATAGTGCGCGGATTGTTGTCAAGCTGTTGCCAGCCCGGGCATGTATCGCCGTCGCAGGCAGCACCGGTACCGCGCCAGATCCTGCCATTCAGATGCAGTTGGTACACTTGGCCGCCGGCAGCGACGGTAGCAACCGTGGCGATGTTGTTGTCCAAACGGCGCCAGCCCGGGCAATTATCGCCGGTGCAGGCGACGCCCGTGCTTTGCCAGATGGCCCCACCCCACCGATTCTCGACGTCGACGCCGATACGCCAGACACCGCGACCACGCGCGCCGACATAGACGTTCCATCGTTCGCTGCCCAATGGTTCGAAATGCGCGAACAACGGCCGCGACACGTGCGGGTGCAGGGCCGTGGCAGTGCGTGGATCGCTGACAATCGTCCAGTTCCGGCCACCATTGGCGGTCAGGAACAAACCCGAATCCTGTCCACCGGCCAACATCATCGCCGCATTGAGCGGATTGATCGCCGCCAGCGAGGCTTGGGGATAACCGTTGATCGGGGCGCCGTTCTGCACCTGCGCCTGGAAGGCGCCGTCACCGGCAAGGCGCGCATCGAGCGCAGGCAGCGTTGTCCAGCTGTTGCCGCCATCGGTACTGGTCACCATCGCCGGCGCAGCGCCGCTCATGTCGTTGGCCAACAATTGACTGGTATTCTCGGTGTTGACGGTGAACACGCCAAAATTGCTGTTGCCGGCCCGCTGTATCCGCACCCAGTCGCCGGTGGTCGTGGCGCCATCATGCCGCCAGATGGCACCCGACCCGCCGCCGACAATGCTGCACGCATTGCCACCCGACCGCGCAAAGAACACCGGCGTGCCGTCGGCTCGCCGACCGCTGGTAACGCCGCAGACATTGGCGGGCTGGTTGGTGCCCAGCGCCTGCCAGGTGATGGTGGCGCCACCAATGTTGCCCGTGAAGAAGATTCCGGAAGAGGTCACCGCAGCATAGCTGTTGGGCGCATAGTTGCTGATCGAATCCCCGTCCTGAAAGGTCACGAGGTTGCCGGGGGGATAGGTGGGAATCTGGCCGCCGCCGCCCATTGTGTCGTTGCCGCGAAACATTTGCGTTGCGCGGCCTGGATTGAAACAGCACACGGTGAAGACGGTGCGTGCCGCTTCCACTTCGACGTCGAAGATATCGCAGCATGACGGCGCATTCCAGGCCGGGGCCGCCCGCGCTGCATCGCGGCTGCCGAACCCTCCGGTGTCTTGTTGCCCCAAATAGACGCCTTCCTCGCCATTGGCGGGGCGTATTCTGCCAGCCATGTCCCACAGCCACATGGCTGTGACGGTCGTGGTGGGCTGTTCCCAAACGGGATCATGGCAGTTGGCGCCTGTGCGGGTATTGAAATAGACGCCGCCATCGTTGGAAAAAAGGATCGGGCATCGCACGGCGCCGGTGCCGAAGGCGATATCGCCGACATCCCAGTGTCCGCCGGACTGCGCGTTCACCCAATTCGGCGCGTCTGGGCAACGACGCGCCGTGCTGCCTGCAGCCGGCGTGCGGCACGGAATGCGAAACAATTGGGTATCGCCGAACCACACATCGAAATCGGCACCGGCACGGTTGTTCACCTGGAGAAACGGTATGCGCCCCTGGCTGCCTGGCTCGTTGAACTGGGTCGGCCAACTGGCGCCGCCATCGCGGCTTTCCAGCAGATTGGTGCCGACCACCATCAACAGCGTATTGGTCTCATCGGGCGATCCGACGATAGAACATGTGCCGCGGGGTTCGGTATTTGCTCCCTCCACAAAGGTGGCGCCATTGTCGGTCGACCGCTGGTGGCCTTCGTCGCCGCAGACATCCACGGTGCCGTTGGCGTGAACAAACACATCAACCACCCGCAGTCCGCCCGCTGTCGCTGGTGTCGGGTCACGAAACGTCCAGGAAAACCCGTTGTCGGTGCTGACCGCCAGGCCGCAGTTCGTGCCGACATAAATGCGGTTGTTGTTCGATGGATCGATGGCGATGCCGAACGCTGCTGGCTCTGCAAGGTCGATCGCGCGCCGGCAAGCTGCCGCAGCGGGCCTTGCGGTTGCGGGCACCGCCCAGGTGATCCCGCCATCACGACTTGCGTTGATGCCCGATCGCGAACCGGTGGCCCGCCCATCGAACAGCGACGTCGCGAACACCGTGTTGGTGTTTCCGGGGTTGAACTCCACGTCCCAGGTGGCTTGCGGGGCGTGTCCCTGCACATGGGCCCAATTCCGACCGCCGTCCGCCGTGCTGAACAGCCCGCCCCATTCGCTGGCAGCGAGTGCAGATTGCGCATTGGCCGGGTTCACACCCAGTTGATTGACGCGCCCGCCACTGGCGCTGTTGGGATTGGCGCCGTCGAGGTTGGATTGCACAGGGCTGATATTCTGCACCTGCCAGTTGACCTGGGCCGTGGCCGCAGCGCTCAACAGGGCGATCGGAACGCACAGGGCGCCAAGACGCGCGAACTGCCTCAACACACCCGGCATAAGTCCCCCTCATCCGCTTTATCTGGGCGGTGTCGCCACCATGTCTGTTGGGCACACCGGGATCCGGCACAGGTTCAGAGCCGGCGCTGCCATCGCCTTTGTGCGCACCGCAAACTCGTAGGACAGGCCCGGCTCCAACCCCTCCAGCGTCAACACATGGACCAACCGTCCCCGCTCGCTGCGGTGCTGCTGCACGACGGCCGTAGCGGTCTGCAACATCCCCAGTCCCTCGCCGCCTGCATTGGCGCGTGTGCGATCAGCATTCGGCAAACGACGTGCAACCATGTCTCGGCGGCGAAGAACGCCGGACAGTGTGCGCACTTTCGCCGGCCTTGCCATGATCCGTCCATTTTCAACTGGTTGCAGCAGGGCTGGCGCCATTCGAGTCTTGACCATCTCCAGATCCACGCCACCTTCGGCCCGCGCTGTCGCCATGGGCACGGCGGCAAGCCGAACCGTGGCAAAGTTCGCGCCCGCCACCCCCGCAGCCGCCGCCGTGATGTCGAGCCGAGCGTCGGCATCCGGCTGGTCGGCAGTATCGGCTTCTGGCCAGCTGATCTCGGTAACCACTTCACCGGGATGAAACGCGCTACACCACGAACGGCACTTCGCATCATCTTCGACGCGGGCAAATGTGGCCGGAATAGGCGTCAACCGTGTGTTGACTGCGAAAGGCGATGTGGGAGCACGTAGCGCAGGCGAGGCAGGCTCCGCTGCTACTGGCGCGAACAAGCAAGCGCCCAGGCCAAAGATGATGACCAGTTCAATCGTGCGCGAAAGGGTCTCACGACTCGCCATGCCCACCAACTCCAGCCGATATCAGTGATGATAGCTGAAAACAGCAGCTGCGACAACTCGGGCGCGGTAGCATGAGGGCATTTAAATTCATGAACCAAGGCCGCCTGAGTATTTTCGTCTGTATTCGGTAGGTTCAATGTGAAACACGCGCGATCGCTATTGTTTTTTGGCATTGCAGGTGCCAACTATGGGTTGATAAATTCAATGCGGATCGGTGGAGAGAACCGCGCCGGATTTGCCGGCAGCTCCAGCTCCAGGCAGGGGGGAGCCGGCATGAGCAAGACAACGAACACGTTGGCGCCGATGAACCATGGGCATGCCGCGCAATTGGTGGCCCGCAACCAGGGCGATCATGCATCTCGCCGAATAGCGGTGGTGTTTTGCCAATGCGGTCCGGCGTCTCGCGCAGGCATTCTGCGTTCAAACCGCCGATTACTGGTTTCCGGTCACTGACATTGCCTGCGATGCGCATCATTTGCATCCGCCAGAAATCGCATGACCAGCAAGTTGGTCAGGCGAGGACCGGCCTGGGGTTGAGGCGGACGACTGCCCAGTTGAGAACCGCCGCGAAGCTCACCCAGGCGAGATAGGGCAGGCTGAGCTGTGCGGCTGCAGGCGCGATCGGCCAGAGCCCGGCCACCAGTGCCAGGATGGATCCCCACAGGAACGGAACCTCCGCCAGCGCCCAGTCAGGGCGCTGTGCCTTGAAGAACAAGGGGCTCCATAGCAGGTGAAAGACACCGTTGACCGCGAACAGGATCAGGATGGCGCGTTCATCTGCCGGCCCACGCGCGGCCTCCCAGGCGATGACGCCGCCCCATGCTGAAAGGCCCAATATGATCGTCCAGGCGGGGCCGAACAGCCAGCCGGGGGGCTGCCATGTGGGTTTGCGCAGCTGTGCATACCAATCTGCACGCGGCGTCATCAGGCCGCCAATCAGGCACAGCCCAACACCCCAACCAAGGGCAAAGGCAACGGGCGTGTCAAAATTTTCCATTCAAGCACTATAGCCGGTTTTTGCGCCGTCTGCGCGGTTGCTTTGCCGCATAGTCACAGGCACAAGCCGCCACCATGAACCTCGCACATTTTCCCCGCCGCCGTTACACCCATGGCTTCACGCCCATCGAGCCGCTGCCACGCCTGTCCGCGGCGCTTGGCGGCGCCGAATTCTGGATCAAGCGTGACGACCTGCTGGGCCTTGCTGGCGGCGGCAACAAGACCCGCAAGCTGGAATTCCTGGTCGCCGACGCGCTTGCGCAGGGCGCCGACACACTTGTGACCGTCGGGGCGCCGCAATCGAATCATTGCCGGCTGACTCTTGCTGCCGCCGCGCGCGAGGGGCTGAAATGCCGGCTGGTCATCGAGGAACGCGTCGCCGGCAGTTTCGACACCGCTGCGCTTGGCAATAATCTGCTGTTCGACCTGATGGGCGCGCATTCGGTGCGCATGGTCCCGGCCGGCACCGATCTGGCGGCCGAAATGACGGTCGATGCAGCAGCGGTGACGGCGGCAGGCGGCGTGCCCTACATCATCCCCGGCGGCGGCTCCAACCCGCTGGGCGCGCTGGGTTACGCCGCCTGTGCGCAGGAAATCATGGCGCAGAGCTTTGACATGGGACTGGCGTTCGATCGCATCGTCGTTGCGTCCGGCAGCGCCGGCACCCATTCCGGGTTGCTGGCCGGGCTGGTGGCACTGGGCGCCGGCAATCCGGTCACCGGCATCAACGTGCGCCGGCCGCGCGCTGAACAAGAAGCCAATGTCCTCAAACTGGCGCAGCAGACGGCGACGTTCATGGGCGCCGCATCACCTGTTGCCGATGATGTCGTCGCGCTGGATGACTGGGTCGGCCCCGGTTATTCGCTGCCCAGCCGCGAGATGGTGGCCGCCGTGCGGATGCTGGCCCGGCTGGAAGGCGTGTTGCTGGACCCGGTCTACAGCGGCAAGGCGATGGCCGGGCTGATCGGCCTGGCGCAGCGCGGCGAATTTGCCAAAGGCGAGCGCGTGCTGTTCCTGCACACAGGTGGCAGCCCGTCGCTGTCGGCCTTTGCCGGCGATCTTCGCAACCCCGAACTGAACTGATGGCCAAACCCGTGCCTGCCGCACCGCTGTGGCGCACAATCGGCGTGGTCGGCGGCATGGGTCCGGCAGCGACGGCGGATTTTCTGGCGCGGCTGGTGGCCGGGGCGGGCGCGGTGCGCGACAGCGACCATCCGCATGTGCTGGTCGACAGCAACCCCCATGTGCCAGACCGCAATGCCGCACTGGCCGGCGGGCCGTCGCCGGGGCCGGTGCTGGCCGGTATGGCGCAGCGGCTGGTGGCCAGCGGCGCGCAGGTGCTGGCGATGCCGTGCAACGCCGCCCATGGCTGGGCCGATGCGGTGCGGGCGGTGCCGGGGGGGCAGTTTGTCGACATGATCGACGCGGCGCTGGCGCAGGCTCAAAGTCAATCGATGCAGTCG
>NZ_JANPCD010000152.1:0-3788 GCF_031430775.1 Sandarakinorhabdus sp. | reverse complement strand
CATGAGGGCGCTGTGGCTGCTGGCGGCGCTGATCGCTTCACCGGCGCTGGCCACCGATGGCCCGGTGTTCATGGGCTTCGGCAGCCACACGCCTGTCGAAACCGACGTGGTCATCCCGCGCGGCATGGTCCTGCGCCATGTCTATGACGTTACAAAGGCCACGCCGGGCAAGCTCAACCCGGGTTTTGAAACGGCGGCGCGCTTCATCAACAGCCATGTCGGGAACGGCGTGGCGGCGCGCGACGTTGCCGTTGCCGTGGTCGTGCATGGCTCGGCGATTGCCGAACTGACGCGCAGCACGGTTTATGCCGCCCGCAATGCCGGCGCCGCCAACGCCAGCGAAGCGCCGGTTACCGAGATGCTGGCCAAGGGCGTGCGATTTCTCGTCTGCGGCCAGGCTGCCAACGCGATGGGCGTAAAAAAGGCAGATCTGCTGCCGGGCGTCGAACTGGCGATCTCCGCCAGCAGCGCCCATGCGATCTTGCAGACACAGGGCTACAGCCTCAATCCGTTCTGATCGCAAAGCGCTTCAGGGCCGCGCCTTCAAACTCGGCGCCAGCCGCGCTGCCTCTGCTGCCGTGGTATCCGGCCCCGGTACACCCGACACAACCTCGCCTGCGGCGGCGCGGTGGATGGCGCGCCGGATGCGGCCATAGGTGCCGCAGCGGCACAAATTGGTGATGGCGGCATCGATATCGGCGTCGCTGGGCGCCTTTTTCTCCTTGAGCAGCGCCGCAGCCGCCATGATCATGCCCGACTGGCAATAGCCGCACTGCGGCACCTGTTCGGCAATCCATGCCTGTTGCAGCGGGTGCGAGCGATCATCGCTCAAGCCTTCGATGGTGGTGACGAAGGTACCTTCGAGGTCGCCAATGGTTACCTGGCACGACCGGGTGGCGGCGCCGTCGACATGCACGGTGCAGGCCCCGCACAGGCCGGCGCCGCAGCCGAATTTGGTGCCGGTCAGGTTGGCGGCATCGCGCAGCGCCCACAACAGCGGCGTTTCGGGCGCCATCATGAATTGCACAGGATTGCCGTTGACGGTGAATTTGGTCATGCCTTCCCCATAAGCCGATGGAGAGCCGGATGGAACTGACCCCCGCACATTTCACGACACTCGATTTTGCCGTGTCCGATGGCATTGCCCGGGTGACGCTCAATCGCCCGCAGCAGCTCAACACCATGAACAAGGATTTCTGGCCCGAAATGGTCCGGGTTTTCGCGGCCATCGATCATGACCCGGCCGTGCGCTGCGTCATTATCGCTTCGACCGGCAAACACTTCACCGCCGGGCTCGATCTGGGTTGGGCCGGGCAGACCACGCTGGCACAGGGATCGCAGGACTTAGGCCGGGCGCGCGAATCGTTTCGCCGCCACGTCAAGGAATTGCAGGAAAGTTTCAACGTCATCGACAATTGCCGCGTGCCGGTGATCGCGGTGGTGCAGGGCGGCTGCATTGGCGGCGGCGTCGATATGGTCACGGCGTGCGATATCCGAATCGCTGCGGCAGACGCGTTTTTCACCATCCAGGAAATCAATATCGCCATCGTCGCCGATGTCGGCACCCTGCAACGCGCGCCACATCTGCTGCCGCAGGGGCTATTGCGCGAACTGGCCTATACCGGCCGGCGCTTTCCGGCTGTCGAGGCGCTGCAATACGGTTTCGTCAACCGAGTCGCGGCCGATCATGCCGCTGCGCTTGCCGCCGCCGAAACCATGGCCGCCGAAATTGCTGCCAAATCGCCACTGGCGATCACCGGCATCAAGGCCGTGCTCAACCATGGGCGGGACCACAGCATTGCCGACGGGCTGGAGTATGTCGCGGTCTGGAACGCCGGCATGTTGCAAGGCGGCGACGTGGGTGAGGCCGTCAAGGCACAGATGGCGCGGGAAACCGCCAGTTTCGGCGATCTGCTGGCCTGAAAACCGGCGCCTGTGACGTTGCGGCGCTTGCCGGGGGCGCTGCATCGCGGCATAGGGGCCGCATTGTCCGGCGGGAGGAGGCTCCCGCCCCTAAAGCATGGGGCCATGATGCGCATTTTCCAGCGCTTGAGTATCTGTTTGCTGCTGTCGCTATCGGCCTTGCCGGCGATGGCCCAAAGCGACCCGCCGGCCGCCGCGCCGGTTGCCGCAGTGGCGACCACCGATGTGCCTGCCTCCGTGCCGGCCATGACCAAGGCCGTTCCCGGCATCGGCCAGCCCGATGGTCGCATCGGCCTGCAAACGCAGGTCACTGCACTTGGCCAGGAGGCGCAGACGCTGACGGACAGCATCCTGAACCCGTTGATGGCCGCTGTTGCGATTTTTGTGCTGGCGCTGCTGGGCTACACTGTTTTCCGTTTCCGCGCTGGTGCCAACCCGGTGCCGTCCAAGACGACGCACAACACCACCATTGAAGTGGTGTGGACGCTGATCCCCGTGCTCATATTGGTTGGCATCGCCGTGCCGTCGTTTCGGCTGCTGGCCAACCAATATGATCCGCCCAAGGCCGACCTGACCATCAAGGCGACCGGCCACCAGTGGTATTGGGAATATGAATATCAGGACCAGGGCGGTTTCAGCTTCGATTCCGTGATGCTGACCGACGCCGAATCGGCGACACGCGGTAGCCCCAAACTGCTCGACGTCGATAACCGCATCGTTGTGCCGGCTGGCGCCACCGTCAAGATCCTGACCACGGCCGCCGATGTCATCCACAGTTTTGCCATCCCCGCCTTTTGGGTGAAGATGGACGCCGTGCCCGGCCGCACCAACGAAACCTGGTTCAAGGTCGATAAACCCGGCGTGTATTTCGGCCAGTGTTCGGAGCTTTGCGGCACCAAGCACGGCTTCATGCCCATCGCCGTCGAAGTGCTGCCGCGCGCGCAGTTCGACGCCTGGGTCGCCGCCAAGAAAAAGGAAAATGGCATCGTGGAGCCTGTGGCAACTGCCGCTGCTCCCGTTGCTCCGGCCGTTACCGCCGCGCCTGCGCCGGCACCGGCCGCCTGAGAGGATCCAAGACAATGGCAAACGCAAACGCGCTCGCTGGTCAAGATGCCCATGCGCATGACCATGACCACAAGCCCGGCTTCATCCAGCGTTGGTTGTTTTCGACCAACCACAAGGACATCGGCACGCTTTACCTGATCTTCGCGATCATCGCCGGCACGATCGGCGGCGCGATCTCGGGCATCATGCGGCTCGAACTGGCGGCCCCCGGCATCCAGTATCTGACGTTCATGACGCAGGGCAATGTCGATGCCGCCTATCACCTTTGGAACGTGTTCATCACGGCCCATGGCCTGATCATGGTGTTCTTCACCGTCATGCCCGCCATGATCGGCGGCTTTGGCAACTGGTTCGTTCCCATCATGATCGGCGCGCCGGACATGGCCTTTCCGCGCATGAACAATGTGTCGTTCTGGCTGCTGGTGCCGTCGTTCCTGCTGCTGTGCGGCTCGATGTTCTTCGAAGGGCCGGCAGGCTTCAACGGCGCCGGCACGGGCTGGACGGTCTATCCGCCGCTCAGCACGTCGGGTCACCCCGGCCCGGCGGTCGACATGGCGATCCTGTCTCTGCACATTGCCGGTGCCTCGTCCATTCTGGGCGCCATCAACTTCATTACCACCATTCTCAACATGCGTGCGCCGGGCATGACCCTGCACAAGATGCCGCTGTTCGTCTGGTCGGTGCTGGTCACCGCGTTCCTGCTGCTGCTGTCGCTGCCGGTTCTGGCCGGTGCCATCACCATGCTGCTGACTGACCGCAACTTCGGCACGCACTTCTTCACCAGCGATGGTGGCGGTGAC
>NZ_JANPCD010000151.1:0-9432 GCF_031430775.1 Sandarakinorhabdus sp. | reverse complement strand
CGTTCCAATGTTCGACACTGCCGCCCGGATAGTTGATTTCATACGGGCTCATCGACGCATCACCGACAAACAGCAGCTTGTAATCATGCGGGAATTTGTGGAGCAGTTCCATCACCGGCGTGCGTTCCGACCAGCGGCGCTTGTTGTCCTTCCACAGCGCCTCATACGGGCAGTTGTGGAAGTAAAAGAACTCCAGATGCTTGAACTCCGACTTGGCTGCCGAAAACAGCTCCTCGCAAAGCTTGATGTGGGGGTCCATCGAGCCGCCGACATCCAGCATAAGCAGCAATTTGACGGCATTGTGCCGCTCAGGCCGCATCACAATATCGAGCCAGGCCTTTTTCGCCGTGCCGTTGATGGTGGCGTCCATGTCCAGCTCGTCTGCCGCGCCGGTGCGGGCAAAGCGGCGCAGGCGGCGCAGCGCCACCTTGATGTTGCGGGTGCCAAGCTCGATCTGCGAATCAAGGTTCTTGAACTCGCGCTTGTCCCAGACCTTGACGGCTTTGCCCTGCCGGCCTTCCTTCTGGCCGATGCGGATGCCCTCGGGGTGTGATCCTTGCGCCCCGAACGGTGATTTGCCCGCCGTGCCGATCCATTTGTTGCCGCCTTCGTGGCGTTCCTTCTGCTCCTCAAGCCGCTTTTGCAGCGTCTCCATGAGCTTGTCCCAGCCCTTCTTCTCCAGCTCGGCCAGTTCCTCGGCCGTCAGGTTCAACTCGGCGACGGCGTTGTGCCAGTCTGGCGGGATCTCGGCCTCGCCGGTTTCAACGCTTGGTTCCAGCCCTTTGAAAACCTTGGCAAACACCATGTCAAACCGGTCGAGCAGTCCCTCGTCCTTCACATAGGTCGCACGCGCCAGATAATAGAAATCGGTGATCGACCAATCGATGACATCGGCCTGCATCGCCTCCAGCAGCGTCAGATGCTCCTTGAGGGAGGCCGGTATCTTCGCGCTGCGAAGTTCATCAAGAAAGGTCAGGAACATGCCGGCACACTATCAGCTTGGCAGCGCACGCACAGCACGTTGTTCTTGAGAGGGGGCGAACGCCGGCGTGCCGCCAAGTGAAGCCTGCAGCGGAATTGCCGTCCATGGTGACGATGCCTTCATCGTTTCCAGCTTACAATCGCCCGACAGCATGCGATGGCACGGTGCCTGCCGCATCATTGCCCGTTGCGGGCGGCGGCCCGCTGTGCTTTGCCGGCGCGTCAGAATCAAAAACAAGAATAGGGCGTCCGGGGTTGCGCAGTTTCGAGGATCGTTTTGCAGAAGTCGGGGGCTTTGGCCCCGGCTTCGATGCGTTGCGGCTCGTGCTCTGCTACGAAGTGGTCGTCTGGCACGCCTGGACCATCGGCGCCGGCTCGCCGCTGCCGGGCAAGGCGAGCCTGTTCTGGATCCCGTTTGAAACCATGGTGCCGATGTTTTTTGCGCTGTCGGGGTTTCTTGTCGCCGGGTCGGCGGTCCGGTTGAACGTGCGGCAGTTCATGCTCAGCCGGTCGCTCCGCATCCTGCCGGCGCTGGCGGCGGTCGTGGGCCTGTCGGCGCTGGTCATCGGCCCGATGATGACCGATCGCGGCTTGCTGGCCTATGTCGGCGACCAGCGATTCATCACCTATTTTCTCAACGTTGTCGGTGTCGTGCGGTATACCTTGCCCGGCGTGTTCACGGATTCACCGCTGGGGCCGGCAGTCAATGGCTCGCTGTGGACGGTGCCATGGGAAATCACCTGCTACCTGATCATGGCGACCTTGATGGCCGCCGGGCAGTTGAAGCGCTGGTGGCTGTTGATGGTCGTTGCATTGCTCTGGCTGTGCGTCGCGACGATCTATGCGTTCACGGCGCAGGGGCAGGAGCCGCAACTGATCCACAAGCTGCTGCGTTTCGGCCTGACAACGCAAGGCGCGCTGCTCATCCCTTATTTTCTCGGCGGTGCAGGCTTTTATCTCGCCCGCCGCCACATCCCGTTCGACGGGCGCATCGCGGCGGTGATCATCGCCATGCTGGTAGCGACATCGCTGCTGGTCGATGGCCTGACCTGGTCGAAATCGCCGGTCCTGGCGCTGCTGATGCTGTTCCCTTGTGTTTATCTGGTCGCCTGGCTCGGCCTGCTCAAGCTGCCGCGCCCGCCGGGCTTTCGCAGCGGCGATTATAGCTACGGCGTCTATCTGTGCCATTTTCCCATCCTGCAGGCGATGCAGGCCAGCTTTGCGTTTTCGCACTGGGGTTGGCTGCTGTTGGCGTCGCTGCTGCCGGTGACGCTGTTTGCCGCCTCGTCCTGGCACATGATCGAGGCGCCGATGCTGGCGCAACGCAAGCGGTTCTCCCTGCTCGGCCGCCGGCTCGCCGGAGAACTCAATCCCCCCGCAGCGCCCTGAGCGTCCGGTTCGGCGGGAACCGCGTGTCGATGCGGCCGCCGGGATAGAATGCGCGAATATCGGCCTGCATAGCCGCGTCGTCCATTGCGTCCGCCAGCGCCTGCGCCGTCCAGGCGCCATCGTAAGTGAACAAAGTGTCTGCGCTCCAGGGTTGATACAGCGCCACATCCGGGCCTTCGACGCCGAAAATCCGCCCCGTGAACCGGTTCAGCGATGACGCCAGATAGACCACCAGCGGGCTGACATGATCGGGCAAGTGCCGGTCGAAGCCGGCAGTTTTCGGCATCAGCACATCGACATCGGGCGATGCCATCACCATGCGGGTGCGCGCCGCCGGGGCAATCGCATTGCACCGCACGCCCAGCCCGGCCAGCTCCTGCGCCAGCACCATCGTCAACGCCGCAATGCCGGCCTTGGCGGCACCATATGGCCCGCCGTTCGGCATCGGGTGTACCCCCACCGGCGATGTGGTGTTGATGATGGCCCGGCCATCGCTGTGTCCCCGGTCTCGCCAGAATTTTGCGGCATGGTGGCAGACGGCAGTGGTGCCCTTCAGATGCACACCGGTTTCCAGGTCGAAATCCGCCTCGGTCAGGTCGGCGATACTGGCCGGGCGATTGATGCCGGCATTGTTGACGACAATGTCCACGTCTCCGAACACGCTGACCGCCTGCGCGATGATGGTGCCGGCGCCGGCCCAATCGGCGACGCTGGCATGATTGGCCACCGCCTGGCCCCCCAGATCACGGATTTCCTCGGCCACCAGGTTGGCAACGTCCTCGACCACATCGCCGCCAGTCACGCTGCCGCCGCCAGTCACGCTGCTGCCGCCAGTCACGCTGCCGCCGAAGTCGTTCACCACCACCCGCGCCCCCGCCGCCGCCAGCGCCAGCGCATGGCACCGCCCCAGCCCGCGCCCGGCGCCTGTCACAACCGCTACCTTGCCGTCCAGAAGCGCCATGGCCGAAAGTCCCCGCTTGATTGAGGAGGCAACCGTGTCGGTTTTTGATTTTGCGGGCAAGACCGTGCTTGTGACAGGGGGCTCCACCGGCATCGGCAATGCGGCGGCGCGCGGCTTTCTGGCGGGCGGCGCCCGCGTGATCGTCACCGGCACGCGGGCCAGCGCTGCCGATTATGCCGGCACCGATGGCGATCTTGCGGGCATGGAATATCACCGGCTCGATCAGGGTGACGTCGCGGCGGTTGCGGCCTTTGATCCCGGCGTCACATCACTGGATGTGCTGGTCGTCGCCGGTGCCAAGGTCGCCTACAAACGCCGTGAGTTCGAAATCGATACCTTTGCCGATGTGCTGGCGGCCAACCTTACGGGGCCGATGCAGCTGGCGGTGAAATTCCGCGAAGCCCTTGCGGCGGTGCGCGGGAATATCATCATGGTCGGCTCGGTTGCCAGCTTTCGCGGCACGGTGGGCCAGCCGGCTTATTCGGCGTCCAAGGGCGGGCTGCTGACGTTGATGCGCACGCTGGCACAGGCGTTCGGGCCGCAGGGTGTGCGCGTCAATCTGGTGGCGCCGGGGCTGGTGCGATCCAAGATGACTGCCATCACCTGGGAACATCCGGGCCGGCTTGCCGCCACCACCGCCCAAGTGCCGCTGGCCCGCATCGGCGAGCCTGACGACATTGCCGGGCCAATCCTGTTTCTAGCGTCGGATATGGCGCGTTACATCACCGGCACGTCGCTGGTCATCGATGGGGGGCTGAGCGCATGAACACGGCCATGGAACATTGGGCTATCGGCAAAACGGCGCTCATCACCGGCGGCACGCAGGGTATCGGCCGCGCCACGGCCGAGGCGCTGATCGCCATGGGCGCCCGCGTCACGGTCACCGGCACCCGCGCCCGTCTCGACTGCTATGACAGTCCCATCATCGGCGCCGATTACATCCAGGCGGACCTGACCTGGCCGGAGGCACGCACAGATGTCGCCAGCCATTTCACCGCGCTCGACATATTGGTCAACAACGCCGGGCGCGGCTCCCCGCGCGAATACGAACAGGAAGAATTCGAGGCGGTTATCGATACCAACCTGAACGCAGTGATGGACCTGTCGGTGCGCCTGCACCCGCTGCTCAAGGCCAGCGGCGGCAGCATCGTCAACGTCGGCAGCCTCGCCAGCTTCCTCGCCCTGCGCGAAACCCCGGCCTATACCGCGTCAAAGGCCGGGCTTTTGGGCCTTACGCGGGCGCTGGGCGACAAATGGGCAACCGACGGCGTGCGCGTCAACCTTGTCGCCCCCGGCTTCATCGAAACCCGCATGACCGAAGGCGCACGGCAAAACCCCGACCATGAAAAACGCCTGATGAAGGCCATCCCCATGCGCCGCTGGGGCCGCCCTGAGGAAATCGCCGAAGCCATCCTGTTCCTCGCCAGCCCGGCCGCCAGCTATATCACCGGCCAGAGCCTGGCTATCGATGGCGGGTTGATGCTGCGCTGACCTTTCGCTGCGCTGTGCATTGACGGCGCGGCCGCGCTGGCCTTTGCTGCGGGCGTTAGGGGCCAAAGGGGAATGATGATGAAGCGCAGCAGCGGCGTTGCTTTGGCGATGACGGCGATGGCGGCGTCCGTGCAGGCGGCTCCGCAGCCGGCGCGGCAGCCAACGGCTGGCATCGAGGTGACCGAGGCATCAATCCCCGAATTGCAAGCAGGGATGGCCAGTGGTGTGGTCACCTCCCGGCAGTTGGTGGCGGCCTATCGCGCCCGCATCACGGCCTATGATCAAGCCGGCCCGGCGCTGAACAGCATCGTCACCCTGAACCCGGCAGCAGATGCCGAGGCGGCGGCGCTCGACAAGGAACGCGCGGCCAAGGGTCCGCGCGGCCCGCTGCACGGCATTCCGGTGCTGGTGAAGGACAATTTCGATACCAGCGACATGCCGACCAGCGGCGGCACGCTGGCGCTGGCGACGTTCCAGCCGACACGGGATGCCCATCAGGTGGCCAAGCTGCGCGCGGCTGGCGCCATCATTCTGGGCAAGACCACGATGCATGAATTGGCCTATGGCATCACGACCATCTCCTCGTTCACCGGCCAGTCGCGCAATCCCTATGATCTGCTCCGCTCGCCGGGTGGCTCCAGCGGCGGCACCGGGGCAGCGATTGCCGCCAGCTTTGCCGCCGCCGGCATGGGCAGCGACACATGCGGTTCGATCCGCATTCCGGCCGCCTATCAGAACCTGTTCGGCATCCGCACCACGCGCGGGCTAGCTAGCCGCAGCGGCGTGATCCCGCTTTCCGATACGCAGGACGTTGCGGGGCCGCTGGCGCGCTGTGTTGCCGATTTGGCGGTCATGCTGGATGCAACGGCAGGCGAGGACCCTGCGGATGCGGTGACCAAGGGGGCGGACGCGCAGATGCCCAAATCTTATGCCGGGGCATTGCAAGCCGGCGCGTTGAAGGGCGCGCGCATCGGCGTGCTGCGCAGCCTGTTCGCCATTGTGCCCGACGATGCAGACGGCAAGCTGGTTTATGATCAGGCAATCGCGACGCTGTGCGGGGCAGGGGCCGAGGTGATTGATGTGGCAATCCCCGGGCTTGCAGAGATGCTGACCGACAGTAACGCCAGAAAGTTCGAATTTGCCGAGGATCTTCAGCGCTATCTGGCGACGAATCCGGGCGCACCGGTCAAATCGCTGGCGCAGATCGTGAATGCCGGGCTGCACCATGACCAACTCGACAAGAATATACGTGAGATGCTGGCCGAGACTGGTCGGCAATCGCCCGGCCATCAGTTGGCGCTGGCCAAGCGCAGTGTGGTCCGGGCGGTGACGGATGCACTGTTCGCCAAGGAGCGCCTTGACGTGCTGCTTTATCCCACCGCGCTTGGGCGCCCGCCGGTGATCGGCGCGCAGGATGTTGCCAATAATTGCCGGCTGAGCGTGGACACCGGCTTGCCGGCGCTTGCCATCCCGGCCGGTTTCACGCCGCGCGGGTTGCCGGTCGGGCTGGAACTGCTCGGCCCGGCCTTCAGCGAGCCCCGCCTGCTGGCGCTGGCTTATGGCTGGGAGCAACTGGCCAAGCCGCGCCAGCCGCCGTTCAGCACACCGCCGCTGATGGCGGGCAAGCCGCCGGGGCGGCAAACGTCTGTGGTGAACCTTGCCGGCGGCAGCAATGCCAAAGCCACGATCCGCTTCACCTTTGACCCGACGACGGCGCGGATGCATGCAGATGTGACGGCCAGCGGCAGCGGCAAGGATACGCCGATTGCCGTCGCGCTGCATCGCAGCCACGAAGGCGGGCCGGGGCCGATCCTGGCGCCCGTGATGCTGCGCGGACAGAAACGTGCCAGCGCCGATCTGGTGCTCGACGCGCTGGCCCGGGCAGACTTGCGCGCCGGCAGGCTCGCAGTGGTGCTTTATACCGCTGCCGCGCCGCTGGGGACAGGGCGGGCGGTGCTGGCTTTCACGCCGAAGTGACAGGCGGGCTCAGGCCCGCCCCGGCCCTGTCCTACACCCCGTATTCCGGGTTACACTGGCGGTGAAAGGAGCGGGCGCAACGATGCCGACGAGCAGATTATTCGCCCCATGCACGCACGCGAAAATCTCCTGAAACCGTCAACTTCGTCTACTTCCGAACGGTTCGCAGTGCCGAAGACGCCGGTTCAGCCCTGGTTGCGCCGGCTCATGAACGCCAGCCGTTCGAACAGCATCACATCGGATTCGTTCTTGAGCAGGGCACCGTGCAGCGGCGGAATCAGCGTCTTGGTATCGCGGTTGCGCAGCACTTCGACGGGCAAATCCTCGTGCATCAGCAGCTTGAGCCAGTCGAGCAGTTCGGAGGTGGAGGGCTTTTTCTTCATGCCCGGCACATCGCGGATATCGAAGAAGATGTTCATCGCCTCGGCCACCAGCGCCCGCTGGATATCGGGGTAATGGACGCGGACGATCGCTTCCATCGTCTCGCGGTCGGGGAATTTGATGTAATGGAAGAAACAGCGGCGCAGGAACGCGTCGGGCAGTTCCTTTTCATTGTTCGACGTGATGATGACGATGGGGCGCACGGCGGCCTTCACCCGCTCGCCGGTCTCATAGACATCGAATTCCATGCGATCCAGTTCGGTCAGCAGATCGTTGGGAAACTCGATATCGGCCTTGTCGATCTCGTCGATCAGCAGGACGGGGAGCTTTTCCGAAGTAAAGGCTTCCCACATCTTGCCGCGCTTGATGTAGTTGGAAATGTCATGGACCCGGGCATCGCCAAGCTGGCTGTCACGAAGGCGCGAAACCGCATCATATTCATACAGGCCCTGCTGCGCCTTTGTGGTCGATTTGACGTTCCATTCAATCAGCGGCGCATCAAAGGCGGCGGCAATCTGCTGGGCCAGCACTGTCTTACCGGTGCCGGGTTCACCCTTCACCAGCAGCGGCCGGCGCAAGGTGACGGCGGCATTGACTGCCACCTTCAGATCATCGGTGGCGACATAGCCGGAAGTGCCGGAAAAACGCATGGAAAAGGCCTTATGAGAAACAGGATACGCCGGCCACGCTAAAGCCCGCCGCTCACGCTCGCAATCCTGTGATTGTGTTAGGCCGCGGCATGCGGAGGCTCAGCGATAGTTGTAGGTCACTTCGCTTTTTTCGCCGCCGCCAAAGCCGAACATCGAACCGGAGGAATCGGCGGTCTGGCTGGCAAGGCGCGGCGTGCCGCTGGTATCCAGCTTGTAATGGCTGATCTGTTCGAATGCGATGACCTTGATCAGCATGTTCAGCTTGAATGTCTCGCGGGCCGTGACCTTGAGGCGCTGGACATAGGGCTTGCCGCCCTGTTCGGCGATGGTCATTTCGCCGGTCAGATGCTTGGAAATATCGCCGGTATCGGTGCGCACGGTGCCTGCCGGCATCACCGGAATTTTCAGGGTGCGGGTGCCATCGGCATTGGCCGTGACATCGCCGGCCGCCGTCAGCATGCGGGCAATGTTGTGATAGCTGGGCACCGGCGCGGATGATGCGGCTTGCTGCAAATCGGTTTTCTGTTTTTCGGTCGGCTTGCCGCCGTTGATCGAGAGCAGCGTCCAGCGCCGGCCATTCCAGCGTTCGACGACCGTCTTTTTCGTATTGATGCCGGGGCCGCGCTTCACCGAAACCGTGGTGCGGTCAAAGGCCAGCCTTGCCGGATCAAGCTGACTGGCCTGGGCCACCAGCACGTCTCGAAGACCATCTGTGGCAGCAAGTGAAGCAGTCCCCAACAGGAACAGGGGCAAGGCCAATAGACTTATATGTCGCATGGCTCGTCGATGTAGCACTGATGCACTGCAACACAAGTTGCGATTGCGTGACGGATGTTCCGTCTATCGCAACCCCGATTATCGCAACATCGTATAGCTCGTCTCCGAGCGGGTGGAGCCTTCGTTGCCGAATTGTGCGCCCGACATGGCCTGTGTCACCCGCGCCAGATGCGGGCGGCCATCGGGACCGAGGCGATAGTCGTTGACGATATCCAGTGAATCGATCCGGGCCACCATGAAGAAGGACACAGGCTTGGCCAGCACGAACCGGGCGCGGGACACATATGGCCTGGGCCCGCTGGTATCGACCAGGAATTCGCCGGTGACATTGGCCGACACATCCTTGCCGACGTTGATGCTGCCCTTGGGAAGGGCGGCGATGCGATAAACGGTCCGGCCCTGGGCGTCGGCCTGGCGGACGGCGCCGGCCTTGAGGATGTCCGCCAGACGGTAATAGCCGGGCACCGGCCGCGATGATGCTGCCTTTTTGAAATCCTCGGCTTCCTTGGGCGTGGGCGGCTTGCCATTGACGCTGAGCAAGGTGAAGGCCTTGCCGTCCCACCGGTCGGTGCGAGTGGTCGGCTGCGCGGCTTCGCCCTTGCGCTGGGCGCTGGCCCGGGTGCTGCGCTCAAAGCTCATCGATGCCGGTGCTGCGACGCGGGCATTGGCAATAACCGCCTGCAGCACCGGATCGGCCGGCTGGGGTGCGGCGCCCATGAGCATGACAGCGCCGACAAGGGCAGCAAGGGATCTGATTATCATGAAATCCCGCTATATTGCCGTTTTGCGTGTGGCAAGCGCAGTACAGTTGATGTCGGTCAGGAT
>NZ_JANPCD010000150.1:0-9692 GCF_031430775.1 Sandarakinorhabdus sp. | reverse complement strand
GGCTGGTGGCGTTCCTGTCTTATGGCAAGGGTGTCTGGGCGCTGATCTATTTTCAGCGCACACATGGGCTGTCCGTCGGTGAAACGGCGCTTTATGCCGGGACGATCCTGGGCGCCGCCGGCATTTTCGGCACCTGGGCCGGCGGCTGGCTGGCCGACCGGTATGGCAGCCAAAACCGCCGCCACATGCTGACCGGCCCGGCCATCGGCATGGTGATCGCGCCGCCCATGCTGTTTGCCGCCTATGCCTCGTCCGACTGGCGAGTGGCGATGGCGCTGCTGGTGCTGCCGACAATCTTCAATGCCAGCTATTATGGCCCGGCCTATGCGGCGGTGCAGACGCTGGCGACACCGCAGACCCGCGCCATGGCCGCCGCCGTCATGGTGTTTGCGCAAAACCTGATCGGGCTGGGGCTGGGGCCGTTGTTTTTCGGCGCCATGTCCGATTATTTCAAACCCATGGCTGGTCCCGACAGCGTCCGCTGGGTGCTGTACGGTGCCGCCTGGCTCGGGCTGCTGCCGGCGTTTTTCTTCTGGCGGGGCAGCATCGCGCTGGGCCGCGAAACAACCAAGACCGCTTGACCCATATGTCATTAATTGGCACTTTAAATGCCAGTAAATGGAGTCGCCTCTGATGCTTGTCCTGCGCACCCCCGACGCCGCCTTTGCCGGCCTCACGGATTATCCCTTTGCGCCTCACCATGCCGAGTTGACCGACCGCGCTACCGGCACGGCGCTGCGTCTGCATTATATCGACGAGGGACCGCGCGATGGTCCCATCGTGCTGCTCATGCACGGCGAGCCGAGCTGGTCCTATCTGTACCGCAAATTCGCCGGGCCGCTGGTGGCCGCCGGCTGCCGGGTCATCGCGCCCGACCTGATTGGCTTCGGCAAATCTGACAAGCCTGCGGACCGCGCCGATTATACTTTTGAACGCCATGTCGAATGGATGAGCGACTGGCTGACGGGTCTGAATCTGTCCGGCATCACGCTGTTCTGCCAGGATTGGGGCGGGCTGATCGGGCTGCGGCTGGTCGCGGCCTTTCCTGACCGGTTTGCGCGGCTGGTCATCGGCAACACCGGACTGCCCATCGGCACCGGCTGGTCCGAAGGCTTTCGCGCCTGGCTCGAATTTTCCCAGAAAGTGGAAACCTTCCCGGTCGGCTTTATTGTCAATGGCGGCACAACCCGCGACCTGACGCCGGCCGAAGTTGCCGCCTATGATGCGCCGTTCCCGGACGAAAGCTTCAAGGAAGGCGCCAGGCAGTTCCCCACGCTGGTGCCGGTGACGCCCGAACATGCCAGCGTCGCGCAGAACAAGGCGGCGTGGGAGGTGTTGGAGCGCTTCGACAAGCCGGTCGTGACCTGTTTTTCCGACAAGGACGCCGTTACCCATGGCGGCGAAAAGGTCTTTATCGAGCGGATTCCCAGTGCCGCCGGCCAGCCGCACACTATCGTCAAGGGCGGCGGGCATTTCCTGCAGGAAGACGCGCCCGAAGAACTCGTCGGCATCATCCTCGATCATATGAAAAGAGCCTGAAACATGGACGTGAGGAACGAGGTTTTTCCCGGCCCCGACAAGGCGCAGGCATTTTTCGCCGATGCCGATCATGGCCCGATGGTCATGGTCAACCTGCTGAAATTCAGGGATGTGGCAGAGTATCCCGATGGCCGCGATCCCGGGCTGTCCGGCCGCGAGGCCTATAACCGCTATGGCGCCGCCGTCGTCGCCTGCCTTGAGGCCGTTGGCGGCCATGTCGTGTTTTCCGGCCCGGTCAGCGGCATCCTGCTCGGGGATGTCGCGGAACTTTGGGATGCGGTCGCGCTGGCATATTATCCCGGCCCGCAGGCGATGATGGCGATGGTGGCAACACCTGAATACCAGGCCATCGAGGTGCACCGCTATGCCGGTCTGGCCGGCCAGCTCAACATCCGCACCAAACCCGGGACCGGCCTGTGAGCCTGTCGTTCGACCTGTTTTGGTCGTTTCGTTCGCCCTATTCCTATCTGGTGACACCGCGCATTTGCGACCTGGTGGCCAGCCATGATGTCACCTGCAATGTTCGCATCGTCTATCCGATTGCCGTGCGGCAGGCGGATTTTTTCCAGAAAGTCGATCCGCTGTGGGTCTTTTACCTGATGAAGGACACTTATCGCACCGCCGATTACCTGGGCCTGCCGTATCGCTGGCCGATGCCCGATCCGGTGATCATGGACCCGGCGACACGGCTGTATCCGGCCGAGCAGCCGCATATCCACCGCCTGTCTCATCTGGGCGTTGTCGCTGCTGCGCGCGGTCGCGGCCTGGAATTCATTCGCGAGGTTTCGCACACTATCTGGTCCGGTACCGTCGATAACTGGCACGAAGGCGACCATATGTCAGATGCTGCGGCGCGGGCCGGGCTGGACCTTGCCGAAATGGACGCCGCCATTGCCGCAGACGAGGCGCACTGCATCGCAGCCATCGACGCCAACCAGACCGCCCAGCGTGCAGCGGGCCATTACGGCGTGCCGCTGATGGCCGTGGACGGCGAGCCGTTCTTTGGCCAGGACCGGCTGGACCAGTTGATCTGGCGCCTGAAACAAAAGGGCCTGCAACCGCGCTGAGCGGCCCTATTCATCCTCGCGCAGGGCAAAGGCGAGGGCGGCGGCGATACCGGCGGCGATCCCCAGATTGCCCAGCCCGATCCATGTCCACGCCAGCGCCCCCATGGCGGCGCCGCCCAGCATGGCCAGCCACAAGGCAAGATAGGGCAGCCAGTCCCAGCGATTGCCGCCGTCCAGCGCGCGGGCCAGTCGTTGACCGACCTTCACCAGATTGCCGGTCATGAACGTCAGGCTGATCTTCACATCGCCGCCTGCCTCGAACACGCAATTTTCCGCGCCCATCGCAGTGGCGGCCAGCAGCAGCGCCGGCACGGTCTGCCCCGCCGCCGCCGCCAGCGCCGCAAGCCCTAGCAGGCCGGCCACCAGCAGCAACTGCGCGCGCTGCCGCCGCCGCCCCAGCCGCCCGCCCACAAGCGTGGCCAGTGTCACGCCGGCCACGAACGCGCCCAGCAGCCCGGCTGCCAGCGCCGCGACCGGGCCATGCTGGCTAAGCCCGACACCCAGCCGTGTGCTGTTGCCGGTCATGAAACTGAGGAAGAGCCCGCCGCTGGCAATGAAGCCGATGGCATCAACATAGCCGGCCAGCGCCGCCAGCGCCGCTGCAATCACCTGGTCACGGCGGCCATGCCCGACCATCGGCGTCAGGCCGCCCGTCGCCAGCCGCGCATCGTGCCCCACACGAGCAACAGTGCCAGCAAAGCGCCTGCCAGTGGCGCCAGCCGGCGCGGCAGCAGATGGCGCAAGGCATTGTCCTGGATTTGCTGCGGTGCGCTATAGCCGTCCGGCATCGCCAGCACCTTGTTGGCCGCCGCCCAGCGCGCATAATCGCCCTTCATCGCCGCCAGCAGCGCCGGCTGCGCCGGTCCAAGGTCGCGCGTTTCGCCGGGGTCGGCCATGATGTCGAACACATGCCAGCGGCCATCGCCATAGGGCGGCAGGTTCTTCACCAGCTTGAAATCGCCCTTGAACAGCACGGCATTGCCCGACAGCTCGTAACCGATGGCCTCGTCTGCGCGATGTGCCGAGCCAGTGCCCGCCAGCATCGGCACCAGCGACCGCCCCTCAAGGCCGTCGCCCGCCGAAACGCCGGCCAAATCGAGCAAGGTCGGCGCCAGATCGGTGGCATAGGCAAATCCGTGCGCCACCCGGCCCGGCTGCCAATCGGTTCGCCCCGGCGCTGCAATGATGAACGGCACTCGCAGGCCGCCTTCGGATGCGCTGAATTTGTAGCCCTTCAGTGGCGACGCCGCCGCGCTCGCCCAGCTGGCGCCGATATAGGTGAAGCTGCCGGGCCGGCCCTGGTTGGCGGGCGCCATGTCGTACATGGCGCGGGTATTGGCGGTGGTGAACCAATTGGCTTCGGGGTTGCTGGCTTCGGCGCCATTGTCGGACACGAACACGAACACGGTGTTGTCATATTGCCCGCTGGCCTTGAGATGGCTGACCAGCCGGCCGATCTCGCGGTCCAGCGCCGTCGCCATGGCGGCATAGACGGTCATGGCGCCGGACCAGCGGGCGCGTTCCTGCGGCGTCAGCGCCTGCCAATCGCGGGTGGAGGCCATGGTAACGTGCGGGCTGGCCGGCAGCACGCCGGCCTTGACGGTGCCGGCGGCGCGCGAATCCCTGAGCGCGCTCCAGCCGGCCTCATAGCGGCCTTGATAGCGCGCAAGGTCCGCGTCGGGCGCCTGCAGCGGGATATGGTTCGACAAATAGCCCAAGGTTGCAAAAAACGGCCGGCCCTTGACCGACGCCATTTGCCGGATGGCGGTGTCGGTTATGAGCGTGGACGAATAGAAACGTTCCGGCAGCGCCGCAGGCTGGCCGTTTTGCGTCCAGTCGGCGGTTTCATAAAGCAGCTTGTTGGGCGTGTTTTCGAAATTGTCGGCGCCCGATTGGGACAGCGCCAGCGCCTGTTCCCAGCCACGATTGCCCGGCAGATTGCCCGGTTCCCGGTCCGTCGCCCCGCGTCCCAGATGCCATTTGCCGGCAAACAGCGTCGCATATCCGGCATCATGCAGCCGGTTGGCCAGCGTCGGGATGCCGCGCGCCAGCACAGCGTCATAGCCCGGCTTGCCGACATGCGCCGGCGGGATGGTTTCGGGCATGTTGCCAAGCCCGGCCCGGTGCGAATTCATGCCGGTCAGCAGCATGGCGCGCGTCGGGGAACAACTGCCCGCGACATGGAAATTTGCCAGCCGCGTACCGGCGCGAGCCAGCGCATCGATGTTGGGCGTCGCAATCTCGCTGCCAAACGCGCCGACATCGGAATAGCCCCAGTCATCGACAATGATCAGCACGATATTGGGCCGCGCGGCGCCTGCCGGCTTGGCTGTGGAGGGCTGGGCCAGGTCGGGCTGGGCCAGGGCGGCGCCGGCCAACAGCATGGCGGCTAGCGCGGCGCGGCGCACCATGCCGCCAGCAGGCAAACGTGATCGGCGAGGTATCCCGGTGCTCAATTGAGGGTCCTTGCGGCAATGGCCGTGCTGCCGGCGGTCAGGCTGAACATCATGCCATCGCGGCCCACGACGATATCGCCCGAAAAACGCGAGGGGGCATCACCAAGAAACGCCGCATCGAACAATGACGAGGGAATGGGCGGCACGATATGGCTGAGCACCAGCTGCTTCACGCCGGCTTTTTGGGCAATGTCGGCGGCGGCTTCGGGCGTGGTGTGATAATCGGTGATATCGCGGGTGATCTGCGCAGTGTTGCCCGCGCCGCGCGCCGCCAGCGCCTTGGTGAGCAGCGCCACCAGCCGGGGTTGCAGCGCCTCATGCACCAGCAGGTCGGCACCCTTTGCAGCGGACGTCACAACCACCGACGGGGCCGTATCGCCGCTCAGCACCACCGAACGGCCCTTGTAGTCGAACCGATAGCCATAAGCCGGGCTGACTGGCCGGTGATTGACGGCAATGGCCGTGATGACCAGCCCATCGCGGTTCCAGACCTGCCCCGGCATGACAGTGCGGGCCGCACCGCCAGCACCGGACGGCGGGGTGATGACCGGGCCGTGATGGGCCGTGCGATAACCATTGTCGAGCGCATAGGCGGCATTGAAGCCGGCCATGACCTGCTCCACCCCCGGCGGACCGAGAACCGGCAACGGACTGGTGGCCGTGCGGCCCGTCCAGCGCATCAGCATCAGCGGGCCGATGCCGTCCAGATGATCGGAATGGAAATGCGTCAACAGCAGCGCATCGATGCGGCCGACTGGCACCCCCCAGCGCGCCAGGTTGCGCGCGCCGCCTTCGCCGGCATCGACAATGACGATGGTCCTGCCGGCGATGACAAGCGTGCAAGGCCCGGCACGCGCAGGGTCGGGCAAGGGTGATCCGGTGCCGCACAGCACGACATGCAGCCCGTCGGGCAGGTCCGCCGTGATGTCACGCCCGGCGCGGGTGGCGGCGAAGCGTTCCAGCAACAGGGTGCCCAGACTTGCCCGCATCAGCCATGCGCCGGCGGCAAGCACCAACAGCACACCGACCCCAAGGGATATCTTTTTTCGCATATTGGCCATTCTATCCCGATATCTGGCACGCGCAATGCCAGCACCTTGGCATTTTCTGACAATATGATACCATCATTAGCAATGACGTATCACAACGGGAACATGACATGGCAATGGCATTGCGCGGGCTAGTCGCCCTTATCGGATTGTTCAATATCCTGATCGGATTGGGTTTTCTGATGCGCCCGGCGCAACTTGCCCAGCAGTTTTTCCTGTCCCCCGTCGGCAGCCAGGGCCTCGCGACCCTGCGCGCAGATTTTCCCGGCTTTTTCATCACCGGCGGTACATTTGCCCTGATCGGTGCGCTGCGGTCCGACACAAGGGCGCTGCTGGTGCCGATGCTGCTGCTCGCGGTGGCGCTGGTCGGGCGATTTGTCAGTTTGGCCGCGGACGGCTTCGGACCCGAAGCCGTGCAACCGATGGTCGCCGAAGCGGTGATGATTCTGGTGCTGTTCCTGTGCCAGCGCAGTCTGGGACGCGCCAAATGAAGCGTGCCTTGTGAAAACCTGGGCAAAGGCCCTGCTGGGCAGCGTCGCTGTTGTCGGCGCCGGGCTTTATGCGGGCGGTGATTATATCAGGCTGCACCTCAACGGCTGGCTCGCGCCGGCAACCGGGCCCAATCGCCCGGTCACATGGCAGCGTGGGCCTGACGCGCCACCAGTCGGGCAGCGGCCGCCCAACATTATCCTGATCGTTGCCGACGACCTTGGCTTCAACGATGTCAGCATCACTGGCACCGGCGTTGCCGGTACTGCGACACCCAATATCGACGCCATTGGCCATGAAGGCGTGGTGTTCGCCAACGGCTATGCTGGCAACGCGACCTGCGCGCCGTCGCGCGCCGCACTCATGAGCGGGCGCTATGCGACCCGGTTCGGGTATGAATTCACCCCCACCGACGTCAAGCTGCCAAGCTGGTTCCCGTCCAGTCTCATCCGGACCGATACATTCTTTGCTCGCAACATCGCCAATTTCCACACCGATTCCAGCCTCAAGCCGATCTTTGACGAAGACGCGGCAGCCAAAGCGCCGACACCCGGTGCTAAGGGCATGCCGGCATCGGAAATCACCATCGCGGAACAATTGCGCACGCGCGGCTATCACAACATCCACCTCGGCAAATGGCATCTTGGTGAGGCTGCCGGCATGCGTCCGGAGGACCAGGGCTTTGACGAATCGCTGGGCTTCATCATCGGCGGCCAGATGTTCCTGCCGGAAAACGACCCCGATGTCGTCAATTCCAAGCAGGAATTCGACCCCATCGACCGGTTCCTCTGGGCCAATCTGCCGTTCAGCGTGCAGTTCAATGGCGGCCCGCGCTTTGCTCCCGATCGCTACATGACCGATTATCTTACGGGCAATGCTGTCAAGGCGATCCGCGCCAACCGCAATCGGCCGTTCTTCATGTACCTCGCCTACAACGCCCCGCACACGCCCTTGCAGGCGCTCAAGAGCGATTACGAGGCGCTATCCGGCATCAAGGACCACCGCACACGCGTGTATGCTGCCATGGTCAGGGGGGTCGATCGCGGCGTTGGCCGGGTGATGGCCGAACTCAAGGCGCAGGGCCTGGATGACAATACGCTGGTTGTTTTCACCTCCGACAATGGCGGCGCGCACTATGTCGGGCTGAAGGACATCAACAAGCCGTTTCGCGGCTGGAAGGCGACATTCTACGAAGGCGGCACGCATTTGCCGTTCCTGATGCGTTGGCCGGCGCGCATTGCCGCCGGGTCTCGCATGGCAGCACCTGTCAGCCATTTCGACATTTTTGCCACCGCAAGTGCAGCTGCGGGCGTGCCGCTGCCCAGGGACCGGGCCATCGACGGCGTCGATGTCCTGCCCTTTGTGAGCGGGGAGGCGACGGGTGTGCCGCACCGGACGCTGTTCTGGCGGTCGGGGGGCTACCGCGTCGTGCTGGACAATGGCTGGAAACTCCAAAGCCTCGATGTGCGCGGGGGCGACAGGCTTTATCATCTCGCCAGTGATCCAACCGAACAGCGCGATGTTGCCGCCGCACAGCCCGCCAAAGTTGCCGAGCTGAAAGCTCGGTTGGTTGCCCATGACCGGACACAGAAACCCCCGGCGTGGTTGTCGCTGGTCAAATCACCAATTCCGCTCGATCGGCCACTTGGGTCATCTCCGGTAAATAATGAGGATTATATCTACTGGGCAAATTAGGCGTGCAGCGTGTCATGAGGGGCGTAATGGACAAGCGTTTGACAATGGAGCCCGATGGTCGCCGTCGGCGGTCCTTGCGAAGCCGTGATAGCATCATCGCGTCCATCATGGTGCTTGTCGAGGAAGGGGCCACGACGCCATCGGCCGAGGAAGTCGCGGCGCGCGCCGGTGTCGGCCTTCGCAGCGTGTTCAGGCATTTCAACGACATGGAGAGCCTGTTCGCCGAAATGACGATGCGGCTGACGCAGCGCTACCAGGATTCGCTGGCGCCGTTCGAAGCGACAGACTGGCGCGGCCAGGTTTTCGAAGCGATGGAACGCCGGCTGAAGGTTTTCGAGGCGCTGTTGCCCTATCGCCGCGCGGCCCAGGCGCACCGCGGCCGTTCGGCAACCATCCGCACCTACCATGACCAGTTGCTTGCCATGCTGCGGCAACGGCTCGAACGCACTGTCGCTCCGGCGCCTTTGGCCAAGGATGCGATGTGGGTCGAAACGCTCGACATGCTGCTGAGCACCGAGGTTTATGAACGGCTGCGTTTCGAGCAGGCGCTCGATCATGAACGGGCCAGCGCCGTGATCCGATCACTGGTGGAAAAACACACGGCCTGACAGCCATGTGAAAAGGCGCCGGCATCCCTGCGTCTTTTCCTTTGCCGTTCCCGCGGCCTATCCCTATTGTCATCCGCTTTCTCAAGGGGGAAGCTGTGGCCTTGGCATTGGTCGGAATCATCATGGGGTCTCAGTCCGACTGGCCGATCATGACGCATGCCGCGCAGACGCTGGACGCGCTAGGCATCGCCCATGAAGCGCGCATCGTGTCGGCGCATCGCACCCCGCAGCGGCTGTATGACTATGCCGGCAGCGCCAGCGCGCGCGGTATCCAGATCATCATTGCAGGCGCCGGCGGCGCTGCGCATTTGCCTGGCATGGCGGCGGCGATGACGCATTTGCCGGTGCTGGGCGTGCCGGTCGAATCCAAATCGCTCAAGGGCATCGACAGCCTGTTGTCCATCGTCCAGATGCCCGCCGGCGTGCCGGTTGGCACGTTCGCCATCGGCAAGGCGGGTGCCATCAATGCCGCGCTGCAGGCGGCCGCCATATTGGCGCTGAGTGATGCGGAATTGTCGGCGCGGCTCATTGCCTGGCGCGCGGCGCAGACCGATGCCGTGGCGCAAGTGCCCCGCGACGTGCCGGACGCCCATAGCGTCTGATGATCGCGCCCGGCTCCACCATCGGCATATTGGGCGGCGGCCAGCTTGGCCGCATGCTGGCACTGGCTGCGGCCAGCATGGGCTACCGCGTGCATGTGCTGGCGCCCGAGGACGAACTGCCGGCTGGTGATGTCGCGGCGCAGGTGACGCGCGCCGCCTATGACGACAAGGCGGCACTGGACAGTTT
>NZ_JANPCD010000149.1:0-1794 GCF_031430775.1 Sandarakinorhabdus sp. | reverse complement strand
GCCGCGGCCGCGGCCATGGCAGCCAGGCTGGTTTTCGCATGTTTAGTCATGACCGTCGTATCCTCCCTGGGCGCCGCATGCGGGCGCGGATCACGTGGGGCTGTGGTCGTCCACGGCTGTGGCCGATCGATAGCCTTCTTGTTGCCGCCACCTAGGCAAAGCTGGAGCGAGCATGTCAAGGTTTTGCTGCATTTGACGGGATGAAAGACTTGCCTGGACCCGCAGATACCTTGCGTGCGGCATTGATCGAGCGCGTTGGCGGCGTCGCGGCCACCCGCTTCACGGCGCCGGCGCGTGCGGGCATCGCAACCACTCTCGATGGCGTGCGCGTGGAGTGGCTCGAACTCGATACTGGTAGTCAAATACCAGTGCGTGCGCTTCTGACAGGGCCTCTGGGCGAGTGGCACCATCAGCCCGCAGTCCTATATTGCCACGCGCACGGTAACCGTTACGACATCGGTGCATCGGAACTGGCCGTCGGTCGCCCAGCGCTGTTGACGCCTCCTTATGCCAAGGCTCTCGCCGACAGGGGCATTGTCGCCCTGTGCATTGATTTGCCGTGCTTCGGCGATCGCGCCCACGAGACCGAGCAGGAGGCGGCAAAGCGCCAACTCTGGTACGGTCACACGCTGTTCGGCACGATGCTCAACGATCTTGCCGGGGCTCTCGATTTGCTGAGCCAATTTGACGGAGTTGACAGCACCCGCATCGGGGCTTTCGGCATCTCGATGGGCGCGACGCTGGCATTCTGGCTGGCGGCCCTTGACCCACGCTTGAAGGCCGTCGCGCATGTCTGTTGTTTCGCCGACCTCGAAACGCTGGTGGCGACGGGCGCGCACGATCTGCACGGCATCTATATGATCGTGCCTGACCTACTGGACGTCGCACGCACCGGCCAAATTGCAGGACTGGTCGCGCCGCGCCCGCAACTCGCGTGTATGGGCCTCACCGACCCATTGACGCCGCCGGACGCCGTGGAGCGCGCCGTAGCCGATGTCAGGTCAGCCTATGATGTGTACGGCGCGGCGACCAATCTGCACATCCATATCAGTCCCGATACCGGCCATAGCGAAACGCCCGCCATGCGTACGGCCGTGTTGGAATTTTTCGACCAGCATTTGTGACGCGGGAGCTGTCATGCCGGCGCGTAGAACACCTTGCCGAGCGAGGCGGGCGCGTCGAGGCGGGATTTCCAACGGTCATGCGAGATGACGACCAGGACAATGATCGTCGCGAGATACGGCAGCATGCTGAGGATCTGTGCGTCGATGGCCAAGCCTAGGCCCTGGGCATGCAATTGCAGGATTGAGATGCCACCGAACAGATAGGCACCAACCAACACGCGCATCGGTCGCCACGCGGCGAATACGACCAGGGCCAGAGCAATCCAGCCGCGTCCCGCCGTCATACGCTCGACCCAGAACGGCGTCTGGACCAACGAGAGATAGGCGCCACCGATGCCGGCCATGGCGCCGCCGAACGCGATTGCGAGCAATCGTACACGCACCACGTCAAGCCCGACCGCATGTGCTGCATCGTGATTTTCGCCGATGGCACGCAACACGAGGCCCGCGCGCGTGCGCGTCAATGCCCAGCCGATGGCAACCGCTGCTGCGACGGCAAGCACGGCCATGATATCGACGCTGCCGACCAGGCGCGGAAAGGTGCCGGCCGACTTGCCCGAATAGCTCTGCCCGATGAGCGCTGAAAGTCCGAGCCCGAACAGCGTCAGCGCCAGCCCCGTTGCCACTTGGTTGGACAGCAACACTTGCGTCAGTATTCCGAACAACAGCG
>NZ_JANPCD010000148.1:0-19191 GCF_031430775.1 Sandarakinorhabdus sp. | reverse complement strand
TTTTGCCAAATCGACGTTTCCGGAAAGCCTGCGGCTTGATGGCCTGAAGGTCGTTATCGATTGTGCGCACGGCGCCGCCTACAAGGTCGCGCCGGCGGCGCTGTGGGAGCTTGGCGCCGAAGTGATCGCCATCGGCGTGGCGCCCGACGGCTTCAACATCAACGATGCGATCGGATCGACCCACCCCAAGGCGCTGCAATTGAAAGTGCTGGAAACTGGCGCCGATATCGGGATCGCGCTGGACGGCGACGCCGACCGGCTGATTGTCGTCGATGAAAAGGGCCAGATCGTCGATGGCGACCAGTTGATGGCGCTCATTACCGGTCAGGCGCAGGCGGCGGGCACGCTGCGGGGCGGCGCGCTGGTGGCGACGGTCATGTCCAATCTGGGGCTGGAACGCTGGTTGGGCGGCCGCGGCCTGGCGCTGCACCGTGCGTCGGTGGGCGACCGCAATGTGCTGGAGATGATGCGCACCAGCGGCTGCAACATCGGCGGCGAGCAATCGGGACATCTGATTTTGGCCGACCATGCCACGACCGGCGACGGGCTGGTGGCGGCGTTGCAGGTGCTGGCGGCGCTGGTGGCGTCCGGGCGCCCGGCATCGGAAGTGCTGCATCTGTTCGATCCGCTGCCGCAACTGCTGAAAAGCGTAAGGTTCACCGGGCAGCCGCTTGAGCGCGATGCGGTCAAATCCGCCATTGCCGACGGCGAGGCGCGGCTCGCGGGCAATGGCCGGCTGCTGATCCGCAAATCGGGGACGGAGCCTGTCATTCGCGTCATGGCCGAGGGCGAGGACAAGGCGCTGGTCAAGGCGGTCGTCGAGGATATCTGCGCGGCGGTGGTCTCGGCGTGATTGCCCGCATATTGGTCATTGCCGGCAGCGACAGTGGCGGCGGCGCCGGGATCCAGGCCGATATCAAGACCATCACTTGCCTGGGCGGCCATGCCATGACGGCGGTGACGGCGGTGACGGTGCAGAACACGCTGGGCGTCAGCGCCATTCACGTCATTCCGCCCGAAATCGTCGCGGCCCAGATCCGCGCCTGCCTTGAGGATATCGGCGCGGATGCCATCAAGATCGGCATGTTGGGCAGCGCCGACACCGTGCGCGCCGTGGCCGATGCACTGGCGGACGTGCGCGTGCCGATCGTGCTCGACCCCGTGATGATCGCCAAGGGCGGCGCCAGCCTGATCGAGGACGAAGCGCTGTTCGAGATGGTGGAGCGCCTGCTGCGCATCGCCAGCGTCATCACGCCCAACACGCCCGAACTGTCGCTGCTGACGGAAACCGAGATTGCCGATGAAGCCGATGCCCTGCTGGCGGCGCAGGAACTGCTGAACATGGGGCCGCGCGCCGTGCTGGCCAAGGGCGGGCATCTGCCGGGGGAACGCATCACCGACTGGCTGGTGACGCGCGGCGGGTCGGAAGCGTTCACATCGGCACGGATCGACACGCGCCACACCCATGGCACGGGCTGCACGCTGGCGGCTGCGCTGGCGTGCGGGCTGGGGCAGGGCATGACGCTGCCGGCGGCGGTGGCACAGGCGCGGGCATTCGTGGCGCAGGGCATCGCCGGCGCGCCGGGGCTGGGCAAGGGCCATGGGCCGTTGTTGTTTGCGCCATTGGGGCCCTGATTGCCGTGCCAATGATCGCCGGTGTTGACGAGGCAGGGCGCGGGCCATGGGCCGGGCCGGTGGTGGCAGCGGCGGTGATACTGGGCGCTGACGTGCCCGCCGGGCTGAATGACAGCAAGAAACTGACCGCGGGTCGCCGTGAATTGCTGTTCGGTGCGCTGCACGCCAGCGGCGCCGTGATCGGTGTCGGCCTGGTCAGCGTGACCGAAATCGACGCCATCAATATCCTGCAAGCGACCATGCTGGCCATGACGCGGGCTGTGGAAGCGCTCGGGGATGCGCTGGCGGCGGCGCCGGCCATGGTGCTGGTTGATGGCAACCACCTGCCGAAATGGCATTGGCCATCGCGCGCCATCATCGGCGGCGATGCGCTGGAGCCGGCGATTTCGGCGGCCTCGATCATCGCCAAGGTGACACGGGACCGGCTGATGCAGCAGCTTGATGGCGAGTTTCCGGGCTATGGCTGGGCGCGCAACAAGGGCTATGGCACTGCCGATCATGCTGCGGCTTTGGCGGCGCTTGGGGTGACCGCGCACCACCGCACAAGCTTCAAGCCGGTGCGCGACAGACTGGTGCGGTCATGAGTCTTTTGGGCAACACACACCATATGTTGAGTCTGGCGAATCGCGGCGACTCAATATGTGGCGTCTTGAGTCAATTTTGCAGATTCGGATGATAATTGCTTGATTAGGCAGGGGTTGACGGCGATTCGCGCCTGACTCATCAGGGCTTTGAAACGTTCTTTCGGAGCCTGTCTTGGAAACCAACCGCATCATCATGGGCGACTGCATCGCCGCCATGAACGCCCTGCCGGAATGCTCGGTCGATCTGGTGTTTGCCGATCCGCCCTACAACCTGCAACTGGCGCATGAATTGCGCCGTCCCGATGGCAGCCAGGTCGATGCCGTGGACGATGACTGGGACAAGTTCGACACGTTCGCGACGTATGACAGCTTCACCCGCGCCTGGCTCAAGGCCGCACGCCGCATTCTTAAGCCCTATGGCGCCATCTGGACCATCGGCAGCTATCACAACATCTTCCGTGTCGGCGCCGCTTTGCAGGATGCCGGCTTCTGGGTGCTCAATGACATTGTCTGGCGCAAGGCCAACCCCATGCCCAATTTCAAGGGCACGCGGTTTACCAATGCGCATGAAACGCTGATCTGGGCCTCGAAATCGGAAAACAGCCGCTACAAGTTCAATTATCACGCCATGAAGGCGATGAACGAGGAATTGCAGATGCGGTCGGACTGGCTGATCCCGATCTGCACCGGCGGCGAACGGCTCAAGACCGATGGCGTCAAGGCGCATCCGACCCAAAAGCCCGAGGCGCTGCTGTACCGCGTGCTGCTGGCCTGCACCGAGCCGGGGGACATCGTGCTCGATCCGTTCTTCGGCACCGGCACGACGGGCGCAGTTGCCAAGCTGCTCGGCCGGCAATGGATCGGCATCGAGCGCGAGGAAAAATATGTCCGCGTTGCCGAAAAGCGCATTGCCGGCCTGTTGCCGCTGTCGGGCGGCGACATGGCGGTGTCACAGGGCAAACGCGGCGAGACGCGCATTCCCTTTGGCAGCCTTGTGGAATCCGGCATGGTGCGCCCGGGCACGCGGCTGTGGGGCGGCGGGCGGCGGCATGCCGCCGAGGTGCGCGCCGACGGCAGCCTGGCGATGGAGGGCAAAACCGGATCGATTCACCAATTGGGTGCGGCAGCACAGGGCCTGCCCAGCTGCAATGGCTGGACGTTCTGGCACATCGAGGAAGAAGGCGCGCTGGTGCCGCTGGACAGCAAGCGCAGCCTGTATCGGGCCGGGCTTGGTGACGCCCCTTGAAGGCGCCGTGTTAAATCTCTAACACGCTCCCATTGATCGAATTGGGAGAGTTTGATGATTGCAAATGTCTGGCGTGCGTCGGTTCTGGCAATGGCGATTGCCGCCACGCCCGTGTTGGCCGCAGAAGCTGCCAAGCCCGAACTGGGCAGCTTTGGTTTTGACGTGGCGGGCATGAATCCGGCGGTGAAGGCCGGCGATGATTTCGTGGCGTTCACCAGCGGCAAATATCTGGCTGGATTGGAAATTCCCGGCGACCGGTCGAACTATGGCATGTTCACCAAATTGCGCGACCTGAGCCAGGAGCGCACGCGCACCATCATCGAAGACGCCGCCAAACTGCCGGCCGCGCCGGGCAGCAATGCCCAGAAGGTCGGCGATTTCTACGCCAGTTTCATGGATGAGGCCGGCATCGAGGCCAAGGGCATCAGCCCGATCAAGCCGCGCCTGGACGCCATTTCCGCTGCCGCTTCGCCAGCCGATATTGCCCGGCTGCTGGGCTTGGGCAACCGCGAAGGCATTGCCGCCCCCATCAACATCGGCGTCGAACAGGATCTCAAGACTCCCGGCATCATGGCTGTATATGTCGGCCAGGGCGGACTGGGCCTACCTGACCGCGATTATTATCTCGACGACAAGAACCCGCGCTTTGCGGTGGCCCGCACCAAATACCAGAGCTTCATCGCCGAGATGCTGGGTCTGGCGGGTTTTGACAACGCCGCCGCCCGCGCCAAGGCGGTGTATGACCTTGAGGTCAAGATCGCCACGCTGCACTGGACGCAGGTCGAGCAGCGCCAGATCGACAAGCTGTATAATCCCGTGCCGCGCGCCGAGATCGCGGCGGCCTATCCGGGCTTTGACTGGACGCAGTTCATGACCGCCGCCGGCCTGAACGAACAGCCGATGGTAATTGTCGCCAATCCCAGCGCCATCAAGGGCGCGGCTGCACTGATGACGTCTGAACCGCTGGCGGTGTGGAAGGATTATGCCGCGTTCCACACGCTGCGTGATGCCGCGCCGCTGCTGCCAAAGGCGTTTGTCGACGCCAATTTCGGCATGTCGAGCGCCCTGTCCGGCCAGCCCGTCAACCAGCCGCGCTGGAAACGCGCCGTGGACATCACGTCCGCAGTTCTGGGTGAGGCCGTCGGGTCGTTGTACGTCGCCAAATATTTCCCGCCTGTCGCCAAGGCCAAGGCCGACGAGATGGTCAGGAACATCATCGCAGCCATGGACGTCCGGCTGGAAAATCTGGCGTGGATGGACCCCAGGACCCGCGCTGCGGCCCGGCTCAAGCTGGCCAGCTTCACGCCCAAGATCGGCTATCCGGACAAATGGCGCGATTATTCAGCGTTGCAGGTCGTGCGCGGCGACGCGCTGGGCAATGCCGGGCGTGCTGCGGAGTTCCAGTACCGGCGCCAGCTCGACAAGATCGGCAAGCCCATCGACAAGTCGGAATGGGGCATGACCCCGATGACCGTCAACGCCTATGCCAACCCGCTGTGGAACGAGATCGTGTTCCCGGCTGCGATCCTGCAGGCGCCGTTCTTTGATCCCAATGCCGACCCGGCCGTCAATTATGGCGGTATCGGCGCGGTCATCGGCCATGAAATCACCCATCATTTCGACGATCAGGGCCGCAAGTTCGACAAGGACGGCAAGCTGAGCGACTGGTGGACCAAGGAAGACGAAACCCGCTTCAAGGCGCTGACCGACAAGGTTGTCGCCCAATATGCCGCCTATGAACCGCTGCCCGGCCGCAAGATCAACGGCGAGCTGACGCTGGGCGAGAACATGGCCGATCTGGCCGGCGTCAACATTGCCTATGACGCCTGGAAACGATCATTGGGCGGCAAGAAGGCCAAGACAGTCGATGGCTGGACTGGCGACCAGCGCTTCCTGCTCGGTTTCAGCCAGGTCTGGCGGCAGAAATACCGCGACCAGATCCTCAACCAGTTGCTCACGGTCGATCCGCATTCGCCGGGGCATTTCCGTCCCTATGTCGTGCGCAACCTCGATGTCTGGTATTCGGCATTCGATGTGAAGGCCGGCGAGAAGTTCTATCTGGCGCCCAGCGACCGGCTGAAGGTCTGGTAGGCGCGATTGTCGCATGGCATTATTGTTACATACTGATTGAGCAAGGCCGGGGCAGGCGCTACACCGCCCCGGCCTTTTGCATTTTTGGGTGGGGATTCACGGAATGAACAAAGCGATTCTGGCCGGCGCGTCGGTGCTGGCCCTGTTGGCGGCACCGGCGTTGGCCAAGGGTGCAAAGCCCGACATCGGCAGCTTTGGGTTCGATGTGGCGGGCATGGACCGCAGTATCAAGCCGGGCAATGATTTCACTGCCTTTGCCGGCGGCACCTATTTGTCGACGCTGGAGATTCCTGCCGACAAGACCAATTTCGGCATGTTCACACGGCTGCGCGACCTGAGCCAGGAGCGCACGCGCGGCATCATCGAAGCTGCCGCCGCCAAGCCCGCCGCGCCGGGCAGCGAAGCCCAGAAGGTCGGGGATTTCTTTGCCAGCTTCATGGATGAAGCGCGCATCGAAGCCATTGGCGTGGCTGCGATCAAGCCCGAACTGGACGCCATTGCAGCCATTGGCGACAAGGCCGCGCTGGCCGCCGCCTTTGGCCGCGCCGCGCGCGAAGGCGTGTCGGTGCCGGTTGGTGTCGGTGTCGGCCCCGACCGCAAGAACCCCGACAAGTTCACGGTCGTGGCCGGGCAGGGTGGGCTTGGGCTGCCTGACCGGGATTATTATCTCGATCTGGCCAACCCGAAGTTCGCCGAAGCGCGCGCCAAGTATCAGACGTACATGACGACGCTGTTCGGCCTCGCCGGCTATGACAATGCCGCTGGCCGCGCTGCCGCCGTCATCGCGCTGGAAACCGGCATCGCAAAAACGCACTGGACGCGCGTCGAGCGCCGCCAGGCCGAAAAGACCTACAACCCGGTTGCCCGCACGGCTCTGGACGCACAATATCCCGGTATGGACTGGGCGCGGCTGCTGACCGAAGCGGGCCTGAACGACCAGCCGGTCGTGGTGATTTCGACGCCCAGCGCCATTGCCGGTACCGCCAAGCTGATCGACAGCGAGCCGCTGGCCGTCTGGAAGGACTATCTGGTTTTCCAGACGCTGCGCGATGCGGCGCCGGTGCTTCCCAAGGCGTTTGTCGATGCCAATTTCGATTTTTACTCCAAGACGCTGGGCGGCCAGCCCGAACAACAGCCGCGCTGGAAGCGGGGCGTGGATTTCACCACCGCCGTGCTGGGCGAGGCGCTGGGCAAGCTGTATGTTGCCGAATATTTCCCGCCTGAATCCAAGAAACTGGCTGATGAACTGGTGACGAACATCATCGCCGCCATGGACACGCGGCTGGCCAATCTGGCGTGGATGGACCCCAAGACCCGCGTTGCGGCCCGTGAAAAGCTGGCCGCGTTCAAGCCCAAGATCGGCTATCCGGACAAATGGCGCGACTATTCGGCACTGAACATCGTGCGCGGCGATGCCATCGGCAACGTCCGCCGTGCCGCCGCATTCGAATATGCCCGCCAGCTTGCCAAGCTTGGCCAGCCTGTCGACCGCAGCGAATGGTTCATGACCCCGATGACGGTCAACGCCTATGCCAATCCTGTGTGGAACGAGATCGTGTTCCCGGCCGCCATCCTGCAGGCGCCGTTCTTTGATCCCAAGGCCGATCCGTCGGTGAACTATGGCGGCATCGGCGCCGTCATCGGCCATGAAATCACCCATCATTTCGACGATCAGGGCCGCAAATACGACAAGACCGGGCGCCTGGCCGATTGGTGGACGCCCGAAGATGTCGCACGCTTCAAGGTGCTGACCGACAAGGTCGTCGCGCAATATGGCGCTTATCAGCCGCTGCCGGGCAAGAACGTCAACGGCGACTTGACGCTGGGGGAAAACATCGCCGATCTAGCGGGTCTGAACATCGCCTATGATGCCTGGAAGCTGTCGCTGAAGGGCAAGAAGCCCAAGCAAATGGAGGGCTTTACTGGCGATCAGCGCTTTTTCCTCGGTTTCAGCCAGGTCTGGCGCCAGAAATATCGCGATGCCAGCCTGCTTCAGCAGCTGGTCACCGATCCGCACACGCCGGGGCATTTCCGCCCCTATGTCGTGCGCAATTTCGATGCCTGGTACGATGCGTTCGGCGCACAGGCCGGCGAAACCTATTATCTGTCGCCAGCTGACCGCCTGAAGGTCTGGTGAAGTCCTATTATCGGCCTTTGCCAAGCGATGTGGGGCTGCCGCTTGCCGGCGGCCCCCTTTGTTTTGCCGAGGTGGACGTGCTGGACCGGGCGAGCGGCGTTCGGCGCATTTCGGCGGGCGAACTGCCCGATGACGTTCGACATGCGCTGACGGCGCCCCGGCGTTTGCCGGCCGGGTTGCCGCAGGGTCGCCCGGCGGTAATGGGCATCCTCAATCTGACGCCGGACAGCTTTTCCGATGGCGGGCGGCTTGGCGACGATGCCGCGATGGCCGCCGCAGTGGCGAAGATGGCTACCGACGGCGCCGATATCATCGACCTTGGCGCCGAATCGACCCGCCCGGGCGCTGCTGCTGTCGATCTGACGCAAGAGCGCGCCCGTCTTGTGCCGGTGCTTCCGCTGATGGGGTCGCGGCGTTGGAGCATCGACACGCGCAAGGCCGCAATCATGGGCGATGCGCTGGCGGCGGGTGCGGCCATCGTCAACGATGTTTCGGCGTTGACGTTCGATGCCGGCGCCGCTGCGATGCTGGCGGGGCAGGATTGCCATATCGTGCTGATGCACCATCAGGGCACGCCCGAAACCATGCAGGTCGCGCCGCGCTATGATGATGCGCTGCTCGATTGTTATGACTGGCTGGAGGGGCGGATTGCCGCAGTCGTCGCAGCGGGCATCGCGCGCGACCGGTTGATCATCGACCCAGGCATCGGCTTCGGCAAGGCGTTGGCTCACAATGTAGCGATTCTGCGGGGGCTGCCGTTGCTGCATGGTCTTGGCCTGCCGATCCTGCTGGGCGCCAGCCGCAAGGCGTTGATTTCCGGTCTGGCCGGGCCTGCGGCGCCGGGTGACCGGCTGGGCGGCAGTCTGGCGCTGGCGCTGCATGGCGCGGATTGCGGCGTGCAGATCCTGCGGGTGCACGATGTGCCTGAAACCAGGCAGGCGCTGGCACTATGGTCAGCACTGCGGGCGGGCGGCTGATCGCCCCTTCACAGGACGCTTCGATCTGCTATCACGCTTGCCAATCTGCCGTCTGGCGCAATTTTCTTGTCATCTATGAGGCCGTTCATGGCGAACAACGATCAGCCCAATTCTCCGAACCGCGAAACCTATGACGGTTTCATGTCAGCCACCAAATGGGGTGTCATCGTCATCGTGATCGTGCTCGCCTTGCTGGGCATTTTCCTGGTTCGTTAAGCGCCTGGGTTCGAAGGGTTTGCAATGAAGATCGCTGTGCTGCGGGAAACCGCCGAAACCGAACGCCGCGTCGCGGCCACGCCCGAAACCGTCAAGAAGCTGCTCGCGCTGGGTGCTGATGTGACGGTCGAAGCCGGCGCAGGCATCACTGCCAATATCGCCGATGCCGATTATGCCGGGGCCGGGGCCAGCATTGCCGACCGCGCTGCGACCATTGCGGGCGCCGACATGATTTTGGGCGTCACCGGGCCGCTGGCGGCCGAGCTGCCGGGCATCAAGCAGGGTGCCATTCTTGCCGCGATCCTGTCGCCCTTTGCCGATCCGGCCCGCATCCAGGGTTATGCCGATGCCGGCATCAGCGCGTTTTCGATGGAATTCATGCCGCGCATCACGCGGGCGCAGTCGATGGACGTGCTGTCGTCGCAGTCCAACCTTGCCGGCTACAAGGCCGTCGTCGATGCGGCCGAAGCCTATGGCCGCGCCTTTCCGATGATGATGACCGCGGCCGGCACGATTTCGGCGGCGCGGGCGTTTGTCATGGGCGTCGGCGTTGCGGGTTTGCAGGCCATCGCCACGGCGCGCCGCCTGGGGGCACTGGTGTCGGCCACCGATGTGCGTTCGGCCACGCGCGAACAGATTGAATCGCTGGGCGCCAAGGCGATTTTCGTCGAAGCCGTCAAGGGCATCGAGGGCGAGGGTGCCGGCGGCTATGCCACCGAAATGTCCGACGAATACAAGGCGGCGCAGGCCGAGCTGGTCGCCAGTCATATCGCCAAGCAGGACATCGTCATCACCACCGCGCTGATCCCCGGTCGCCCGGCGCCGCGCCTGATCACCGATGCCATGCTGCGCACGATGCGTACCGGCAGCGTGCTGGTCGATCTGGCGGTCGAGAGCGGCGGCAATATCGAGGGCTCGCGCCCCGGCGAAGTCGTGGAAATCCATGGTGTGAAGATCATCGGCCATCGCAACATGGCGGGCCGGATGGCTGCGGATGCCTCCGCGCTGTATTCGCGCAATCTTTTCAACATGATCAATGCGTTCTGGGACAAAGACGGAAAAACTGCCGTCTGGACGCCGGATGACGAGATCGTCAAGGGCATCAAGCTCACCGAGGGCGGCAAGATCGTCCACGAACGTCTTATCGCTGCCTGAGGAGGACAAAATGGATTTCCTTTCGATCCTGTCGATCTTCGTGCTGGCGGTGTTCGTCGGCTATTATGTCGTGTGGTCGGTGACGCCGGCGTTGCACACGCCGCTGATGGCGGTGACCAATGCCATTTCGTCGGTCATCATCGTCGGTGCGCTGATTGCGGCGGCGGCGGGCGCGTCGGTTTCGACGGCGGCGGGCGAAGGGTCGAAATGGCTCGGCTTGCTGGGTGTCGTGCTGGCATCGGTGAACATCTTCGGCGGCTTTGCCGTCACGCGGCGGATGCTGGCGATGTACAAGAAAAAAGAAAAGAAGCCGGCGGCTTCGAAGTAAAACCGGTTTGGCGCACGTCTTGCCGGCAATGCCCGGCGTGACGGACACAGAAGATTGAGGGCAGACGCCATGGAACACGCAGTTGCAGCAACGCCGGCCTGGGCGGTTCTCGCCTATCTGGTCTCGGGCGTGCTATTCATCCTGTCCTTGCGCGGGCTGTCGTCGCCGGAAACGTCGCAGCGCGGCAACCGTAATGGCATGATCGGCATGGCCATTGCGGTCGGCACGACGTTGCTGCTGCACCCGACCGGGCTGCCGCTGATCGTCGCGGCGATTGCCATTGGCGGCTCCATCGGTTGGTTCATTGCCCAGCGCATCCAGATGACGGCGATGCCGGAACTGGTTGCCGGCTTCCACAGCCTTGTCGGCATGGCCGCCGTGCTGGTTGGTTGCTCTGCATATCTCAACCCGGCGGCGTTCGGCATCGTCGATGCGGCGGGCAACATGTTGATGGTATCGCGCATCGAACTGGGCCTGGGCATCGCCATCGGCGCCATCACCTTTTCGGGGTCGATCATCGCGTTCCTGAAACTGTCGGGCCGCATGTCCGGCTCCCCGATACTTTTGCCGGGTCGGCATCTGCTCAACCTTGGCGTGCTCGGCGGCATTGTCGTGCTGACCGGCGTGTTCGCCATGTCGCCAGACGCCGCGTTGAGCCAGGGCCCGCTGATCTGGATCATCCTCGGCCTGTCGTTCGTCATCGGCGTGACGCTGATCATCCCGATCGGCGGCGCCGACATGCCGGTCGTCATCTCGATGCTCAATAGCTATTCGGGCTGGGCGGCCGCCGCCATGGGCTTCACGTTGCAGAACACGGCGATGATCATCACCGGCGCGCTGGTCGGCTCGTCGGGCGCCATCCTGTCGTACATCATGTGCAAGGCCATGAACCGCAGCTTCATCAGCGTCATCGCCGGTGGCTTTGGTGCCGATAGCGGCGGCCCGGCTGCTGCCGGTTCGGCTGTGCAAAAGCCGTTCAAGGCCGGCAGCGCAGATGACGCCGCCTTCATCATGAAGAACGCCGAGACAGTCATCATCGTGCCGGGTTACGGCATGGCCGTGTCACAGGCCCAGCACGCGCTGCGCGAAATGGGTGACCTGCTTCGCAAGGAAGGTGTCAGCGTCAAATACGCCATCCATCCGGTCGCGGGGCGCATGCCCGGCCACATGAACGTGCTGCTTGCCGAAGCCAACGTGCCTTATGACGATGTGTTCGAGCTTGAGGACATCAACAGCGAGTTTGCCCAGGCCGATGTGGCGTTCGTCATCGGTGCCAACGACGTGACCAACCCGCTGGCCAAGACCGACAAGACCAGCCCCATTTATGGCATGCCGGTTCTGGACGTGGAAAAGGCCAAGACCGTGTTGTTCATCAAGCGGTCGATGGGCGGGGTCGGCTATGCCGGCGTCGACAACCCGGTGTTCTACATGGACAACACCATGATGCTGTTGGCCGATGCCAAGAAGATGGTGGAGAATATCGTCAAGGCGCTGGGGCATTGATGCGGGCGTTCGGCCTTGCAGCTTTGCTGGCCGCTGCGCCGCTCGCCGCCGCGCCGACTGTGCACGTCACATCGCCTGAATCCATCAAGCTGAACCGGCCGTTTTCCGACGCGACCGAGGTTGGCGGCGTGCTGTACATCTCGGGCCAGATCGGCGCTGTTCCCGGCGAGGACCATGTCGTGCCCGGCGGGCTGGAGGCCGAAACCCGGCAAGTGATGGCCAATATCGGCGCGGTGCTGGCCCGGCGCGGGCTGGGATTTGACGATCTGTTCAAATGCACGGTCATGCTGACGGACATGAAGCAGTGGGATGCGTTCAACCGTGTCTATGTCACCTATTTCAAGCCTGGGCGTTTTCCGGCGCGCAGTGCCTTCGGTAGCACCGGCCTGGCGCGAAACGGCGCCATCGAGCTGGAATGCTGGGCAAACGCGGCGAAGTAACGCCGGCCCTCGCAGTTGGCTCAGGCCGCCGGCTTGTCGCTCCATAGCTGCGGGAAACGCTCCTTCAGCCCGGCGACCTTGGGCAGGTCATTGTAGATGATATAGGGCTGCAACGGGTTCGCCCGCAGGTAGTTCTGGTGGTAATTCTCGGCCGGATAAAACGACTTGCCGGATTCCAGCGTCGTGACGATGCGGCCGGGCCAGGTCCTCGCCGCCGTAAGCTGCGCGACATAGGCGCGGGTCAGACGGGCCTGGTCGGGGTTTTGCGCAAAAATGGTGCTGCGATACTGGCTGCCGGTGTCCGGTCCCTGCCGGTTCAGCTGTGTCGGATCATGCGCCACCGAGAAAAACACGCGCATCAGCGTGCCATAGCTGACAACTGCCGGATCATAGCGGATTTCCACTGCTTCGGCATGGCCGGTCATGCCGGACCCGACCACATCATAGATCGCCAGGTTGCGCGGGCCGCCGGCATAGCCCGAGCGCACGGACACGACACCCTTGATGCGTTCGAACACGCCTTCGACGCCCCAGAAGCAGCCGCCGGCAAACACGGCGGTGGCCATGGGACCGGCCTTGAGCGGCGCATCGATGGCCGGGACGGGGGCAAGCACCATGCGTTCGGCGGCGCCGGCGACGGAGCAGGCGGACAGGGCAAGTGCGATGGCAAGCGCGCGCATGGGATCAGGCCTTTTTGGGAACAAAGCTGAGCGACAGGCCATTGATGCAATACCGCAGGCCAGTCGGTTTCGGGCCGTCGTCGAAGACATGGCCCTGATGGCCGCCGCAGCGGCTGCAATGCACTTCGGTGCGTACCATGAACAGGCTGGAATCGCGGGTTTCGCCAATGGCGGTTTTGGCTATCGGCTGCCAGAAACTGGGCCAGCCGGTGCCGCTATCGAACTTGGTCGCCGAGCTGAACAGCGGCAGGGCGCAGCCACGGCACACGAACGTGCCGGCCCGTTTTTCATTGTTGAGCGGCGATGTGAACGGGCGCTCGGTGGCTTCGGTGCGCAGCACGGCAAAGGCGTCGGCGCCGAGCCGTTTGCGCCATTCACTATCTGACAGCACGAAAGAAAAGCGTGCCGTGGCGGCAAAGGCCGACGCAAAGGGCAGGGCGGCGAAGCTGAGGCCGGCAAGGCCGAGCAGGGAACGACGGTGGATCATGCCATCTTATACGCGGCGGCGGCCCCGAACGGTTACAGACTCTTTTGCCGCAGGCGCTGCTGTTGCTGCAACCAGGCCGCACCCTGTGTGCGGCCAAGCGTGACCAGATCGCCCATCACGACATTCATGTCGACCAGATGCAGCCCCCAGGCCGGGCTGACCTGCCCGTCAACCACGACATCGCCGGGGAAGGTGTCGGTGCGCGGATCGGCAGGATCGGCCACGGTCGCCACGCTCAGCACATGGGCGCCGTCGCGGCGCATGCATTCGCCAGCGAGCAAGCCGGGCAGGGCCACAAAGGGCGTATAAATGTTGCGGCCCTTTGCCCATTTCGGGGCCGCTGCGCTGTTGGCGACAATGGCGCTGCGATTGGGCAACAGCGCGGACAGGCCCGCCCGGCCGCCGCCAAGCGCAGCCGGGTTGGTGCAGGCGACTTCCATGTCCGCTTGGGTCGTCCGTCCGAACAGGCTGGTGGGGCCGATGGGCTGCTCGTCGCGCCAACTCACCCAGGCGAGGACACAGCCAGTCTGTTCGGCGTTGGTGCACAGCGGCGTGGATTTCAGGTCGCCGCCGACGCTCTGGCCCTGCGGGACCAGCACATTGGTGCCAGCCAGCCAGGCGGAGATCATCTGGCTTGCGGCGGGCTTGCCCTCGATTTCATTGCGGATAAGCATTTTCAGCACGCCACTGCCCTGGCTATGTCCGATCAGGATGACGCCGCGCCCCTTGTTGTCATGGGCGAGATAATGCGCCCAGGCCGCGGCGATATCGCGATAGGCCATGACGCGGTCGGCAGTGTCGCCCTTGCCGGTCATGCGGTCACGCAAGGCCGTCAGTGTCACTTGGCGGTACAGCGGCGCAAAGGTTCGGCAGATGCCGCGCATCGGTGCGAACTGGATTTGCGCGACACTGGTTTCTGCCGGATCGGCCGTCATGTCGCTGTTGGGCGTGGCATCGGTGGACACGGTGGGATAGACATAGAAACAGTCGATCGGCGGCGCCTTGGCTGGCGGCGCGGCCGCTAGGCTCACGCTGCCGTCGGCGGCAACCACCGACGCCGTGATGTCACCGCTGCATGCATCGGTGCGGCCGGGTTGGCATAGCCAGCTGGCCGGGTTGGCATAATCCGGCGCCTGATAGGTCGGCGGGCTTTGCGCCTGCACTGGCGCTGCCAGCAGGAACGCCGCGAGAAATACCCTCATTTCCAGCCGTCCTTGAGCATCGGCGACACGTCCTTGCCCATTTTTTCCAGCGCGGCGGCGATGGTGTCGCGGCCCGCGTCGTTCTGCGCCCAGAACATTGGTCCGCCGCGATAGACGGGCCAGCCATAGCCATTGATCCAGACGATATCGATGTCGCTGGCGCGCTGGGCCTTGCCTTCGGCGAGGATTTTCGCGCCTTCGTTGACCATCGGATACAGGCAGCGTTCGAGGATTTCGGCATCGTCGATGTTGCGGCGGTTGATGCCCCGTTCGGCGGCATAGGCGTCGATGATGGCGACGGCCTCCGGGTTGGGCGTGCGGTTGCGGGCTTCGTCATAGACATAGAAACCCCGGCCGTTCTTCTGGCCGCGCAGACCGGCTTCGCAGAGCCGGTCGCGCACGGTTTCGCCCTTGGAGGTATCCGCCGACCAGCCGATATCCAGCCCGGCAAGATCGCTCATCTGGAACGGACCCATGGGGAAGCCGAAATCGGTGAGCACCCGGTCGACATCGGCGGGTGCTGCGCCTTCGAGGATCAGCTTGTTGGCTTCCTTTTGCCGTTCACCCAACATGCGGTTGCCGATGAAGCCGTGGCAGACGCCGGCCACAACCGCGATCTTGCCGGTGGCCTTGCCGATGGCCATGGCGGTGGCGAGCACCTGGGGATCGGTTTTTTCGCCGCGCACCACTTCGAGCAGGCGCATGACGTTTGCCGGCGAGAAATAATGCATGCCGACGACGGATTGCGGCCGCGTGGTGGCGGCGGCGATTTCATCGACATCGAGATAGCGGGTGTTGCTGGCGAGGATGGCGCCGGGCTTGGCAATCTTGTCGAGCTTGCCGAAAATGTCCTTCTTGATGGCCATGTTTTCGAACACAGCCTCGATGATCAGGTCGCAATCGGCGAGATCTTCCATGCTCAGCGAAGGTGTCAGCCGGCCCATGCGGGCTTCGACCTCGTCCATGCTGAAGCGGCCCTTCTTGGCGCTGTTTTCATAGTTGCGGCGGATGACGGCGACGCCCCGGTCCAGCGCCTCCTGTTTCATTTCGACGATGGTGACGGGCAAGCCGACCGACAGGAAGTTCATGGAAATGCCGCCGCCCATGGTGCCGGCACCGATGACGCCGACCTTTTTGACCGGAAGCGCCTGCATATCGGGGGCCAGCCCGTCGATCTTGGCGGCGGCGCGTTCGGCAAAGAACACATGGCGCTGCGCGGCGGATTGCAGTCCGCCCATCAGCTTCATGAATTCGCTGCGTTCGACGCGCATGCCGTCCGCGAAGGGCAGGGCGACAGCCGCTTCGATGCACTTGATATTGGCTTCGGGCGCGTCGAAGCCCTTGAAGGCGCGGGAATTGGCGGCGCGGAATGCAGCAAACATCGGCGCCAGGCTGGCGGCGTCGCCGCCCAGCTTGCTATTGTCGTCCCGCACTTTCTTGAGCGGGCGGCCTTCGGCGGCAACGCGGCAGGCAAAGGCGATAGCGCCGGCTGTCAGGTCGCCGTCAATGACTTCGTCCACGAGTCCGGCTGCCAGCGCGTCCTTGGCGCCCATCTGCGCGCCGGATGTGACCATCTCCAGCGCCTTTTGCGCGCCGACGACACGGGGCAGGCGCTGCGTGCCGCCGGCACCGGGGAGCAGGCCGAGCTTGACTTCGGGCAGGCCGAATTTGGCCTTGGCATCGGACACGCGGTAATGCGCGCACAGGGCCACTTCCAGCCCGCCGCCCAATGCCGTGCCATGGATGGCCGCCACCACTGGTACCGGCGCGCCCTCAATGGCATCCTGCACGGCATGCAGCGAGGCGCCGCGCGGCGGTTTGCCGAATTCGGAAATATCGGCGCCGGCAATGAAGGTGCGGCCAGCGCAGACCAGCACGGCGGCCTTGAACGAGGCATCGGCCGCAATGGCGGCGAACGCGCCGGCCAGCCCGTCGCGCACATCGGCGGACAGCGCGTTGACCGGCGGCGAATTGACGGTGACGACAGCGACATCGCCGTCCCGGCCCAGATCGACAACAGAGTTGATGGCGGCCATGATCTTCACTCCCCAAACGTGCATTCTGATGCAATTGCACAACCGCATAGCAGGCATTTTGCACCATTGCAGCCTTGTGGCGGCCCGCCCCTTGTCCTAATGATAGGATATGCAGGGCCGCAGCAGCATCCGCGAACTTTTCCGCGTCATTTGGCTGCCGGCGCTTTGCCTTGTCCTCACAATCGGATTTGTCAGCCGGGCGGTGACCGGACCGACAGGATTGATGGCCTGGCGGGAGTATCAGGCGCAGCGCCAGGCGTTGCTGGCCGAAACGACGCGCGCCGATGAAACCAAGGCGGCACTGGCCCGGCAGGTGGCGCTGCTCGATCCGCGAAAAGTCGATCCTGATCTTGCCGATGAACTGGTGCGCCGCAACCTCAACATGGTCCGGCCTGACGAAGTGATCGTCCCTGTCCCCAACAATTAACCGTTTCGGTTGCAGCCTTGCGATGCCGGGTTGCGGGTCATGCCTGCGACACTTTATACCGGATGTCTGCTACTGAAAGGCCTCAACTGTGGCTCGATCCGCACTCACAAAGGGCAAGTCACGCGCTGATGGCGTGGATTGGCCGCGTCCTGGTGAACCTGATCGGTTCGTCGCTACGCCAGCGCAATTGCTCGATATGTACCGCCAGATGGTGCTGATCCGCCGTTTTGAAGAACGCGCCGGGCAATTGTACGGCATGGGCCAGATCGGCGGCTTCTGCCATTTGTACATCGGCCAGGAAGCAGTTGTGGTCGGCATGCAGGCCGAACTGGACAAGGGTGACAGCGTTATCACCGGCTATCGCGATCATGGCCACATGCTGGCCTGCGGGATTGCGCCGGGTGTGGTCATGGCCGAACTGACCGGGCGGGCGGCTGGCATTTCGCACGGCAAGGGCGGATCGATGCACATGTTCAGCGTCGAGCACGGTTTTTACGGCGGGCACGGCATCGTCGCGGCGCAGGTGCCATTGGGCACGGGCCTGGCCTTTGCCCACAAGTACAAAAATGATGGCGGTATCGCGGTGACATATTTCGGCGATGGCGCGTCGAACCAGGGCCAGGTCTATGAAAGCTTCAACATGGCCGAGCTTTGGAAGCTGCCGGTGATTTTCATCATCGAAAACAATCAATACGCCATGGGCACCAGTGTCAACCGCGCCAGCAGCGAGGACCAGTTGTACCGGCGCGGCGAAAGTTTTCGGGTGCCGGGCCTGCAGGTCGATGGCATGGACGTGCTGGCGGTGCGCGGGGCGGCAAAAGCAGCGGTCGAATGGGTGCGCAGCGGAAAAGGCCCGCTGCTGCTGGAGATGAAAACCTATCGCTATCGCGGCCATTCCATGTCCGACCCGGCCAAATACCGCAGCCGCGAAGAAGTGCAGGCGATGCGCGAAAAATCCGACCCGATCGAAGGGCTGAAGAAGCTGATCCTCGAAGGCGGCCATGCCGATGAGGCGGTATTGAAGGCCATCGACCGCGAAGTGCGCGACCAGGTTGCCGAAGCGGCGGACTTTGCCGAAAGTGCGCCCGAACCGGCGCTGTCCGAACTGATGACCGATGTGCTGGTGGGAACCTATTGATGGCCGATATCCTGCTCCCCGCCATGTCGCCGACCATGGAAGAAGGCACGCTGGCCAAATGGCTGGTAGGCGTTGGCGATACCGTCAAGGCCGGCGATGTGATTGCCGAAATCGAAACCGACAAGGCGACGATGGAACTGGAAACCGATGATGACGGCGTTGTGGCGGCGCTGCATGTCGCGGCCGGCAGTGAGGGCGTGAAGGTCGGTACGCTGATTGCAACCATCGCGGTGGAAGGCGAAACGGCGGCCAAGCCGGCACCGGCAGTTGTCACCGCACCGGCGGCGGCGGCTGTGCCAGCCGTGCCTGTTGCACCCGCTGCGCCGATTGCTCCTGCGGCGCCGGTTGCTGCCGCAGCTCCGCAGGCGGCGACCGGCCCCACCAAGCGCCAGACAGTGCGCGAAGCCTTGCGCGATGCCATGGCCGAGGAAATGCGCAGCACGCCCGAAGTGTTCGTGATGGGCGAGGAAGTTGCCGAATATCAGGGCGCCTACAAGGTCACGCAGGGCTTGCTCGAGGAGTTCGGGGCGCAGCGGGTCGTGGACACCCCGATCACCGAATATGGCTTTGCCGGCCTGGGCGCCGGCGCGGCGATGGGCGGCCTCAAACCCATCGTCGAGTTCATGACCTTCAACTTTGCCATGCAGGCCATCGACCACATCATCAATTCCGCCGCCAAGACGCTGTATATGTCTGGCGGCCAGCTGGGCTGCCCCATCGTGTTTCGCGGTCCCAATGGCGCCGCCACGCGCGTCGGCGCGCAGCACAGCCAGAATTATGCGCCATGGTACGCCAGCGTCCCCGGGCTGGTCGTCATCGCGCCCTATGACGCGGCCGACGCCAAGGGTTTGTTGAAGGCCGCGATCCGCAGCGAGGATCCGGTCGTGTTCCTCGAGAATGAACTGCTCT